>CAYLUX010000011.1:31327-42948 GCA_964386935.1 uncultured Janibacter sp.
GACCATCTCGGAGACGAAGGACTGCCGGGCCGGGTTGTCGAAGGCGGTGGCCAGGCCGGTCGCGAGCGCGATGAGGTAGAAGTGCCACAGCTGCGCGGTGCCGGTCACGACGAGCACGCCGCCGACGATCGCGGCGAGCCCCAGCATCGCCTGGCTGACCATGAGCAGGGCGCGCTTGGGCACCCGGTCGATGACCGCGCCGGTCCACGGGGCCAGGACGAGCATCGGGATGAACTGCAGCCCGGTGACGATGCCCAGCGCGGTGCCGGAGTTCTGGGTCAGGACGGTCAGGACCACCCAGTCCTGGGCGGCCCGGCCCATCCAGGTGCCGACGTTGGAGATGATCGCGCCGGTGGCGTAGGTGCGGTAGTTGGGGACGGAGAGGGAGGCGAAGGTCGAGCTCATCGGGCCGCGATCCGCGCCAGGACCTCGCTGGCCGCCGCGAGGGCGCGCCGGTCCTGCTCACCCAGCTCGAGGATCCGCTCGTGCATCCACCGGTTGCGGCCGCGGCGCGCGCGGCGCAGGGCCGTCCGCCCCTCATCGGTCAGCTCGACGATGATCCGGCGGCCGTCGTCGGGATCGTCGTGACGCGCCACGAGGCCCTTGTCGGCGAGGCAACCGACGGTGCGGGTCATGCTCGGGGCGGAGACCTTCTCGACGTCGGCGAGGGCACGCGGGCTCGCAGGCCCGTGCTCGAGCCGGGCGAGCACGCTGAACTGGTGCGGGGCGATCTCGTCGGCGCTCTCGAAGCGGACCCGCCGGCTGATGCGCATGCACGCCAGCCGCAGGTCCTCGCTCAGGGCGCCGACCTCCCGCTCCGTGGCGACGGCCGGCTGGGGCACGGCAGCTCCTCTCGTGGTGGACACGAGGAGGAGAACTCATTACCTCGGCTAACTATTCCGCCGACCCCCTTCGCCCCACGATTATCGGGTCACCCGGAAAACTGCCCCTTGGCATGAGTTTCTAACTCTTGCCAAGGGGCAGTTTCTCGGGTCACCCGAGAATCGTCGCGGGGACGAAGGGAGGGTCAGCTGACGCCGAGGATGCCCTTGATCGGGTCGATCGCGAAGTACAGCACGAAGAGCACCGCGACGAGCCACATGAGGGGGTGCACGGTGCGCGCCTGCCCCCGCACGACCCGGATGAAGACGTACGTGACGAAGCCGGCCCCGATGCCCGCGGTGATCGAGTACGTGAAGGGCATGAGGATGATCGTCAGGAAGGCCGGGATCGCGATGCCCAGGTCGTCCCAGTCGATCTCCTTGACCTGCTGCATCATCAGGAAGCCGACGAGCACGAGCGCGGGGGTCGCGGCCTCGTAGGGCACGACGGACACGAGCGGCGAGAGGAAGGTCGCGACCAGGAACATCAGGCCGGTGACGACCGAGGCCAGACCGGTGCGTGCTCCCTCGCCGACACCCGAGGCGGACTCGATGTAGCTGGTGTTGGAGCTGACGGAGGCGGCACCACCGGCGGCGGCCGCGATCGAGTCCACGACGAGGATCTTCTGCGACTCCGGCGGGTTGCCGTCCTCGTCGAGCAGGTCGCCCTCGGCGCCGACGGCCACCATCGTGCCCATCGTGTCGAAGAAGTCCGCGAGCAGGATCGTGAAGACGAGCAGGATCGCGGAGACGATGCCGATCTTGTCGAAGGACCCGAGCAGGTTGAAGTTGCCGAGCAGGCCGAAGTCCGGGGTGGCGACGAGGGTGTCCGGCAGGCTCGGGACGTTCAGGCCCCACCCGGTGGGGTTGACCACCTTGCCGGAGGCATCGGTCTGGGAGCCGACGTGGAAGATCGCCTCGACGAGGATCGCGAGCACGGTCGTGCCGAGGATGCCGTAGAGGATCGCACCGCGCACCCGCCGCACGTGCAGCGTGACGATGATGAAGAGGCCGACGACGAAGACGAGCAGCGGCCAGCCGGCGAGGAAGCCGCCGACACCGAGCTCGCCCAGCGGACCCCCTTCGGCCTTGCGCACGAAGCCCGCGTCGACCATGCCGACGACCGTGATGAAGAGGCCGATGCCGACGCTGATCGCGGTCTTCAGCTGCGGCGGGACGGCGAGCAGCACCGCCTTGCGGAAGCCGGTGAGCACGAGTACGAGGATGATGAGGCCCTCGAGGACGATGAGGCCCATCGCGTCGGCCCAGGTCATCTCCGGCAGCGAGGCGATGCCGAAGGCGACGAAGGCGTTCAGGCCCAGGCCCGCCGCCAGGGCGAGCGGGTAGTTCGCGACCACGCCCATGAGCACGGTCATCACGCCCGCGACGAGGGCGGTGCCCGCGGCGACCATCGCGAGGTTCGGCGCGTCACCCCCGCCGAGGAAGTTGCCCGTGGAGTCCGGCTGGGTCCCGATGATCAGCGGGTTGAGGACCACGATGTAGGCCATCGTGAAGAAGGTCGCGAGACCACCGCGGATCTCGCGCCCGAGGGTCGAACCACGCTCGGTGATGCGGAAGTGGCGCTCGAGGAGCCCTCCGTCTGCTGGTGCGCTCACAGGGCCTCGACGGCCTCGTCGTCGAGGATCGGCTCGCCGACCCGCTCCGGCTCCGGTGCCTTGACGTCGACCTCGGAGTGGGCGCCGCAGCCGTGGTCACGGCTGACGACGGTGCCGTCGCTCGGGCTCCACTCGTTGGCGCAGACGCCGAAGGTGCGCCGCATGATCCCGGCCATCGGCAGGAAGTAGCCGCAGCTCTCGCAGCGCGCGGGTGCCTTGGTCGCGACCTCGGCGGTCGGCCCGTGGGACCCGTCGTACCACCGCTGCGCGGCACGCTCGCGCCCCTCGGCCGAGAGCACGCGCGGACGCCCGAGACCGAGCTCCCACAGCGCGACCGCGTCGACGTCCTCCTCGCCGGTGGCCTCGAAGCCCGCCTCGAGGTTGGGGTCGTCCTCGACCTTCGGGGTGACGTCACCCGGTCGCACGTCACCCGGTGCCAGCCGGTCGGCCCACGGCAGCCACTCCGGGGCGAGCAGCGCGCCGTCGCCCGGCAGCAGCTGCGACTCGCAGACGGTCACGTTCTTCGAGCGCGGCGCGCGGGTGACCACGACGCCCCAGTGCCACCCGCGGTAGCCCGGGAAGGTCGCCTCGAACCAGTGGGTCCCGAGCCGGTCGTCCTCCAGGGTGAAGCCGACGTGCTCGCCGACTCCCGAGTCGTCGGTCGCGGCGAGCAGCTCGCGCCGGGCCGGCTCGATCGCCGCCTCGAGGACGGCATCGGTCTTCTTGCGAGGCATCTCAGCCCTCCAGGTCGTCGGCGACGCGGCGGAGCACCTGGGCGACCTTGGTGCCCTGGCCCTTCTCCGGGTAGCGCCCGCGGCGCAGCCCGTTGGAGACCCCGTCGAGGAGCTGGATGAGGTCCTCGACGATGCCCACCATGTCCTCGGGTTCCTTGCGGTCACGCTTGCGCAGGTTGGAGCGCACGCTCGGGGTCGGCTCGAGGACCTGCACCGACAGCGCCTGCGCGCCGCGACGGCCCTCGACCACGCCGTAGTCCACCCGGGTGCCGCCCTTGACGGTCTTCGTGCCCTCCGGCAGTGCGCCCGCGTGGAGGAAGACGTCCTCCCCGTCGTCGCCGGAGATGAAGCCGAAGCCCTTCTCCGCGTCGTACCACTTGACCTTGCCAGTCGGCACCGTGCACCTCTTGCTCGCCACAGTTCGATGGACGCACGGGTCCGCGCGCCCGTCCAAGGTTAACCCGTGCTCCGGGCCCGCCCCAACGCAGGAAATCGGCTCGTGGACGCGGCCTCCCGTAGGGCACGATGGTGCCTCGTGACCTCCCTCCCGCGCGACGTGCCGGCCCGCGAGATCGGCCCCGGCGTCGGCGGCTTCTGGCGGGCCCTGCCGCGCGAAGGGAGATTCCTCCTCTCCACCGTGGCGGTCCAGCACCTGGGCCGGGGAATGACCCTGCCCTTCACCGTCATCTACCTGCACGAGGTGCGCCACTTCTCCCTCGACACCGCGGGCACGGTCATGGCGCTGCTCGCGCTCGTCGCCGCCGCCATGGCCGGCCCGATGGGCTCGCTCACCGACCGGGTCGGGGCGCGCTGGATGCTCATCTGCGCGGGCGTGGTGCAGAGCCTCGGCGCCGTGGCGATGGGCTTCGCCGTCTCGCTCCCGCTCGCGGTCCTCGGCGCGGTCCTCATGGGCCTCTCGCAGAGCATCGGCTGGTCCGCGTCCAACACCTTCATCTCCGCGCTGGTGCGAGGACCCTTGCGGCAGCGCTACTTCGGGGTGAACTTCGCCCTGCTCAACCTCGGCATCGGCGCCGGCGGGCTCATCGCCGGGGCCTTCGTCGACGTGACGCGGCCGGTGACCTTCGAGGCGATCTTCCTCATCGACGCGGTGCTCATCCTCATCCCCGGGATCTGGCTGCTCGGCCCCCTTCGCCACGTGCACGCGCGCGCCGAGCGGCCCGCGGCCGAGACCGGCAGGGGCGGGTACGCCGGCGTGCTGCGGCTGCCGGGGATGCGCTGGGTGCTGCTCCTCGCGCTCGTGACGAGCTTCGTCGGCTACGGGCAGCTCGAGGCGGGCATCCCGGCCTTCGCCCGCGGTGTCTCGCAGGTGGGCACCGGGGTCATCGGCGTCGCCTTCGCCGTCAACACCGGTGTCATCGTGGTGCTGCAGTTCTGGGTGCTGCAGCGCATCGAGGGGCACCGGCGCACCCGCGTCGGCATCATCATGGTGGGCATCTGGACCCTCGCCTGGTTGGCGCTCGGCGCGAGCGGCCTGCTCCCGGCGGGGGTGACGGCCGCGGTGCTCGTCGTCGCCTTCCTCGGGCTCTTCGGGCTCGGCGAGACCCTGCTGCAGCCGACGCTGCCGGCGATCACCAACGACATGGCGCCGGACCACCTGCGCGGCCGGGTCAACGCGCTCCAGTCCGCCGCCTTCATGTCCGGCGGAGTGCTCGGTCCGCTCGTGGCCGGAGCGCTGCTGGACCGGGACCTCCCGGCGGTCTTCCTCGCCGTCATCGGGCTCGGGCTGGTGGCGGTCGCCTGGCTGCTGCTGCGGCTGGAGCGCCTCATCAGCCCCGAGGTCAACGGGGTCGAGGCACCTCGATCCCCCACTGCGCCGACCACGTCCCGCCCGGCGGCAGGCTGACCAGGCCCTCGCCGGAGTTGAACGCGTCCGGCGGGCAGGACAGCGGCTCCACCGCGATGCCGGCCGGCTGCCCTGCCGGGAGCTGCGCCGGGTCGGAGCGCCCGGTGAAGACCTGGACCCAGTCCAGCCCCGGCCCGCCCCAGAGGTCGACGGCACCGTGGTCGGTCTCGAGGGTGACCGTCCAGCAGCCGTCCTCACCACGGGTCAGGTCGGTGTAGGCGTTGTCGATGGAGCGGTCACCGAGCGGTTCACCCGCGCGCAGGTCGAAGGGGGTGCCCCCCACCCCCTTCGTCCCGGTCGGCAGCGAGCGCTGCCCGTCGACGAGCACGACCCTCTCCGCCGGCACGGTGAGGCGTGCCTGCGCGGCCGGCGTGCCACCGAGGGCCAGGTAGGGGTGCGCGCCGTAGCCGACGGGTGCGGTGTCGGCGCCGATGTTCGTCAGCCGGGTGGTGCAGGTCAGGCCGCGGGCATCGGCCTGCCAGACGATGCGCACCTCCAGCGCGAAGGGGTAGCCCGGGTGCGGGTGCAGGGTGTGCAGGAGGACGACGCGGTCGGGGTCGTGCTCGGTGGGGCGGAAGGACTCCCACCGGACCAGCCCGTGGATCGCGTTGCCCGTCGCGCGCTCGGTGAGCGCCAGCTCGTGCCGCTCACCACCGAAGTCGTAGCGGCCGTCACGGATCCGGTTCGGCCAGGGCACGAGCACCTGACCCCGTCCAGACGGGGCCATGACGTCCGGCGGGTAGTCGGCGACCACGTCGACGTCGCCGACGACCAGGCTGCGCAGCCCGCCGCCGACCTCGACGACGTGGGCCCGCACGTCCCCGCTGCTCAGCTGCCACTCGTCACCGTGGGGGGAGATCGCCATGTCCCCGAACCTACCGGGGCGCCGGACCCGCCACGGCGCGTGAACTACCGTGGATCGGTGCGCTCCCTCGCCGAGGACATCCGCCACCGCACCGATGAGGAGCTGGTGGCGCTGCTCGGCGTGCGCCCGGACCTGGCCCGCCCCCAGCCGGCCGACCTGACCGCGCTCGCCGCGCGGGCGAGCACCCGGGCGAGCACGACCCGAGCCATCGACCATCTCGACCTGCCGCACCTGACCGCGCTGCAGGCCTGCGTCGTCGCGGGCGAGGCGTCACCCGGAGCGATCGCCCCGCTGCTCGGCTGCGACGCGGCGACGGCCGCAGGGCTGCTCGAGGACCTCACGACCGCCGCCCTGCTGTGGCGCACCTCCGACGGCCCCGCGGTCTCGCGCACCGTGATCGAGGTGCTCGGGCCCACGCCGACCGGTCTGGGGCCGCGGGCCGCCGAGCTGCACCACGACCTGCCCGAGGACGTCGAGGCAGCCGTCGCCGAGCTCTCCTCCGGCTCCCGCAAGGTCCTGGACCGCATCGCCCGGCACGGCCCGACCGCCGCCCGCCCACGGGACCCCGCGAGCTCGGCCGCCACCGCGGTCGAGGACCTGCTGGCGCGGCGCCTGCTCACCGCCACCGACGACGACCGGCTCGTGATCGCACCGCTCGAGGTCGGACTCGCCGCCCGAGGTGGACGCCTGCTCCCCGACCCGCTCGACGGGCCGGACACGACCGAGGTCCGGCGGCTGGAACCCCGGGACGTGGACGAGGCGGCGACGGCGGCCGCGACCGAGACGGTCTCGCTCGTCGACGAGCTCATGGACCATCTCGAGGCGCTCGCGCCCCGGGTGCTGCGCAGCGGCGGCCTGGCCGTGCGCGACCTGCGCTCCCTCGCCTCGGCGCTGGACCTGCAGGAGAGCACGGCCACGATCCTGCTGGAGCTGGCCCTGACCGCGGGGCTCATCGCCGACGACCGGGCCCCCGAGCCGACCTGGCGGCCGACGACGGAGCTGGACTCGTGGCGCGAGACGGATCCGGCCGCCCGGTGGGGCGTCCTCGCCGAGGCGTGGCTGGTCTCCCTTCGCTCCGCCGCCGCGCCGGCGCCGGAGGACGGCAGCCGGGTCAACGCGCTCTCGGAGGGCCACGTCTGGCCGCCCGTGCGGGCACTGCGCCGGGAGGTCCTCGAGGTTCTCGCCGACCTGCCGGAGGGCAGCGCACCGACCGCTGAGCTGGTCCTGGACCTGCTCCGCCACCGTCGTCCCCGCCGGATGCCGCGCGACGCGGCCGGGGTGGTCGCGAGGCTGCTCGGCGAGACCGAGGTCCTCGGCGTGACCGGACGCTCGGCCCTGGGCAGCGTCGGCCGGGCGCTGCTGGAGGGCGAGGGCGCCGCCGCCGAACGGCTCGTCGGCCTCGTGCCCGAGCCGGTCGACCGGCTGCTGCTGCAGGCCGACCTCACCGCGATCGTGCCCGGCACCGCTGTGCCCGAGCTGGCCTCGCTGCTGCGACACACCGCCCAGGTCGAGTCGCGCGGGGGTGCGGTCGTGCACCGCTTCACCGAGCGGACGCTGCGCGCCGCCCTCGACGCCGGGTGGAGTGCCGAGGAGCTGCTCGACGCACTGGCGCGGTTCAGCGCCACCGAGGTCCCGCAGCCGCTGGAGTACCTCGTGCGGGACGTGGCCCGACGGCACGGCCAGCTGCGGGTCGGCGACGCGGGCAGCTACCTGCGCAGCGACGACCCCGCCCACCTGGAGGCGCTGCTCGCCAACCGCGAGCTGGGCCACCTGCAGCTGCGCCAGATCGCGCCGACCGTGCTCGTCTCCCCCGTGGGGCCGACCGTGCTGCTGGAGTCGCTGCGCCAGGTGGGCAGCTCACCGGCACTCGAGGGCGCCGGCGGGGTCGTCACCACGGGCCCGACGCACCGCCGGGCGACGCCGCACCGGGAGCGCCCCGTGACGGAGATCCCCCGCGAGCCGGCCGAGCAGGTCCTCGCCCGGCTGCGGGTCGCGGAGGAGGAGGCCGCCTCGCGGCCGGTGATGGGCGGTGAGGGCCCGAGCATCCCGTCGCTGGACCCGGCGAGCGCCTCGGCGCTGCTGCGCGAGGCCGCCGCGGACCGGCTCCCGGTCTGGCTGGGCGTGAGCGACGGTGTCGGCGCGACCCGTCGGGTGCTCTTCCACCCCCGCCGCGTCGACGGCGGGCGGGTCGTCGGCGAGGTCGACGCGGCACCGCAGGTCTACTCGTTGCACCGGATCACCGGTGTCGTGATCGACGAGTGAGGGGCGCCCCCCTTCGCCCCACGATTCTCGGGTGACCCGGAAAACATCCGCTCGGCAAGAGTTTCTAACTCATGCAAAGGGGCAGATTCTCGGGTGACCCGAGAATCGTGGGGCAGGCCGGGACCCGTCGCTCAGGCCCCCGCGAGCGCCTTGACCACCCGGGAGGGTGAGGGGCGACCGAGCTGCTCAGCCATCCAGGTGCTCGTCTCGACGAGGGCGTCGAGGTCGACACCGGTCTCGACCCCGGCACCGTCGAGCATCCACACGAGGTCCTCGGTCGCGAGGTTGCCGGTCGCCGACTTGGCGTAGGGGCACCCGCCCAGACCACCGGTCGAGGCGTCGACGACGGAGACGCCGGCGCGCAGCGCGGTGAGGGTGTTGGAGAGGGCCTGCCCGTAGGTGTCGTGGAAGTGCACCCCGATCCGGTCGGTGCCCAGGCCCCGCCGGTCCAGCTCGGCGAGCAACGCCTCGACGTGGCCGGGGGTCCCGGTCCCGATCGTGTCACCGAGCGAGAGCTGGTCGCAGCCGAGCTCCATGAGCGAGACGCACGCGTCGGCGACCTGGTTCACCGGCACGGGACCCTCCCACGGGTCGCCGAAGCACATCGAGACGTAGGCACGCACCCACATCCCGGCCTCCCGGGAACGGCGCACGACGGGGCGGAACATCTCGACCGACTCCTCCAGGGACCGGCCGAGGTTCTTCTGCGCGAAGGTCTCCGTGGCACTACCGAAGATCGCCACCGCGTCGACCCCGGACTCCATCGCCCGGTCCAGGCCCCGCTCGTTGGGGACGAGCACAGGACGGCGAGGACCCTTCCCCGCCTCGCCGAGCTCGGCGAGCAGGTCGCTCGCGTCGGCCAGCTGGGGGATCCACTTCGGCGAGACGAAGCTGGTGGTCTCCACCGTCTCCAGCCCGGCCGCGAGCAGCCGCCTGATGAACTCTGCCTTGACCTCGGTCGGCACGGTCGACTTCTCGTTCTGCAGCCCGTCCCGGGCCCCGACCTCGTAGATCGTCACCCGCGAAGGCAGGCCGGGCAGGACTTCACGCTGGGGCAGTGCACGGGTCATGTCCCCCATCATGGCTGATCACGTAGCGTTGGCCGAGGTCCGTGCAGGGCGGATCAGGAGGACGAAGACATGAGCAGCAGCGCGAATCCCGGCGAGCAGCCGGGAGACCCGAAGGGGGAGCGCCCCGCCGGCGGCGACCGCACCGAGGCGATCCGTCCCGGCGCCGACCCGACCACCCCCTACCCGGTCCAGCCCCCGCTGCAGGCACAACCCCAGCAGCCGTACCCGCAGCAGGGCAGCCCGCAGCCGTACCCGCAGCAGGGCAGCCCGCAGCCGCCCTCGCCCTACACCCCGTACCCACAGGGCCCCTACGGGCAGCCGCCGTTCGCGCCGGGCTACTACCGACCCCCGACGCCGCCGAACACCTCGGCGATCGTGCTCACGGTCATCTCCGGCCTGCTCGTCATGACCGTCTACTGCTGCCCGATCGGTGCGATCCCACTCGTCCTGGGCGTCGTCGGCCTGGCCCAGCAGGCAAGCGACCCGGAGAACGCCCGACGGGTGACCACGATCGGCTGGATCGTGCTCGTCGGGCTGACCATCCTGGCGTTGGCGGTCGTCATCGGCATCGTCGCCTTCGCCGCCACTACGGAGTCGACGGCGTGAACGACGGCGCCCTGATCGTCCAGAGCGACAAGACCCTGCTGCTGGAGGTGGACCACGAGAAGGCCGCCGACGCGCGGCGGGCCATCGCCCCCTTCGCGGAGCTGGAGCGGGCGCCGGAGCACATCCACACCTACCGGGTCACCCCGCTCGGGCTGTGGAACGCCCGAGCCGCCGGCCACGACGCCGAGCAGGTCGTCGACGCCCTCGTCACCCACTCCCGCTACCCGGTGCCCCAAGCACTGCTCGTGGACATCGCCGACACGATGGACCGCTACGGGCGCCTCGTGCTGGAGAAGGACGGCGAGCAGCTGCTGCTCCGGGCCACCGACCGGGCCGTGCTCACCGAGGTCATGCGGCACAAGAAGATCAAGCCACTGCTGGGCGATCAGCTCTCCCCGGACGAGGTGGTCGTGCACCCCTCCGAGCGGGGCAGCCTCAAGCAGGAGCTGCTCAAGGTCGGCTGGCCGGCCGACGACCGCGCCGGCTACGTCGACGGCGAGGCCCACCCCATCGACCTGGACCAGGACGGCTGGAGCCTGCGGCCCTACCAGCAGCAGGCCGTCGACGGATTCTGGGACGGCGGCTCCGGGGTGATCGTCCTCCCCTGCGGCGCCGGCAAGACCCTCGTCGGCGCCGGTGCCATGGCCGAGGCGAAGGCGACGACCCTCATCCTCGTCACCAACACCGTCAGCGCGCGACAGTGGAAGGAGGAGCTGATCGCCCGGACCACCCTCACCGAGGACGAGATCGGCGAGTACTCGGGTGCCCGCAAGGAGATCCGTCCGGTGACGATCGCGACCTACCAGGTGCTCACCCTCAAGCGGAAGGGCGCCTACCCCCACCTGGACCTGCTCGACGCCCGGGACTGGGGCCTCATCGTCTACGACGAGGTGCACCTGCTGCCGGCACCGATCTTCCGGATGACCGCCGACCTGCAGGCCCGCCGCCGACTCGGCCTGACCGCGACCCTCGTGCGCGAGGACGGACGCGAGGCCGACGTCTTCTCACTCATCGGGCCCAAGCGCTTCGACGCCCCGTGGAAGGACATCGAGTCCCAGGGCTACATCGCCCCCGCCGACTGCGTGGAGGTGCGGGTGGCCCTCACCGAGTCCGAGCGGATGGCCTATGCCACCGCCGAGGCCGAGGACCGCTACCGGCTCGCGGCCTGCTCCCCCGTCAAGCTCGACGTGGTCCAGAAGGTCGTCGACCAGCACGAGGGCGAGCAGACCCTGGTCATCGGCCAGTACCTGGACCAGCTGCACGAGCTCTCCGAACGGCTCGGCGCGGACCTGATCACCGGCGAGACCTCGGTCAAGGAGCGCCAGGCGCTCTTCGCGGACTTCCGCGAGGGCCGTACCAACCTGCTCGTGGTCTCCAAGGTGGCCAACTTCTCGGTCGATCTCCCGGAGGCGACCGTGGCCATCCAGGTCAGCGGCACCTTCGGCTCACGGCAGGAGGAGGCCCAGCGCCTCGGCCGACTGCTCCGCCCGAAGGGGGACGGCCGCACCGCCCACTTCTACACCGTGGTCGCCCGGGACACCGTCGACTCCGAGTTCGCCGCCCACCGGCAGCGCTTCCTCGCCGAGCAGGGCTACGCCTACCGGATCGTCGACGCCGCCGACCTCTGACCCCCCTGCGCGGACGAGCGACGGATGGGCGCGGGAGGGCTCAGAGGATCGAGGTCAGGAAGCGCTGGGTGCGCTCGTGCTGCGGGTTGCCCAGG
>CAYLUX010000012.1:0-28498 GCA_964386935.1 uncultured Janibacter sp.
TCCGGGGCAGGTCGGCGTACCCGGCGAGACGGAAGAACCGCACGACCCGCTTGGCGCGCACCCGACGGACCTCCTCGACCGCGTCGTTGTGGAAGCGGCGGGCCAGCTGGACGCGCAGCCCCGCGGCGCGGATCCGGTCCAGCGCCTCGGCTCCGGCGCCCTCCCCTGCCCTGATGTCGCGCACCACGTCGGGAGGCAGCGCGGCGTGGAGGACCTCCGAGAGCTGGCCCTCGATCACCTCCCGTCCCGCGAAGTGCTGCCCGTCGAGCAGGTCATCGCTCGTCCGGCGGGCGTTCACCGGCTCCAGGGACTCGGTGGCCGCGCCGGCGATGAGCACCGCGGAGGCCGGGTCGAGCGCACCGGAGTGGACGAGCTCCAGCGAGGCCTCGGCCCGGCGCACGACGTGGGCGTCGAGGGCGGACAGCGCGCCCTCGACCTTCGCGTGGAGGCGGTCGAGCCGGGCGGCGGTGTAGGAGAGGTACCAGGCCAGGGCCAGCAGCACCGCGGCGGCGAGGACGAGCCAGGTGATCGTCGTCATGTGGCCCTCCGCTGGCGCAGCCGCGGCAGCTCGGGCCGGGGTCGGGGCGGCCACCGGGACGTGCTGCCGGCGGCGAGGACGGTGTCGTAGACGGCGATGATCTCCTCGGCCACGACCTCCCAGTCGAAGTCCCGAGCACGCTGCCGGCCCAGCTCGGAGAGGACCCGCAGCCGCGGGCGGTCGGCGAGCAGCTCCAGGGTGCGGGTGGCCAGGTCACCCGCGTCGCCGGTGACGAAGGTGGCTCCCGCCACCCCATCGGCTCCGGCCTCCAGCACCCGCTGGAAGGCGGGCAGGTCGCTGGCCAGCACCGGTGCCCCGGCGGCCATCGCCTCGACGAGGACGATCCCGAAGCTCTCGCCGCCGGTGTGGGGGGCGACGTAGAGGTCGGCTGAGGCCAGGGCGCTCGCCTTGTCCTGGTCGGACAGGGCCCCGAGGAACTCGGTCGCCGCGGCGACCTCCCCCGGCAGCCGTCGGCGCAGCGTCTCCTCGGCGCCCGGACCGATGACGAGCAGCCGGGCACCCGGGATCTCCGCCAGCAACCGCGGCATCGCCTCGAGGAGGACCGCCAGCCCCTTGCGAGGCTCGTGGATCCTCCCGAGGAAGGCGATCGTGGGGCGCCCGGGGGTGCCGGTCCACTCCTCCCGGCGGGATGCGGCGGCGAAGGCCCGGGTGCTCACGCCGTTGGGGATGATGACCGCGTCCCCGCCGATGTGCGTTGTGACGGTCGTGCGGGCGGCCTCGGAGACCGCGATGCGCCCGAGGATCTTCTCCAGGGACGGGCGCAGCACCGGGAAGGCCGCCTGCATGGCCCGGGACCGCTCGTTCGCGGTGTGGAAGGTCGCGACGACCGGACCGGTGGCCGACCACAGCGCGAGCATCGACAGACTGGGTGAGAGCGGCTCGTGCAGGTGCAGCACGTCGAAGTCCCCCTCCTCGATCCAGCGGCCCACCTTGGCGGCGGCCACCGGGCCGAAGAGGAGCCGAGCGGTCGAGCCGTTGTAGCGGATGGGCACCGGTCGGCCGGCGGGCACGACGTAGTCCGGCAGCGGGGTGCCCTCCTCCGCAGGGGCGAGGACGGAGGCGTGGTGCCCCTTTGCGATGAGGTACTCGGCGAGGTCGCGGATGTGGAACTGCACTCCACCCGGCACGTCGAAGGAGTAGGGGCTGACCAGGCCGATCCTCATGCTGCCCTGCCGGCCCGGGTGTCCTCGGAGAAGACCCGCTGCATCATGTGCCAGTCCGCGGGATGCTCCCGCAGTGCCGTGCCGAGGGCGTCGGCGCAGGACTGGGTGACCTGCCGGACCACCTCGGGTCCCTCCCCCGGCGGTACCGGCACCGCGTCGTGGACCGTGACGACCATGCCCCAGCGCCGGCCGACGCGCTCGTGGCGCAGCGTGACCGGGTAGAGCGGCAGTCCCGTGGCGACCGCGAGGGCCGCCGGGCCGGCGGCCAGCCGGGCAGGGTGACCGCACAGGTCGACCTCGACACCGGTCGCGGAGAGGTCCCGGTCGGCGAGCAGCGGGACGAGCACCGGCTCACCGGTCGCCAGCTGGTCGCGCAGCCGTTCGTAGGTGCCCGACTCGGCGGGCAGGATCCGCATGCCGAGGCCCTCGCGGTAGTCGAGGAAGGCCCGGTACATCTCCTCCGGCTCCAACCTCTCGGCGACCGAGACGACGGGGGCGAGATGACGAGCGCACCAGACGCCCGCGAGGTCCCAGTTGCCGGTGTGACCGAGGAAGGCCAGTGCCGGCCGATGGCGCAGCACCTCGCGCAGCTCGTCCATCGCTCCCTCGTAGCGGACGAGGTGGTCCACGTCGGCGCCGTCGAGGGTCGGCAGGCGGAAGGCCTCGAGGTAGTAGCGAAGGGAGGCGCGCACCCCCTTCGCCACCACGGCCTCGAGATCGGCAGCGTCGAGGTCGGGGCGGATCCGGGCGTAGTTCGCGCGCAGCCGCTGCACGGAGGTGCCGTTGCGGGCGTGGCTGCGGTCGGCGACGAGGTCGCTGAGGCGGTGGGCCAGCCCCTCGGGCAGCAGCCGCAGCACCCGCCAGGCCAGCAGGAAGGCGAGGACGACCGCCCTTTCCCGCAGCCGCCTCACGGCGCCGCCGGCGACGCGGGATCGGACAGCGCCTGCCGGCGCACGAGGAGGACCCGCTGGAAGATCGTGATGACGCTGGCCACGGCGAGCAGCGCGAGGACGACCTTGAGGACGACCTCGGGCAGGCCCAGCCCCACGAGGCCCGTGGTCACGAGCGTCGCGACGAGCCGGTCCGCACGTTCCGCGATGCCGACGTCGGCCCGCATGCCGAGTCCCTCGGCGCGGGCGCGGGCGTAGGAGACGACGCTGCCGAGCACGAGGCAGGCCAGCGCGAGCCACGCCATGACCCGGTCGTCGCCCCCCTGGAAGAACCAGATGGCCAGGCCGGAGAAGACCGCGGCGTCACCGAGCCGGTCGAGGGTGGAGTCCAGGAAGGCGCCCCAGGAGGTGGAGCCCTTCTGCATCCGCGCCATGAGCCCGTCGATGGTGTCGGAGAAGACGAAGGCGGTGATGACCAGCACACCGACCAGCAGGTGACCGAGCGGGAAGAAGATCAGGGCGCCCGCGCAGACGCCGAGCGTGCCGATGACCGTGATCACGTCGGGGCTGATGCCCAGCCGGGTGAGGAAGGCGGCGACGGGTGTGAGGATCCGTGACACGGCGGCCCGGGCGTACTTGTTCAGCATGGCGTCCCCAAGAGTAACGGCGCGGGCTCAGTTGCCCGGCCAGGCAGCGACGAGCTGGGCGCGCACGTCCTCCAGCAGCGCCGGCAGCGCCTTCGTCTGCCCGATGATCGGCAGGAAGTTCGCGTCCCCGCCCCAGCGCGGCACGACGTGCTGGTGCAGGTGGGCGGCCACGCCGGCACCGGCCACCTCGCCCTGGTTCATCCCGATGTTGAAGCCGTGCGGTGCGCTGCTCTCGCGCAGCGCGGCGATCGCCTGCTTCGTCAGCCGGGTGAACTCCACCGTCTCCTCGTCGGTGAGGTCGACGTAGAGGGAGACGTGGCGGTAGGGGCAGACCAGCAGGTGGCCAGGGTTGTACGGGAAGAGGTTCATCACGACGAAGCAGTGCTCGCCGCGGTGGACGATCAGCCCCTCGGAGTCCTCCTTGCCCGGTGAGGCGCAGAAGGGGCAGCCCTCCCCCGCGTCGTTGCTCGGGCGCTCACCCTGGACGTAGGCCAGCCGGTGCGGGGTCCACAGCCGCTCGAAGCCGTCGGGCACGCGCGGCAGGTCCTCCGCAGGCTCGCTGCCCCCGGGCGGTCGCTGGGCCACTCCCTCGCCCTCGGGCCCGCTCATGCGTCGCCCGCCGGGAGCGCCTCCGCCGGCGCGCTCGTCACCTGCTCCTTGGACTCGATCGCCGCACGGACCTTGGCGATGGCCTCCGCGATCGGCACGCCGTTCTCCTGGGAGCCGTCCCGGTAGCGGAAGGAGACAGCGTCGTGGCTGCGGTCCTCCTCACCGGCGATGAGGGTGAAGGGCACCTTGGACTTGCTCGCGTTGCGGATCTTCTTCGGGAAGCGGTCGTCGCTCTCGTCCAGCTCGACCCGGATGCCCTCGGCCCGCATGCGCTTCAGCACGTCCCAGAGGTAGTCGGCGTACTCCTCCGCGACGGGCACACCGAGCACCTGCACCGGGGACAGCCAGACCGGGAAGGCGCCGGCGTAGTGCTCGACGAGGACCCCGATGAAGCGCTCGATCGAGCCGAACTTCGCCGAGTGGATCATCACCGGCTGCTGCCGCGAGCCGTCGGCCGCCTGGTACTCCAGGGCGAAGCGGTCCGGCGCCGGCTGGTTGAAGTCGTACTGGATGGTGCTCATCTGCCAGGTCCGGCCGATGGCGTCGCGGGCCTGGACCGAGACCTTCGGCCCGTAGTAGGCGGCGCCGCCCGGGTCCGGCACGAGCTCCAGACCGGTCTCGCGGCAGACCTCCTCGAGGACGGCGGTGGCCTCCGCCCAGTCCTCGTCGCTCCCGATGAACTTGCTGCTCCCCTCACCGTCGTCGTCGCGGGTGGAGAGCTCGAGGTAGAAGTCGTCCAGACCGAAGTCGCGCAGCAGCCCGAGGATGAAGTCCAGCAGGTGGCGGATCTCGTCGGGTGCCTGCTCCTTGGTCACGTAGGAGTGGCTGTCGTCCTGGGCGAAGCCGCGCACGCGGGTCAGCCCGTGGATGACGCCGGACTTCTCGTGCCGGTAGACGTGCCCGAACTCGAAGAGGCGCAGCGGCAGCTCGCGGTAGGAGCGCTGCTTGCTGCGGTAGATGAGGTTGTGCATCGGGCAGTTCATCGCCTTGAGGCGGTAGTCCATGCCGTCCACGTCGAAGGGGGGATACATCCCCTCCCCGTAGTACGGCAGGTGCCCGGAGGTGTGGAAGAGCCCCTCCTTGGCGATGTGGGGGGTGCCGACGTACTCGAAGCCCTCCTCGATGTGCCGACGGCGGACGTAGTCCTCCATCTCCCGCTTGATGACGCCGCCCTTGGGGTGGAACACCGGCAGGCCGGAGCCGATCTCGTCCGGGAAGGAGTAGAGGTCCAGGTCCCGGCCGAGCTTGCGGTGGTCCCGCTTCTCGGCCTCGGCGAGGCGCTCGAGGTAGGCCTTCAACTCCCCCTTCGTCGGCCACGCGGTCCCGTAGATCCGCTGCAGCTGGGGGTTCTTCTCGCTGCCGCGCCAGTAGGCGGCGGCGCTGCGCATCACCTTGTAGGCGTTGCCGATGACCTTGGTGCTCGGCACGTGCGGGCCGCGGCACAGGTCGCCCCAGGCGCGGCTGCCGTCACGGCGGACGTTGTCGTAGATCGTCAGCTGGGCGCCGCCGACCTCGACCGACGCACCCTCGGCCGCGTCCTCGGAGGCACCACCCTTGAGACCGATGAGCTCGCACTTGTACGGCTCGTCGGCGAGCTCCGCGAGGGCGTCCTCGTCGCTGATCTCGCGGCGCACGAAGGTCTGGCCCTCGTTGATGATCCGCTGCATCGCCTTGTCGAGGGCCTTGAGGTCCTCGGGGGTGAAGGGCTCATCGACGTCGAAGTCGTAGTAGAAGCCGTCGCGGACCGGCGGGCCGATGCCGAGCTTGGCGTCCGGGTTGATCTGCTGGACCGCCTGGGCGAGCACGTGCGCGGTCGAGTGGCGCAGCACGTCGAGGCCGTCCTGCTCCTCGGCGGTCACCGGCTCGACGGTGTCACCGGAGGCGATCTCGTGGGCGAGGTCGCGCAGCTCGCCGTTGACACGGGCCACGAGGACCGCGCGGTCACCCTCGAAGAGATCCGCCGCCGTCGTGCCCTCGGCCACCGATCGCTCGTCTCCGGCGACGGTGATGCTGATCTGGGCAGGCACGGTGCTTCTCCTCGGTCGGGTCAGTGGGTGCCCGGGCAGGCACCCCCCGAACTCTATCGCCGCGAAGGGGGCCGACCCCACCCGGATTCGCCCGCGGGCGAATCGCGGCGGGATGTGGATGTGCGCGATGTCTCCGTGTGCCACGGATCGAGCACGGCACCGGCCGTGGCACGCTCCCCCGAGCACCATCACCGAAGAAGGGAGTACACGATGATCATCTGGCAGGGGTGGGGGATCCTCGCGGTCGCCTACGTGTTCCTGGCGGCAATGCTGTTCGGTGGGGTCGGATCGTCGTTCCTGCCCGAGAGCGCCATCCCGTACTCGGTGGCGATCGGCATGCTCCTCGCTGCGGTCGCCACGTGGTTCACGGGCATCCGGATGAACCGCACCGGGCCCCAGCGCCAGGTAGATGAGTGGGCTGCCCAGCGCGAGAGCGAGCTCGACGGTCTGGTCCGCACGGGACGGTTCTCGCTCGGGCCCGGACGCCCGCAGCCCTCCTCGGAGGCGGAGGCCCGCCAGATGGCAGACGCCCTCCTGGAGCACGAGCGGAGCCAGACCGCGGGCGCGTTCAACCGGCACCGGGTCTTCTGGATCCCGATGCAGTACTTCGCCGTCCTGTGGGTGGGCATCGCCATGTTCGCCGTGACCGCCGGGATGACCTCGGGCAGCTGAGGCGCCTCGTCGCAGCGGATACTTGGCCCATGCACGTCTCTCGGATCGGCCTGACCGTTCTCAAGGGCGCCCGGCACGCCGAGCTGCCCTCCGTCCGTCTGGACCGCACCGGCCCCGTCGGTGACCGGGTCTTCTGCCTGCTCGACCCGGAGAAGGGACGGGTGCTGCGCACCGTCGAGCACCCCCGGCTCGTCCTCGTGGACGCGGCCTGGGACGGCACCGTCCTGCGGACCACGACACCCGAAGGGGGCGAGGTCGCCGCCGATCCCCGCCCCACCGGGGAGGAGGTCGTCTTCGACTACTGGGGGCGCGAGGCCCGCCTGGCGATCCAGGACTCGCCCCACGCGCAGCAGCTCGGCGAGTACCTCGGCAGGCCGGTGCAGCTGGGCCGCATCACCGCCCCGGGGATGGTCGTCTACGGCGGCTCGGTGAGCCTCGCCAGCACCGGTGAGATCGCCGGGCTCGGGGAGAGCGACTCCGCGCGCTTCCGGGCGACCTTCACCATCGACTCGGACGCGCTGCCCGAGGACGGCACGGAACTGAGCATCGGCGAGGCCGTGGTCAGGGTGCGTTCGAGCCTGCCGCGCTGCCGGGTCATCGACATCGACACGAAGACGGCGCGGATGGAGACCCGCCACCTGGCCGCGTTGGCCAACCGACCCCGCCCGGTGGGCGAGCTCCCCTTCGGCCGGGACGCGGACGTCGTCGTGCCGGGCACCGTCTACGCCGGTGACCCGGTGCGGCTTCGGAAAGTCTGAGAGGTCCAGTCGGGCACGCGGCCGCCGGATCTGGGAGGGTGGTGCGCCGCACCGAACTGATGGAGGCATTCCATGCACGTGATCTGGGGGCTCGGCGGCATGGTCGGGCTGCTGCTCATCGCCGTCGCGTTGTCGACCAACCGCTCCGCGATCCGCCTGCGGACAGTCCTGCCCGCGCTGGCGATCCAGGTGGCCTTCGGAGCACTCGTCCTCTTCGTCCCGTGGGGCCGCGATGCGCTCTCCTGGGTGTCGGACGGCTTCCAGGGGGTCATCAACTCCGCGAACGAGGGCATCGCCTTCCTCTTCGGACCGCTCCTCCCGAAGGAGGGCGAGGGCGTCGTCTTCGCGCTGCAGGTGCTGCCGGTCATCGTCTTCTTCGCCTCGCTGACCGCGGTCCTGTTCCACCTGAAGATCCTCCAGAAGGTGGTCTGGGTCATCGGTGGCGCGCTGCAGAAGGTCCTCGGCACCGGTCACGCCGAGTCCACGAATGCCGCGGCGAACATCTTCCTCGGTCAGACCGAGGCCCCCTTCGTCATCCGCCCGTACCTCTCCTCGCTCACCCGATCGGCCCTCTTCGCGGTCATGGTGGGCGGTCTGGCGACGGTCGCCGGGTCCGTGCTCGTGGGGTACTCGCTGCTCGGGGCGAACCTGGACTACCTCATCGCCGCGAGCTTCATGGCCGCCCCCGGGGCACTGCTCATGGCCAAGATCGTCGTCCCGGAGGACCCGGAGAACCTGGAGCGCCAGGACTTCGAGCACGACCCCGACCGTGAGGAGCACGTCGAGCACGGCGGACTCGAGGCCGACGATGACATGGAGTACCGCAACGTCATCGACGCCGCCGCCTCCGGTGCCGCCGACGGCGCGAAGCTGGCGATCAACATCGGCGCCATGCTGCTCGCCTTCATCTCCCTCATCGCGCTGCTCAACGTCATCATCGGCGGGATCGGCGGCTGGTTCGGCAACCCGGACCTGAACTTCGAGACGATCCTCGGCTACCTCTTCGCGCCGATCATGTCGATGATCGGGGTCCCGTGGTCCGAGGCGGTCTCGGCCGGCTCCTTCGTCGGGCAGAAGGTCATCGTCAACGAGTTCGTCGCCTTCACCAACTTCGGCCCGGTGGTGGAGACCTTCTCCCCCCGGACGCAGGCGATCGTCACCTTCGCCCTGACCGGCTTCGCCAACATCGGCTCGCTGGGCATCCTGCTCGGTGGGCTCGGTGGCCTTGCGCCGAACCGGCGCGGTGACATCGCCACGCTCGGTCTGCGGGCGATCGCCGCGGCCACCTTGGCGAACCTGATGAGTGCCGCGATCGCGGGGATCATGCTCGGCTGAGCCGCCCCCACGCCGGCGTACCGGTGAGTAGCCTGTGCGTCATGGAGCCGCCCGAGGCCGTCACCGCTGATGGCCCAGACGCCGGTGCCGGACCCGTGGCACCGGTCAGCCGCGCGTGGATGACCCGCCTCGGCGTCGCGGGCACCGGCCTCTTCTGCGGGTGGTTCGGGCCCATCCAGGTGCTGCTCGGCCTGCAGGCGGCGGCACTGACACCGGACCACAAGGAGGCCACCCTCACCCTCGTCACGGGGGTCGGAGCGGCGGTCTCGACCCTGGCCAACCCCGTCGCCGGGGCGCTCAGCGACCGGACACGCTCGCGCCGCGGGCGCCGGGTCCCCTGGGTCGTCGGAGGCGCGCTCGTCGGCGCGCTGGGGCTGGTGGTCCTCGCTCTCGCACAGTCCGTCCCGGTCATGGTCCTGGGCTGGTGCATCGTGCAGGCCGGGCTCAACGGGACCCTCGCCGGCCTCACCGCGGCGGTACCCGACCTGGTCCCCGTCGAGCAGCGCGGTCTCGTCAGCGGTGTCGTCGGCATGACCCAGACCCTGGGGATCGTCATCGGCACCGCGGTCGCCAGCCTCGTGGCGGGCATCGGCGCGGCCTACCTCGTCCTGGCCGTCCTCGTGCTGGCGGCGATCGCTCCCTTCGCGCTGCGCTCCGGGGACCGGCCGGTCACCGGTCCCATCCGACCGTGGCCGGGCGGCAGAGCCTTCCTCGCCGGCTTCTGGATCTCCCCGCGTCGCCACCCGGACTTCGCGTGGGCATGGCTGACCCGGTTCCTCGCGACGATCTCGAACTCGATCTGCACCTTCTACCTGCTCTACTTCCTCACCGACGCGGTGCGGGTCGAGGATCCGGAGGGTGGTGTCCTCGTGCTGACCCTCATCTACGCCGCGGTGCTCGTGGCCACAGCCATGGTCGCCGGGGCGGCCTCGGACCGGATTGGGCGCCGCAAGCCCTTCGTCATGTGGTCCGGGCTGCTGATGTCGGCGGCCGCCGCGGTCCTCGCCTTCGTCCAGACCTGGCCCGCAGCGCTCGTCGGGGCGGTCGTCCTCGGCGTCGGCTACGGCGTCTACATCTCCGTCGACTTCGCCCTCATCACCCAGGTGCTACCCAGCGCCGGTGACCGGGCGCGCGACCTCGGCGTCATCAACATCGCCAACGCCCTCCCCCAGGTCCTCGCGCCGGCTCTCGCCGGGCCGCTCATCACGTGGTACGCCGCCAACTCCACCTACACGGCCGGCTACCGCACGCTCTACCTGCTCGCGGCGGCATTCGGGGTCGCCGCGGCACTGCTGATCACCCGCATCCGAAGCGTCGACTAGGAGCAACCGTGACCGACCAGGACCTCGCCCGCCTCACCTTCGGCGCCTCCACCGCCAGCTACCAGATCGAAGGGGGCGTGCGCGCCGGTGGCCGAGGGCGCAGCATCTGGGACGACTTCTGCCAGGTGCCCGGTGCGATCCGGGACGGCTCCTCCGGGGAGGTCGCCTGCGACAGCCACGCCCGGTGGGACGAGGACGTGAGGCTGCTTCGCGGCCTCGGCGTGGACGCCTACCGCTTCTCGATCGCCTGGCCCCGGATCCAGCCGGACGGCTCCGGCCCGGCCGAACCGGCCGGCCTGGACTTCTACGACCGGGCCGTGGACCGGTTGTGCGAGGCGGGCATCGCCCCCTTCGCCACGCTCTACCACTGGGACCTGCCCTCGGCGCTGGAGGCCGCGGGCGGGTGGATGGTGCGGGAGACCGCCGAGCGCTTCGCCGAGTACGCCGCGATCGTCGCCGAACGCCTCGCCGACCGCGTGGCGATGTGGCTGCCGGTCAACGAGCCCGTCGTGCAGATGATGTTCGGCTACGCGGTCGGGGTGCACGCGCCCGGGCGTGAGCTGGGCTTCGAGGCCCTGGCCGCGGGCCACCACCTGCTCCTCGGCCATGGGCTCGCGACGCGGGCGCTGCGTGCCGCCGGGGCCGCAGGGGTGGCCACGGCGAACAACCACACCCCCGTCCGCCCGGTCTCGCAGGCGCCGGAGGACGTGGTCGCCGCGGAGCTCTACGACACGATCCACAACCGTGCCTTCGCCGAGCCGATCCTCCTCGGGGAGTATCCGAACGGCATGGGCGAGGGCATGCCCGGCCCGGTCGCCGAGGACCTCGCGGTCATCAGCGAACCGCTCGACGCCTACGGCCTGAACTACTACAACCCGACTGTGGTCGGCGCGCCGGGCTCCCCCGCCGTCGCCGCCGCAGTCGCCTCGGACCCGGAGGGAGTGCCGATGGAGGTGCCGGACGGCATCCCCTTCGCGCTGGCGCCCGTCCCGGCCGAGGAGCACACCGCATTCGGGTGGCCGGTCGCCCCGGAGGGGCTGAGCGACCTGCTCATCAGGATGCGGGAGCGCTACGGCGAGTCGCTGCCGCCCGTCCACGTCACCGAGTCCGGGTGCTCGACGCGGGACGTGGTCGAGGGCGGGGCCGTCCACGACGAGGCACGGATCCGGTACCTGGATGCCCACCTGGGGGCCGTCTCCGATGCCATCGAGGCAGGGGTCGACGTGCGGGGGTACTTCGTCTGGTCGCTGCTGGACAACTTCGAGTGGGCCGAGGGCTACACCCAGCGTTTCGGCCTCGTGCGGGTCGAGTTCGGGGACGGTGACCGGCGCCTGCCCAAGGACTCCTACGCCTGGCTCCGGGACCGGATCACTGCGCTGCGCGGATGACGGGGACGCCTCTGCCCCAGAAGATCACGCGGTTCAGGGCGGCGATGCCTCCCCAGAGGCTCAGCACGATGTGCACGACCGTGACGATCCCCCAGATCGTGATGGGGATGCCCAGTGGGAAGAGGTTCTCGCTGCCCTCGCCACCCGTCACGAGGAAGACGAGCGCGAACTGTGTTATGACGAGGACGATCGTGAGCACGAAGTAGGTGAGCCCCCAGTTGGCCGCGCGCCGTCCGTTCTCCGCCGCCAGGGGGCCGTTGCCGGCCTGTGCGCGCCCGACGTAGTACATGACCAGGCTCGCCACCACACTGCTGACGAAGGGCACGCAGACCAGGACGAGCAGGCCGAGGAACCACGGCAGTGCGCCGGTCGCGGGTCGGGGGGCGGGCGGCTGCTGGGGCGGGTACTCGGTGCTCACGTCGGCCGAGTATGCCTGTCCGGCACGGGCCCTCGCACGTCGGCATCGCCCCTGCACGCGAAAGGGGGTGCCCCCGCCTCCGCGGCGTGGGCACCCCCTTCGCAGGTCGCTCAGGACTGCAGCGTGAGCACCAGGTGCTCGGTCTCCGGCTTGCGCGAGCTGCGCAGGCCGGCGACGAGCGGCTCGGCGCCGGCGTCGACGACCAGGTCGACCTTCGCCGGCAGCAGGACCGGCTTCTTGAACCACACGTGGCTCGTGACCGCACCGCGCGCCCGGGGGCCGAGCGCGGCCATGGTGCGGGCGTAGGTCCACATCCCGTGGGCGATGGCCTTCGGGAAGCCCATCGCCTTGGCGGTGACGGCGCTCATGTGGATCGGGTTCACATCGCCCGAGGCGAGCCCGTAGGTGCGACCGAGGTCCCCGGGCAGGCTCCACTTCGCCGTCGCCGCCCCGGTGGGCACCGCCGGTGGCTGCTCACCACGGGAGGCATCGGCGTCGCCACGGCCGCGGGAGAGGTAGGTGGAGCGCCCCTCCCACACCCGCTCGCCGTCGACGTCGACCTCGGTGATCAGGTCGAGCACGCGGCCCTTGGGGTGGTCGCGCAGGTTCTCGGCGTGCACCGCGATGTCGAGGGGCTCCTCGAAGTCGATCGCCCGGTGGGCGGTGATGACGTTCTCCAGGTGCACCATGCCCATCAGCGGGAGCGGGAAGTCCTTGCGGGACATCAGCTTCATCTGCAGCGGGAATCCGACCACGTGCGGGTAGGTGTGCGGCAGCTGGTCGGAGTTCTCGAAGCCACAGATCCGCTCGTAGGCGAGCAGCTCCTTGCGGTCGACCCGGTGGCCTTCGAGCCGGAGGGTGGTCTCCGGAAGCGCGGACCCCGACTTCTTGCCGGACAGGGCCGCCGTGGCGTAGATCCGCCCCAGGACCGGTCGACGCTCCAGTGTCTCGACAGTCATCAGGCCCCCAGCATCATCTGGCCGCAGACCCGCACGACATTGCCGGTCACGGCGCGGTTGGAGTCCCAGGAGAACCAGCCGATCGTCTCGGCGACGTCGAGCGGCAGCCCGCCCTGGCTCAGCGAGTTGGTCAGGCGACCCACCTCACGGGTGGCGAGCGGGATCTTCGAGGTCATCTCGGTCTCGATGAAGCCCGGAGCCACCGCGTTGACCGTGATCCCCTTCGCGAGGATCTGCGGGTCGCGGGCCAGGCTCTTCGTCATGCCGATGACACCGGCCTTGCTGGCGCCGTAGTTCACCTGGCCGCGGTTGCCCGCGATCCCGGCGATCGAGGAGACGTTGACGATGTGGCCGCCGTCGTTCATGGCGGGCACGAGCGCCTCGTTCATCCGCAGGATGGAGAGCAGGTTGACGTTGAGCACCGAGCCCCAACGGTCGGCGTCGGTGTTGACGAGGAGCTTGTCACGGGTGATCCCGGCGTTGTGCACGACGATGTCGAAGCCCCCGTGCAGCGACTTCGCGTGCTCGGCGATCTTCTCCCCAGCGTCGTCCGCGGTGACGTCCACCTGCAGTGCGGAGCCGCCGATGCGGTTGGCGACCTCGGCCAGCGGGCCGCCCGCCGCGGGGATGTCCACGCACACGACGGTGGCGCCGTCCCGGGCCAGCACCTCGGCGATCGCGGCGCCGATGCCGCGGGCGGCACCGGTGACGACGGCGACCTTGCCGTCCAGCGGGGTGTCCCAGTCCTGCGGCTCGACGACCGTGCCGACGGGCTCGCGGACGGTGACGACCTGCGCCGAGACGTAGGCCGACCGACCCGAGAGGAGGAAGCGAACGCTCGCCTCGACGCCCTCGTCGGCGCCCTCCGCGACGTAGACCATGTTCGCGGTGCCGCCGTAGCGCATCTCCTTGCCCACCGAGCGCACGATGCCCTCGAGGGACCGGCGAACGGCCGCCTCGGCGACGTCGTCGGTGTCCTCGACGGGCCGGCCGATGACGATGACACGACCGGTCGGGGCGAGGGTCTTCAGCGCCGGGGAGACGATGCCGCGCAGCGTCTCGAGGTCGGCGGGGGTCTGTGCCTGGGTCATGTCCACGATGACCGCCGCGACCGAGGTGGACGGCGACGTGGCGATCTGCAGGCCCTCGGCGGCCAGCGACTCCTTGAGGAGGGCCGCGACGGGTGCCTCACCGTGACCGTCGATGAGGACGGCACCGTTCAGCAGGGGCGCGCCAGCCTTGTGGCGACGCAGCTTGGTCGGGCGGGGCAGGCCGAGCGCGTTGGCCAGCTGCTTGCCCACGCCGGAGTTGACGAACTTGCCGTAGTCGAATGCCATGGGGTTTCTCCTTGCTCTGCTTCGAAGGTGAGGGGCTGCTCAGGCGCCCTCGAGGATGGCCACGACGCCCTGACCGCCGGCGGCGCAGATGGAGATCAGGCCGCGGCTGCCCGCGCCCTTCTCGTGCAGCATCTTGGCGAGGGCTGCGATGATCCGGCCGCCGGTCGCGGCGAAGGGGTGGCCGGCCGCGAGGGAGGAGCCGTTGACGTTGAGCTTGTCGCGGTCGATCGAGCCCAGGACGGAGTCGCGGCCGAGCTTCTCGCGGCAGAAGTCCTCGTCCTCCCACGCGGTGAGGGTGGAGAGCACGGTCGCGGCGAAGGCCTCGTGGATCTCGTAGTAGTCGAAGTCCTGCAGCGTCAGGCCCTGCCGGTCCAGCATGCGCGGGATGGCGTAGGCGGGGGACATCAGTAGGCCCTCGGCGCCGTGGACGTAGTCGACCGCGGCGGCCTGGCCGTCGACGAACCATGCGAGCGGCGTGAGGCCGTTCTCCTTGGCCCACTCCTCGGAACCGAGGAGCACGGCGGATGCACCGTCGGACAGCGGCGTCGAGTTGCCCGCGGTCATGGTCGCGTCCGGGCCCTTGCCGAAGACCGGCTTGAGCTTGGCCAGCTTCTCCATCGAGGAGTCCGGCCGCAGGTTCTGGTCGCGGGTCTGACCCATGAAGCTGGTCATGAGGTCGTCGTTGAAGCCCCGGTCGTAGGCCGCAGCCATGTTCTTGTGGCTGCGGACCGTCAGCTCGTCCTGGGCCTCGCGGGTGATGCCCCACTTCTTGGCCGTGATGGCCATGTGGTCGCCCATGGACAGGCCGGTGCGCGGCTCGACATTGGCCGGGGTGACGATGCCGAAGTCGGTGATCCGGATCTTCGCGAGGGCCTTCAGCTGGTTCTTGGTGCCCTTGGCCCGGTTGGCGGCCAGCAACTTCTTGCGCAGCTTCTCCGAGACCATGATCGGCGCGTCGGAGGCGGTGTCGGCGCCGCCGGCGATGCCGGACTCGATCTGGCCGAGGGCGATCTTGTTGCTGATCAACAGCGCGGCCTCGAGCCCGGTGCCGCAGGCCTGCTGCAGGTCGTAGGCCGAAGTGGTCGGCGCCAGGGCGGAGCCGAGCACCGACTCACGGATGAGGTTGAAGTCCTTCGAGTGCTTGATGACCGCACCACCGGCGACCTCGTCGATGTGCTTGCCGCCCAGGTTGTAGCGCGCGACCAGCCCGTCGAGGGCTGCCGTGAACATGTCCTGGTTGGACGCCTCGGCGTAGGGGCCGAACTGGCGGGCGAAGGGGATGCGGTTGCCGCCGAGGACGGCAACACGGCGCGGAGTGTTGGAAGCCACCACAGTTCTCCTTGAAAGATCTGGTTCGGGTTGGTCCGGATCGGCCCGCGTCGATGCGGGGTATGCAACCCATTATGCGATACGGACGGTAGCAGGTACCGCCAGTACCTGCTACCGTCCGGAGTGTGAGCACCAGCACCGACGGACGAAGCGCGCGCTGGGCCGAGCACCGCGAGGAGCGCCGCCGTCAGCTGGTCGAGTCCACGATCCGCACCATCCGGGAGCGTGGCGCCTCCGTCGGGATGGACGAGTTCGCCGCTGCCGCAGGCACGTCCAAGACCGTCTTCTACCGGCACTTCACCGACCGGGCAGGCCTCTACCGGGCTGTCGCCGCCCACGTCGACGAGCTCATCCTCCGGGACATCCGCCGCGTGCTCGGCGGCCAGACCGCACAGGAGGCCATGGGCCGGCTCTCTGCTCTCGACGTTGACCCGCGCGCGCTCGTGCGAGCGGCGATCGATGCCTACCTGCGCCTCGTCGAGCGC
Source organism: uncultured Janibacter sp. (assembly GCA_964386935.1). Classification (GTDB taxonomy): domain Bacteria; phylum Actinomycetota; class Actinomycetes; order Actinomycetales; family Dermatophilaceae; genus Janibacter. The sequence continues at coordinate 15,899 of CAYLUX010000012.1, forward strand.
GACCCGGAGGTCTACCGCTTCGTCATCGCCGCCCCCATCGTCGGATCGGGGCGCGGCGCCAACGCCGCCGAGGTCGCTGCCTCGGCCACCGGCCACATCGCCACCCAGATCAGTGACCTCGTCGCCGGCGCCCTGGTCGGCCAAGGCAACGACCCGGCGCCGGCCCGGCTGTGGGGCCAGTCGCTCGTCGGCCTCGTGCGCGCCGGCGCCGACGCGTGGCTCGCCGGCCTCACGGGTGAGAACACCCGTGAGGAGATCACCGAGCACCTGACGGACATGGCCTGGTCGGGGCTGGCCATCGCCTGGCAGCGCCACCGCGACTGACCCCCTTCGCCAAGCCTCACCGGCGGTCCCCGTGCATAGGGTCAGACCATGAGCGAGCCCGCCGACCCGGTCCACGTCCTCCAGCAGCTCCTGCGGCTGCCCACCATCGCCGGGCAGGGGGCAGACCCTGCCCCCTTCGTCGAGCTCGCCCGGGTGCTGCGCGAGGCCTTCCCCCTCACCCACGCTGCCGGCGAGGTCATCGACGTGCCCCCGAACGGGCTGCTCATCAGGGTGCCGGCCGACCCGGACTCCCCCGACGCGGGCGCCGACCCCGTCGTGCTCATGGCGCACATGGACGTCGTCCCGATCGGCGACGAGAGCCGGTGGGCACACCCGCCGCTCGCCGGGGACGTCGTCGACGGCGTCATCTGGGGCCGCGGGACCTTGGATGACAAGGGGCAGCTCGTCGCGGTGATAGCCGCCGTCGAGTCCCTGCTCGCAGCAGGGCGTTCCCCCGCCAGGGAGGTCTGGCTCTCCTTCGGCAGCGACGAGGAGGTCATGGGCTCCGGGGCCGTCGCCGCCGTGGAGATGCTGCAGGAGCGCGGGGTCCACCCGTGGTTCGTGCTGGACGAAGGGGGCGCCGTCGCCGCCGACGCCTTCCCCGGCATCGCCCGTCCGCTCGGGGTCGTCGGTGTCTCCGAGAAGGGTGTGCTCTCCCTCCGTCTGAGCGCGGACGGTCGCGGCGGCCACGCGTCCCGCCCGGCGAAGGGGGGACCCGCCGCGCGGGTCGCGGCCGCCATCACCCGCCTGGAGCGCCACCCCTTCCCCGCTCACCTCTCCCCCGCGACGCTGGAGATGTTCCGTCGGCTCACGCCGCACCTGCCGCGGCCGCTGCGCCCGGTGGTGGAGCGCGCCGACCGGGCGCCGTCGCTGCTCGCGCGCGTGCTCGTCGTCGCGGGACCGGAGCCGGCCGCCCTCGCCCGCACCACCGTGGCGGTCACGACCCTCACGGGGAGCCCGGCCATCAACGTCAGCCCGACCACCGTGGAGGCCGGGCTGAACCTGCGCGTCGCCGTCGGGGAGACCACCACGGCTGCCACGGAGCGGATCCGGCGCGTCGTGGGACGCCACGTCGAGGTCCAGATCGACGACGCCCACGAGCCGAGCCCGATCTCACCGATCGACGACCCCGCCTTCGCGCTGCTGGAGAGCACGGTGACCGCCGTCTTCCCCGAGGCAGTGCCCGTCCCCTACGTCATGTACGCCGCGACCGACTCGCGCCACTTCACCGCGATCTGCGACCGGGTCTACCGCTTCGCGCCCTTCCGGATGACCCCCGAGCAGCGGGAGGCGATCCACAGCTACGACGAGCGGCTCGGGGTCTCCGACTTCCGCGACGGGATCCGTTGGTACCGCACGCTGCTCGACTCGCTCGGGAGCTGCGGAGAGCAGGCAGCCCGGTGAGCCCGACGATCTGGCGGCTCGTCGGCTTCCTCGCTGCAGTCGAGATCGCCTCGGGCATCCTGCAGGGCTACTACACGCCTGTCTACAGCGACATCGCCGACCACCTCGTCATCGCCGACGGCGATGTCAACTGGTTCGAGGCTGCCCAGCTCATCGTCGCGGCGCTGGCCGTGCCCGTCCTCGCCCGCCTCGGCGACCTGCATGGCCACCGGCGGGTGCTCATCCTCGCGACCGTCGTGACGGCGGTCGGCGGCTGGGTCGTGGCCTTCGCGCCCGGCTTCTGGACCTTCCTGGTCGGCTGGGCGCTGCAGGGGGCCTACACGGTGTGGTTGCCGATGGAGATCGCCATCCTCCACGAGCGCGCCCGTGACCGGCCCGACCCCGACGCCCTCGTGCGAAGGGGGGCGGCGCTGCTCGTCCTGGCCCTCGAGGTCGGCGTCATCGTGGGCGCTCTCGGTGCCGGTGCGCTGGCGCCGGTCGTCGGCATGACCACCGTGCTCGCGGTGCCGGCGGCGGCGGCGACCCTCGCCCTCGTCGCGATCCTCGTGGGCGTCCGCGACGTCTCGGCCAGGGCGCCGGGTGGTCTCGACCTGCCCGGCACCGGCCTGCTCGCGCTCGGCCTGCTGCTCGTGCTCGGCGGTCTCGTGGTCGTGCGCCTGCAGGGGGTTGGCAGCATCCCGGCCTGGCTGCTAATCGTCATCGGCGCCCTCGTGCTGTGGGTCTTCGTCCGGGTGGAGCGGGGACACCGCTCGCCCCTCATCGACGTCCGCGCGCTGGCCGCTCCGGGGATGTGGCCGGTCCAGCTGGCGTCCGGGCTCTTCGGGATGAGTGTGCTCGGCGCGCAGATCCCGCTCTCGACCTTCGCCAGCACCGATCCCGCGCAGGTGGGGTACGGGCTCGGGGTCGGCCCACGCGCGATCTCGGTGCTCATCGGGCTCTACGTCATCTGCATGGCGATCGGCGCGCTCCTCTCACCCGCTGCCGCACGGTGGTTCGGCGTGCGCTGGATGCTCGTGCTCTCCGCAGCTGTCGTCGCGCTCGGATACGCCATCTTCATCCCGTTCCACAGCGATCTCCTGCACGCGATGACCGCCATGGGGGTCGCCGGCATCGGGTCCGGGGCACTCGTCGCGTCGCTGCCCGCCGCTGCGGCCGCCGTCGCCTCCCAAGGCGGCACCGCCGAGGCCGCGGGCCTGACGAATGCCACGAAGACAGTCGGGGGCTGCATCGCCTCCGCAGTCTTCGCGGTGGCGCTCGCCTCGACTGGCAGCATCTCGGACCCGACGGCCGGTCACGCACCGCTCGAGGGCTATCTCGTCGTCTGGGGTGTCTGCTCCGGATCGGCCCTGCTCGCCGCACTTGCGCTCTGGCGGCTTCCGCCGACGCCCACGCCCGTTTCTGCCACGATGCCTGTATGAGCACCTCTCCCCGGACCCCCGACCCGAGCACCGAGCAGATCCGGACCGTCCTGGACGGGAGATGGGGCGAGGTCCGCCAGCAGATGCGAGCCGATCCGGACTTCCCGGTGGCCGACCCCGGGCTCGAGCTGGGACTGGAGGAGCACCGGGCCCGCACCCTGGAGACCTGCCGCACCCTGGCCCGCGGCGACTTCGTCCTGGGGGCGCTGCCGCCCGAGCAGGGCGGCACCGGTGAGCTCGGTCGGGCCATCACCGGCCTCGAGATGCTCGGCCACGGCGACCTCTCGGTGATGGTCAAGGCCGGCGTCCAGTTCGGGCTCTTCGGCGGCGCCCTCTCCAACCTCGGCACCGAGCGCCACCACGAGAAGTACCTCCACGACGCGCTGCGGCTCGAGCTGCCGGGCGCCTACGCCATGACCGAGACCGGTCACGGCTCGGACGTGCAGTCCCTCCTCACGACCGCGACCCACGACCCGGAGACCGACGAGCTGGTCATCCACTCCCCGTCCCCGGCCGCCCGCAAGGACTACATCGGCGGGGCGGCCCGGGACGCCCGGATGGCCGCCGTCTTCGCCCAGCTCGTCGTCGGCGAGGAGAACCACGGGGTGCACTGCGTGCTCGTGCCGATCCGCGACGATGACGGCAACCCGCTGCCCGGCGTGACCATCATCGACTGCGGCCCGAAGATGGGGCTGCGCGGCGTGGACAACGGACGCCTGCTCTTCGACCACGTCCGGGTGCCGAGGGAGAACCTGCTCGACCGCTTCGGGAGCATCGACGACGAGGGCCACTACACCTCCTCCATCGAGAGCGTGAACCGCCGCTTCTTCACCATGCTCGGCACCCTCGTCCGCGGACGCATCACCGTCGGTGCCGCCGCCGGCGCGGCCGCCCGCAACGCCCTGACCATCGCGGTCCGCTACGGGCTCGTGCGCACCCAGTTCCACTACCCCGACGGCGGGCACGAGGCCGCGATCCTCGACTACCGGGGGCACCAGCGCAAGCTCCTCCCCCGCCTCGCGCGCTCGTACGCCCTCGCTCTGGCGCAGAACGCCCTCATCGGCCGACTGCACGACATCACCGTGGGCGAGGTGACCGGGGAGAGCGCCCAGCGCGAGCTCGAGGCCCGCGCCGCCGGCCTGAAGGCCGTGACGACCTGGCACGCGACCGACTCCATCCAGGCGGCGCGTGAGGCCTGCGGCGGCGCCGGCTACATGAGCGCCAACCGATTCACCGACCTCAAGGCCGACACCGACGTCTTCGCCACCTTCGAGGGCGACAACACCGTGCTGCTGCAGCTGCTCGCCAAGGGCATGCTCACGGACTACAAGCAGGACTTCGCCGACCTGGACACCACCGGCGCGATCATGTTCGGCGCACGTCAGCTGACGACCTCGGTCATCGAGCACACGATCGGCGGCTCGATCATCCAGCGACTCCTCTCCGGGGCGCCCGGCAAGGACGGCGACGACGCGCTGGGCGACCGCGGCGGCCAGTTGGCCCTCTTCGAGGACCGGGAGGCCCACCTGACCGAGTCCCTCGCGATGCGGCTGCGCCGGGCCGGAGACGACGAGAGCGACTCCTTCAAGGTCTTCAACGACGCCCAGGACCACCTGCTCGAGGCCGCGCGGGCACACATGGACCGAGTCGTCCTCGAGGCCTTCGTCACGGCCGTCGACGAGGCCGCGCAGGGGCCGGGCCGGGACCTGCTGGAGAAGGTCTGCGACCTCTACGTCCTCAGCACCGTCGAGGAGAACCGGGCCTGGTACCTCGAGCACGGCCGGCTCAGCGCCAGCCAGGCGAAGGGGGTCATCGCCCGGGTGAACGAGCTGTGCGACGAGCTGCGCCCGCACGCGGGCACCCTCGTGGACGCCTTCGCGATCCCGGACGAGTGGCTGACCACCGAGATGATGGCGGATCTGGCCGAGTTCTGAGTGGACGAGGGCCGAGGAGCATCTGTGTTTGCTGGTCTCAGCGCCTTTCCGCTCACCCCGTTGGAGGAGGAGCGCATCGACGAGCGCTCGTACATCCGCCTGGTCGAACGCCTCGCGACAGCGGAGGTGGACTCGATCACTGCTCTCGGGTCGACGGGCTCCTACGCCTACCTGACCCGTCAGGAACGTGCTCGCGTCGCGCACCTCACGGTCGAGCACGCCCGGGGCGTACCCGTGCTCGTGGGCGTCGGGGCGCTGCGGACCAAGCACGTGCTGGAGCACGTGGAGGACGCACAGGCCGCGGGTGCCTCGGCGGTCCTGCTGGCACCGGTGTCCTACCAGACGCTCACCCCCGAGGACGTCTTCGGGCTGTTCGAGGACGTCACCGCCGCCCTGTCCGTCCCGTTGGTCGTCTACGACAACCCCGGGACCACGCACTTCACCTTCACCGACGAGCTCTACCGTGCTGTCGCAGCGCTGCCCAAGGTCGCGTCGATCAAGATCCCCGGCGTGCCCGCGGAGCCCGCCGCGGCAGCAGAGCGGGTTCGACAGCTCCGGCAGATCCTTCCCGAGAACGTCGCGATCGGGGTCTCCGGGGATGTCTTCGGCGCGACCGGGCTGAACGCCGGCTGCGACGGCTGGTATTCGGTGCTGGGCGGGACGCTGCCCGACCCGGTGCTCCGGGTCACCCGTGCAGCACAGACCGGGGACGCCCGGGAGGCCCAAGACCTGTCGGCCCGGTTGCAGCCGCTGTGGGAGCTGTTCGGGCAGCACGGCAGCCTGCGTGTGACGGCAGCGATCGCCGAGCACCTCGGACTGGTGGCTAGTCCGTCCCTGCCACTGCCGATACGGGGGCTCGACCCAGCGGCTCGTCGTCAGGTCGCCGGGATCGTCACCGAGCTCGGGCTGGACCGGTAGGCCGGCTCACCTCGCGCGGGCCACGCGCCCTTCGTCCCAGACCGGCTCGTCGCTCTCCCGGACCCGGCCCTCCTCGCCGAAGACGAGGAAACGGTCGAAACCGCGGGCGAACCACCGGTCGTGGGTCACTGCCAGCACCGTGCCCGCGAAGGCCGCCAGTCCGTCCTCGAGCGCCTCGGCCGACTCCACGTCGAGATTGTCCGTCGGCTCGTCGAGCAGGAGCAGCGTCGCGCCCGAGAGCTCCAGCAGCAGGATCTGGAAGCGGGCCTGCTGCCCGCCGGACAGCGACTCGAAGGCCTGCTCGCCCGAGTGGGCCAATTCGTAGCGGTCCAGGACCCGGCTCGCCGCCTCCCTGCCCATGCCGTCACGGTGGTCGTCGCCGCGGTGGAGGATCTGCAGCAGCGTGCGCCCGATGAGCTCGGGGTGGTCGTGGGTCTGGACGAACCAGCCGGGCCGGACGCGCGCGCCGAGCCGGGCCCTGCCGGTGTGGCCTACGGGTTCGATGACGGCCTCCCCGACGGGGAGGTTCTCCGGCTCCGGATCGCTGCCACCGCCAGCCAGCAACCGCAGGAAGTGGGACTTGCCCGAGCCGTTCGACCCCAGCACCGCGACCCGCTCGCCGTACCAGACCTCGAGGTCGAAGGGGCGCATCAGATCGGTCAGCTCCAGCCGCTCGCAGACCACGGCCCGCTTGCCGGTGCGGGCGCCCCGCAGGCGCATCGTCACCCGCTGCTCACGCGGCTGCTCGGTCGGCGGGCCCTCCTCCTCGAAGCGCTCCAGCCGCGTGCGCGCCGCCTGGTAGCGGGTGGACATGTCGGAGTTGTAGGCCGCCTTCTGCTTGTACATGAGCATGAGCGAGCGCAGCTTGGCATGCTCCTCGTCCCACCGGCGGCGAAGCTCCTCGAAGCGGGCGAATCGCTCCCTTCGTGCCTCGTGGTAGGTCGCGAAGCCGCCCGGGTGCGTCCACACCCGGTTCCCGGCCCGCCCGAGCTCGACGGTGACCACGCGTGTCGCGGTGTTGGCGAGGAGCTCGCGGTCGTGGCTGACGAAGAGGATCGTCTTCTCCGAGGCCCGCAGCTCCCCCTCCATCCAGATCTTGCCCGGGACGTCCAGGTAGTTGTCCGGCTCGTCGAGGAGGAGCACCTCGTCGGGGCCGCGCAGCAGGTACTCGAGGACGAGCCGCTTCTGCTCACCACCGGAGAGGGTGCTGATCTGCCGGTACTTGCACCGCTCGAAGGGGACCCCGAGCGCCGCGGTCGTGCACACGTCCCAGACGACCTCCTGGTCGTAGCCACCGGCGTCGGCGTAGTCGGCCAGCGTACTCGCGTAGCGCATCTGGGTCCGCTCGTCCTCGGTCTCCATGAGGCGCAGCTCGAGCGCGTCGATCTCCCTGGCCGCAGATCGGACCGCCTCCGGCGCCACGGAGAGCAGCAGGTCGGTGACCGTCGGGTCCTCACCGAGTCCGGCGCCGACGTGCTGGCGCATGACACCGAGCCCACCGGAGCGCACGATGGTGCCGGAGTGGGGTGTCAGCTCACCCGTCACCAGGCGCAGCAGCGTCGTCTTGCCGGCACCGTTGGCGCCCACGAGGGCGACCTTGGCGCCGTCCCCGACCCGGAAGGAGACCTCGTCGAGCAGTACCCGCCCGTCGGAGAGCTCGTACCGCACGCCTGCCACTTCCACATGTCCCACGACGGGGATGCTCCCAGAACCGCACCCCCGACACCACGGGTTATCGAGGAATACCCCAGCGGGGTATGGCGTTGTCACCAGTCAAGGTTGAACTCCACTCCCGACGCCCAGAAGGATGAGGATGACGACGACTGAGCACGAGCACCACATGGACCACGGCCACGACGAGCACCAGCACCACGGCGGGCATGGTGGACACGGCGGGCACCGCGACCACGTCGCGATGTTCCGTCGCCTCTTCTGGATCATGCTGGTGGTCGCGGTCCCCGTCGTCGCACTCTCCCCCGGCTTCGGCATGCTCCTCGGCTACGAGCCGCCGACATGGGGCATCTGGGTCGCCGCCGTGCTCGGCACCGTCATGTACTTCTGGGGCGGCAAGCCCTTCCTCACCGGCGCCGTCGACGAGGTCCGGGGCCGGGCACCCGGCATGATGCTGCTCATCGGGCTGGCGATCACCGTCGCCTTCCTCGCCTCGTGGGGCGCGACCGTCGGGCTGCTCGACGAGCAGCTGGAGTTCTGGTGGGAGCTGGCCCTGCTGGTGGTCATCATGTTGCTCGGCCACTGGGTCGAGATGCGCTCCCTCGCGCGGACCTCCTCCGCGCTGGACTCCCTGGCCGAGCTCATCCCCGACGAGGCGGAGCGGGTCGTCGGCGAGGACGTGGAGACCGTCTCCCCGACGGAGCTGAGCGTCGACGACGTCGTCATCGTCCGCCCCGGTGGGCGGGTCCCGGCCGACGGCGTCGTGGTGCTCGGGTCCGCGAGCATCGACGAGTCGATGATCACCGGTGAGTCCGCCGCCGTGCGGCGCAAGGTTGGCGACCGCGTCGTGGCAGGCACCGTTGCCACCGATTCCGGTCTGCGAGTTGCGGTCACGGCTGTGGGTGACGACACCGCACTGGCCGGCATCAGCCGGCTCGTCGAGGACGCCCAGGGTTCCTCCTCGCGGGCCCAACGCCTCGCCGACCGCGCCGCGGGCTGGCTCTTCTGGTTCGCCCTCGGCGCCGCAGTGCTCACCGCGCTGGTGTGGCTGCTCCTCGGGGTACCCGACTCCGCCGTGGTGCGCACGATCACCGTGCTCGTCATCGCCTGTCCGCACGCGCTGGGCCTGGCGATCCCGCTCGTCGTCTCGATCGCGACCGAACGAGCCGCCCGAGGCGGCGTCCTCATCAAGGACCGGTTGGCGCTGGAGAGCATGCGCACCGTCGACACGGTGCTCTTCGACAAGACCGGCACCCTGACGAAGGGCTCCCCCGCCGTCACCGCGGCAGCACCGGTCGACGGTGTCGAGGAGTCCGAGCTCATCGCGATGGCAGCTGCGGCAGAGTCGGACTCGGAGCACCCGCTGGCTCGCGCCATCGTCGCTGCGGCGGAGCAGCGCCGCTTGTCCGTGCCGACGGCGCAGGACTTCACCTCCTCCCCCGCCGTCGGGGTCACCGCGACCGTCGACGGCAGCGCCGTGCGTGTCGGCGGCCCCTACCTGCTCGAGGAGGAGGGCGCCGAGGCCCTGGGCGTGGCCGAGGAATGGGGCCACCAGGGGGCAACCGTCCTGCACGTCCTCGTCGACGGACGGGTGCGTGGCGCCCTTCGCGTGGCCGACGAGATCCGTCCGGAGTCCCGGGCCACCATCGACGCCCTCCACGCGAAGGGGGTCGAGGTCGCCATGATCACCGGCGACGCCGAGCCGGTCGCCGCCTCCGTCGCGGCGGAGCTGGGGATCGACCGGCACTTCGCCCAGGTCCGTCCGGAGGACAAGGCCGCCAAGGTCGCCGAGCTGCAGTCCGAGGGCCGCACGGTCGCCATGGTCGGAGACGGCGTCAACGACGCCCCCGCCCTGGCCGGGGCGGACGTCGGCATCGCGATCGGCGCGGGCACCGACGTGGCCATCGGCTCCGCCGGAGTCGTCCTGGCCTCCGACGACCCGCGGGCGGTGCTCTCGATCCGCGCGCTCTCCCGCGCCGGGTACGCGAAGATGCAGCAGAACCTGTGGTGGGCCGCCGGCTACAACATCATCGCGGTCCCGCTGGCCGCCGGCGTCCTGGCACCGATCGGCTTCGTCATGCCGATGTCGGTCGGCGCGATCCTGATGTCGCTCTCCGCGATCATCGTCGCGCTCAACGCCCAGCTGCTGCGTGGCCTCGACCTGCGGCCGGAGGCTATGGTGGCTGCCGGAGCCCGGCAGTAGGGCTCGCGGACGAGGGAGCAGTACCCGCACCACGACAAGACTGACTCATCAAGGAGAAGTCATGTCATGGTTCGTGGTCGTCGTCTCGGGGATGATGGAGGCCGTGTGGGCCGTCGCCCTCGCCAGATCTGAAGGCTTCCGCCGGGTCGTCCCAAGCGTGCTCTTCGTCGTCTTCCTCGCCGGCAGCCTCGGTGGTCTCGCCTGGGCGATGACCTCGCTGCCCACGGGGACGGCCTATGCGGTGTGGACCGGCATCGGCGCGACGCTCACGGCCGTGTGGTCGATGGCCAGCGGTGCCGAGCGCGCCACCGCCGCCCGCGTGGGCCTGCTCGTCCTCCTCGTCGGCTGCGTCGTCGGCCTCAAGGTGGTGGCCTGAGATGCCCTGGGTCGTCCTGCTCATCAGCGCCGTCCTCGAGGCCGTCTGGGCCACCGCGCTCGGGCACTCGGAGGGCTTCTCGCAGCCGGTCGCCACGACGGTCTTCCTCGTCGCCCTGGTCCTCAGCCAGACCGGCCTCGGCTGGGCCGTGAAGACGATCCCCATCGGCACCGGCTACGCCGTGTGGGTGGGCGTGGGAGCTGCCCTCACCGTCGCCTGGGCCATGGCCACGGGCGAGGAGAGCGCCTCACCGCTGAAGGTGGTCTTCCTCGCCGGGATCATCGCCTCCGTCGTGGGGCTGCGTCTCGTGCCCTCGGGTTCGTCCGAGGCCTGACGAAGAGGGTCAGCGCACCGAGACGATCCGGTGCTCCTTGATCGACATCACGAGCGCGATGATCCACCCGATGACTGTCCAGCCGAGCAGCAGGTTCACCCAGAAGACCGACCAGGCGTTGGCGTTGCCGCGCACCGCCGCGATCGCCCACGGCAGCATGTAGCCGGCTGTGAGGATCGCGACGAGGATGGCGACCGGCGCGCTGACGACGCGCGTCTTTTGATCCGTGACGACTCTGACCATGCCCCCAGCCTAGGTCGACCCCGACGGCACCCGCCGCACCCCGGCCGAAGGGGGTAGGTCACGCCACCTGCGCCGCAGCCCATTCGGCCACGCGGCGGGCGCTCTCCTCCTCCGAGATGTCCTCGGTGCGGGTCATGACCGACCAACGGATGCCGAAGGGGTCGCGGATGCTCGCGAAGCGGTCCCCGGAGACGAAGTCGACGGTCGGCTCGCGGATGGTCGCGCCCGCAGCCTCGGCCCCGGCAACGACCGCGTCGACGTCACGCACGTACAGGCCCAGGGAGTAGCAGTCGTCGTCGCCCGAAGGCGGGACGACCAGGTTGAAGTCGGGAGCGGGTTCGCCGACGTTGAGCAGTCCGTGCCCGAAGTCGAGGACGGAGTGCACCACGACGCCGCCCATCTCGGTGACGTCGACCACCCGGGCGCCGAAGACGTCGCGGTAGAAGTCGATCGCGCCCCGGGCGCCGGGGATCGCGAGGAACGGCGTGAGGCTGCTGGCCCCCTTCGGGGTGCCGTGGTCGGTGTGCTGTCCGTGTGCTGCGCTCATGTCGTCGAACCTACGGACGGCAGCACCGAGCGCGCTTGCAGATTCGCGCCATCTCCGAACCGTAGGCTGGGCCGGTGATCGCTGACCCGGAAAGGTCACGTGGGGTGCTGTACCCGGCACGGCTGCCCACCTTCCATCGCGAACCCGTCACCGGCGAGCTCGCGGCGTTCGTGCGCTGGTTCTGGATCCCCGAGTGGGACATCGAGCCCGGCCGCACCTCCCGCCAGCACCTCATCGGCTTCCCCGCCTGCAACCTCGTCGTCGAGGACGCCATGACGGGGGTCTCGGGCCCCACGACGTGCGCGAGCCACCGCGACCTCACCGGGAAGGGCTGGGCCGTGGGTGCGCTGCTGCGACCTGCGGCGGTTCCCGCACTCGTGGCGGACCCGGCCGGGGTCCGTGACACGTACCGGGAGGTCGAGCTCCCCGACCTGTCCGCCGCCGTTCGCGTCGCCATGGACACCGATGCCCCGGCGGGTGAGTGTCACCGGGATGCGATCGCGGCCTTCACCGACTGGCTGCTTTCGCGGCTGGGCGCGCCGGACGAGGAGGCGCTGCTCGCCAACCGCATGGTCGAGGCGGCCGAGGCAGACCCCGAGCTGGTGACCGTGTCGGACCTCGCGGCACACCTGCACGTCTCCACGCGCAGCCTGCAGCGCCTCGCCACCAAGTACGTCGGCCTTCCGCCGGCCGCCCTGATCCGCCGTCGCCGGTTGCAGGAGGCAGCGGAGCGGCTCCGTGAGCATCCACGGCTCGACCTGAGCGCGCTCGCCCACGAGTTCGGCTACGTCGACCACGCCCACCTGACGAATGACTTCCGCCGCAGTCTCGGATTCACGCCCAGCGAGTACCGCCGCGACCTTCCCGCCGAGTGACGCGACGTACCTCGACGGCGGCCTGCGACTAGCCGTTCGGCGGGTCGAGCGTGGGGAAGCGGCGCGGCACCAGGGCCAGTGACAGCAGCACCGCGACACCGGCGACGAGCAGTCCGACGAAGACCGCGTGGGTCGAGGAGTGCAGCGCGGAGCGCATGAACTCCTCCGCCGCGGCCGAGGGATGCCCCAGCAGGGCGCCGGTGAGGCCGTCGACGGTCTTCGGGACGCTGCCGCGCAGCCGGGACGGCACGTCGTCGAGCTCGCTCAGCAGCACGTGGTTGGTCACCGCGCCGAAGATCGCCGCGCTGGGACCAGGTCACCGTCGACTGCAGACCGACGGTCAAGGGGGTCGT
>CAYLUX010000012.1:28598-41344 GCA_964386935.1 uncultured Janibacter sp.
CGCCGCGCTGGGACCAGGTCACCGTCGACTGCAGACCGACGGTCAAGGGGGTCGTGATCAGGCCCATGCCGACCCCGAGCAGGAGGCTGCCCAGCACCGCGACCGCGGTCGTGGTGTTCTTACCCAGGCTGACGAAGACGCCTCCGGCCACGACGAGGAAGAGGGCCCCCACCGCCGCGGTGTCGCGGAAGCCGATGCGCAGGTAGAGCGTGCTGGAGAGCGAGGAGGCGATCGGCCACCCGATCGACATCACGGCCAGCACGAAGCCTGCGGCGACCGGGCTGAGGCGCCGACGAACTGGGCCCACGTGGGCAGGAAGGTGGACAGGCCGATCATCGCCATCCCGGACAGCGCAGTGGCCAGGTAGGAGCCTGCAGTCAGCCCTCGCGTCCACAACCACGGTGGCATGATCGGATCGCTCGCCCGGGACTCGACGAGCACCGCCGCCACACCGCACACCAGGGCCAGGGCGAAGATGGTCACGCTCGGCGTGGACAGCCAGGGCCAGGCCGTCCCACCCTGGAGCAGACCGAGGGCCCCGAGGCCCCCGGTGGCGAAGAGCAGCACCGCCCCGGCCCAGTCGATGCGGTGCTCGTGCCGTTCGACGTCCTCGTGCAGGCGCACGATGATCGTGGTCAGGGCGGCGACACCGATCGGGATGTTGACGAAGAAGATCCACCGCCAGCTGGCGTACTGGGCGAAGAGGCCACCCAGCGCAGGTGCCACCACCGCGGAGATGCCCCACACGCTGGACAGATAGCCCTGGATCCGGCCCCGCTCGGCGACGGTGTACATGTCCCCGGCCAGGGTCTGCACGGTCGCGCCGATCGCACCGGCCCCCAGCCCTTGCAGCCCGCGGAAGCCGATCAGGCTGATCATGTCCCAGGCGGCGCCGGAGAGGACCGACCCCAGAAGGAAGACGACGGCCCCGAAGACGAGTACGGGCTTGCGTCCGTAGATGTCGGCAAACTTGCCGTAGACCGGGATGGTGACGGTCTGCGCGAGCAGGTAGATGGAGAAGACCCACCCGACGAGGGCGAACCCGCCCAGATCACCGACGACCTGCGGGACCGCCGTCGCCACGATCGTCGTGTCCATGGCGATCAGGGCCATCGCGAGGACGAGTGCGACCAGGACCGGGGTCCGTGGGTCGCTCAGACGGGATGTCACCGGATGATCGTCGCAGACGCCGCAGCGGGATCCCCCGGCGACTGCATGGGTGGACGTGAAGGGACTCGAACCCCTGACCTCTCGCGTGTGAAGCGAACGCTCTAACCAGCTGAGCTACACGTCCGTGGTGCTCCCCGCACCGGCGTCCCGGTCGGGCAACGGGATGAGAGTACCCGGTCCCCTCCCCCGCGGACGAATCGCCCCCTGTCGCCATCGGCGCGGGGCGTCACGCGCGGTGCAGACCGGGCACCATGAGCAGCAGGTCCTCGACCTGGTCGGGCGTCCAGCCGGGCACGCCGGTGAGCAGGAGCGCGACGTAGAAGCACAACCATCCGAAGGCCGCCGAGAGCATGAGCATCGGCAGCTTCGCCTTCCACGGCAGGGCCATCGCGTACTGCTCGAAGGCCTTGACCTCTGCCTTGACGAACTGCGTCACCCGCCGGGCCCAGATGAACTCCGTGCTCCACAGGAAGAGCCCGACGAAGATGATCGCCCAACCGGGACCGACGAGCGGCACCATCGGGATCCCGATGATGATCAGGGCCAGACCGAGGAGGCCGACGACGACCCGGTAGAAGGGCCCGGCGACGGGGTGGCACCGCACGGCGCGACGCCACCGGATGGGGTCCTCGCTCGCGTCGATGCGGCCGTCGTCCCCGAAGCGCTCACGCAGCTCCGCACGCACGATCGCGTGGTGGTCCCGCCGCACGTCCCGGTAGGGCCGCCGGTTCCCCTCGGCGTCCCGCCCACGGCCGTCACCCGGTGAGGGCAGGCCCCCTTCGTCCACGTCCACCTGCTCGGCCACGACCATCCCCTCGTGGTTCACGGATTGACGTTCTGGCGGGACCGCTCGGCGAAGACCGCCCGCACGCGTGCAGTCACCGGGCCCGGCGCGGCGAGCTGCCGCTCGTCGATGCGCTCGATCGGATGCACGTCACGAGTGGTACCCGTGAGGAAGGCCTCGTCGGCGCTCTCCAGCACGTCCATCGGCAGCGCCTCCTCGCGGACCTCGATCCCGGCGTCACGGGCCCACTCGATCGTCAGCTCGCGTGTGATGCCCGCCAGCGGTCCGCACTCCAGGGCCGGCGTGAGGACCACTCCGTCGACGACGACGAAGATGTTGCTCCCCGTCGCCTCGCACAGCTCGCCGCGGGTGTTGCCGAAGACGGCCTCGGTGGCCCCCTTCGTCTTGGCGCGGGCGAGCGCGATGACGTTGTCCGCGTAGGACGTGGTCTTCAGCCCCGCGGTCGCGGCGCGCTCGTTGCGTGTCCACGGGACGGTGGCCACGGCGACGGTCTCCGGGTACGGAGGCACCTCCGTCGCGGCGACGATGTAGGTCAGGCCCTGCTGCAGCCGGTCCGACCCGAGCGGCCCCGCCCCGCCGGTGACCGTGTAACGCAGCCGCCCGAAGCCGATCGGCTCCCCAGCGGACAGGACCGCCTCGACTCCCTCCTGGATGCGGGCGTGGTCCGCCGGCTCCAGCCCGAGACCGGCGAGGGTGCGATCCAGCCGGGCGAGATGGCGATCCGCGGCGAAGACCTCGCCGTCCACGATCTTGCAGGTCTCGAAGGCACCGTCACCGACAGTGATGCCGTGGTCGAGCGCCGCCAGCGCCGGTTCGTCCTTGGCGACGAGCCGCCCGCCGACCCATAGCCGCACGTCCTCGCTCATGGCTCCACTCTTCCAGATCCCGGCCGCTCGCCGAAGCGCAGGCCCCCGGGCGGCAACCCTCCGGCAACCTGAGCGCTGACTCTGGCCCTGTTGACAGCCTGCCACTTACCGTGAGGGCGCTATCGCTCCGGGGGAAGGATGGTGAAGGGCCGTTCCCCGGTCGGGAACGGCCCTTCACCGCACGATCAGGGGCAATAGCGCATGTCAGGACCACTCGTGGGGCATCTTGGAGGTATGGGCAACTCATCGCCGGGGGCAGTGGTGCTGCGGGCTGCCCGTGCCCAGGCGAAGCTCACCCAGGCCCAGCTCGGCCACCGCGCGGGCGTGAGCGTCCGCACGATCCGTGGGCTCGAGCGCGGGGAGATCCTCCGACCCCAGATCGCCACACTCCAACAGCTGGCCATGGCCCTCGACCTGGGCCCACAGGCCCAGACGGAGTTTATGCACGGCTGGGCCGTGGCGGACCCGGCCAGCTTCGACGGCCTGCTCGTCGACCCGAACCTGACCGAGATGGAGCAGATCGACGCCCTCACCCGTGCCGTGCTCGGGAGCTACCGCGTCATCAGCCAGGTCTGGCGCAGCCACGTCTCCGCGGACCGTCAACTGACACGCACCGACTGCCACTCCAGCATCCGTGCCGTCGAGGACGGGCTCGATCGTGTCTTCAACGTGCAGGAGGGTGACGCCTCGTCCTCCGCGAAGGACCTGGTCTTCACTCCCCTCCTCGGCTGCCACCTCATCAGCCGCCGGTTCTTCCCCGAGAGCGACGTCGTGGTCTTCGAGGTGGGCCTGCCCGAGGCACTGCCGAAGGGGGCGACCCACGCCTATGCGTACGAGGTCACCGACACCGGCCAGGGCGGGCAGGGCCCCGGCTCCGACGGCTTCGTCTGGGGGCCGACGCACACCGCCCGCTCCATCGTGGTCTCGGTGGGCTTCGAGGTGCCCCCCGCACGGGTGACGCGCGTGGAGAAGGCTCCGGGGGAGGACTTCCGCTTCCTCCACGACGTCAGCCTCGACGCCGACAACCGGACCTCCCTCGTCCTCGAGGACGTGGGTCCGGGGGCCTTCGGGTTCACCTGGGAGTGGTGATCACCGCCGCGGCGGCTCCCCGGGCGGGAACTCCCCGTCGTCGCTGCCGTCGTCGGCGCCGTAGAGGAGGTTCTGCAGCATCACCTGCACGTCCTCGACGTGCGGCACGTCGTCCAGCTCCATCCCGGCCTTCTCGGTGGCGTCGGAGATCACGAGGGTGCCGCAGCCGAGGATCCGGTCCAGGACCCCCTTCTCCATCGCCACGTCGTTGATCCGGTAGAGGGGGATGTCGCGGCCCTTCTTCGTCAGCAGTCCGTAGCGGTGGCTGATCCGACGGTTGGTGAAGACGTAGTGCGTCGAGGCCCAGCGCCACACCGGCAGCACGGTCGCGAGCCAGACGACGATCACGGCGAGGACGCCGACGACGATCAGTGCCCACATGCCCCACGAGGTGCCCTCGCCGAAGGCCGCGACGCCGATGAGGACCACCACGGCGATGACGAGCACGATGATCGGGCCGACGAGGGCCTTCCAGTGCGTGCGCAGGTCGGCCTGGATCTCCTCGCCGTCGGCGAGCTGACTGGCTTTCATGGCCTCATCCCACCACGACGCGCAGGAGGCTGGCCACCGCTGGGGTGGAGAAGGCCGACCGCCGTCACTCGCCGCCTCTGCCGCGCGTCAGGTTCCGGCGAGCCGCATCGAGCGAGCACGCGTGGCCAGCGATGCCCTGCCACGGGTCCGCCTTCTGCGACAGGCGCCGGAGGACGGAGGTCATGTCGTACCCGTCAGGCGCGACCTGCCCGACCTCGGACCAGTCGATGGGCGTGGCCACGGGGGCTCCCGGACGGGCCCGGACCCCGTAGGCCGGGATCGCGTTCTGGCCGTATGCGTTGCGCAGGTCGTCCAGGAACACCCGGTCGCCACGCTCGTCCTTGCGCTGCTTCGTCGTCATGAGATCTGGGTCGCCATCGGCCAGCCTCTCCGCGAGCGATCTCGCGAACTCCCGGACGGTGTCGAAGTCCTCGCCACGGTCGAGCGGGACGTGCACGTGGTAGCCCCGTGACCCCGTGGTCTTGACGAAGGGGGTCAGCCCCAGGTCCTCGAGTCGGCTCCCCACCGCCCGGGTCGCAGCACGCAGTCGCCGCAGGTCTTCCACGGACGGGTCCAGGTCGATGATCAGCTGGTCCGGATGGTCGAGGTCGTCCTCCCGGGAGAGCCAGACGTGCGGTTCCACGCACGCCTGGTCGGCGAGGTAGGCCAGCGTCGCCTCCTCGTTGCACACGACGTGTCGTTGGCTGCTTTCCCGCGTCTGCACCTCCACCCGGTCGATCCAGTCCGGGAAGTGTTGCGGGGCCTTCTTCTCGAAGAAGCCCCCTTCGCCGATCCCGTCGGGGAAGCGCCGCATGGCCACCGGTCTGCCCCGGACGTGCGGGAGCATCGTCTCGCCGACGGCGATGTAGTAGTCGACCAGATCGGTCTTGGTCAGGCCGTCCTCGGGGAAGAGGACCTTCTCCGGCCTCGAGACCTCGACGGTGCGCCCGCCCACCCGGCGTCCGAGACGGCTGCTCATGTCTGCTCCCGCACGACGTCACGCGCGTCCTTGTCCCGTCGCAGCCCCTGGTAGCGCGGATGGCGCAGGCGGCCGTCGAGCTTGCGCTCGTAGAGCCACTCGGGGTCGGAGAAGTAGTCCTGCGTCAGCGTCGCGAGAGTGGGCTGGACCCAGCTCGGGTGGGGCTCAGGACGCACGTGCTCGAGGTCCTCGGTGGGCAGCAGCTCCGGCAGGTCCGTCATGCCTGCTCTTCCCGCCCCACCTCTTCGAGGCCGCGTCCGGACGTCACCGACAGCTGCTCGGTGCTGACGGGGTGGCGGCGCGCGTCCGCCTCTTGGTCACGCTGCTTGACCAGCAGCCACCGCTTGCCCCGGCCGACCCGGGTGAGCGCGTACCCACCGGTGAGCTTCTCGCCCTCCAGCCACACGGTCACGTGGCCCTGCTCCACGGCGTCCGCCACCGGGACCTCTTGTCCGTCCCTCTCAGTGAGGTTCCGGTAGCTGCCCGTGTCCCACACGATCACGTTGCCGGCACCGTACTCACCCTGCGGGATGCTGCCCTCGAAGTCGCCGTAGTCCAACGGGTGGTCCTCGGTCGGCACCGCAAGACGCTTCTCGCGCGGATCGGTGGACGGGCCCTTCGGCACGGCCCACGACTTCAGCACGCCGTCGGCCTCCAGCCGGAAGTCGTAGTGCAGGCTCGAGGCGTCGTGCTTCTGCACGACGAACACGGGTGCCCTGCCGGACCGACCGGTCGTCTCCCGTGGTTCCGGTGTCTCCCGGAAGTCACGCTTGCGCCGATACTCCCGCAGCGGACGCTCTTCGCTCATCAGCTCAGGCCTCAGCTTCCAGTTGACGTCTCCGGTCTCCCCTTGCCGGTACCCGTCCGTCGGCACTTCAACCGGCAATCGTCCGCGCCTGTATCCGGCATCGTCCGCGCCTGCAGCGGGCATCGTCGGCGCATGACCGCAGGAGCGGCGGGTACCACGGCAGCGCGTTGCAGGAGATGGCGCACGAAACCATGGGAGGTGCTCGGGTGCGACCCACGAAGAGGGGACGGCGGACCCTGGTCCTCAACGCCGGGTCCTCGAGCCTGAAAGTCTCGCTCGTCGACCCCGACGACACCATCGTCCAGGCGGAGACGATCGAGGGCTGGGACGGCGACTACGCGGGCCTGGAGCTGCCCGAGTGGGACCACGACGTCGTCGGTCACCGGGTCGTCCACGGGGGCTCCCGCTTCACCGGTCCGACGTGGCTCGACGACCGCGTCCGGGCCGACCTGGCCGAGCTGGCCCCCTTCGCCCCGCTGCACCAGCCCCGCTCGTGCGCCGGTATCGACGCAGCAGCCCGGGCCTACCCCGACAGCCCCGCCTTCGCGGCATTCGACACCTCCTTCCACGCAGGCCTCCCGGCGGTCACCAGGACCTATGCGGTGCCGCAGGAGTGGCCGGTGCGACGGTACGGCGCGCACGGGCTCTCGCACGCGTACACGGCCCGCCGTGCCTCCGAGTTGCTCGACCTCGACCCCAGGGGCCTCCGGGTGGTCACCTGCCATCTGGGCTCCGGCGCCTCGCTGTGCTCGGTCGACGGAGGACGCAGCATCGACACGACGATGGGCCTGACCCCACTGGAGGGTCTGGTCATGTCCACCCGGTCCGGGACGGTGGACCCGGGCATGATCCTCTGGTTGCAGCGCCACCACGGCATGGAGGCCGCAGAGGTCCAGGAGGCGTTGGAGCAGGAGTCCGGCCTGCTGGCACTGGCCGGCATCGGAGACATGGAGACGGTGGTCCGCGCCGCCGAGGACGCCGACGAGCAGGCCACGTTCGCCCTCGATGTCTACGTCCACCGTCTCGCCAAGGAGGCCGTCGGCATGATGGCCGCGACGCGTGGAACCGACGCCGTCGTATTCACCGGCGGGGTCGGTGAGCACTCGCCGCTGGTGCGCTCACGGGTCGCACGGGCCCTCTCGTGGTCGGGGGTCCACATCGACGAGGACCGCAACGACCAGTGCAGGGGCGATGGGGTGCTCAGCACCCACCCGGGTGACGTCGGGGTCCTCGTCGTCAGCACGCACGAGGACGTCCAGGTGGCCCGGCACGGCCGTGCCCTCGAGGGGATGAGCCGTGACGGCGGCGGAGCGGCCTGATGATCCCCGAGGGGATGAGTGGGCTCTCCGCCGACGAAGGCGAGCTGTGCAGCCGCCTCGACGACGGCTGCTTCCCCGGCGGGACGGACGACCTGCAGGCGCGTCTGGTGCGGGAGCACGCGCCGGTCCGGCTGCTCCGACTGCTCTCCCACCTGCCCCACGACGGCCGCTTCCGAGGACCTCGAGTCACTCATCACCGCACTGCACGACGATCGGCGGCGGTGAGGCCTGCGTGCGCCACCGTCGCCGATCGTGCCGGGGCGTTCAGCCCCGGGGGACCCCACTTCCCCCGGTCGCGTCCTCGCCCTCGATCCTCGTGCGCAGGCGCGCGTACACCGAGGTCAGGATCCGTGAGACCTGCATCTGGCTGACCCCGATCCGCTCGCCGATCTCGCGCTGGGTGAGGTCCTTGACGAAGCGCAGACCCAGCACCCGCTGCTCCCGGGTGTCCAGCGTCCCCATCGCCTCCCGCAGCGAGATCAACGTGACGGTCTTGTCGTCGAGGTCCTCTTCCTCCGAGGCGATCGTCTCGCTCAGCGGCTGGTCGGAGGACTCCCGGACCGGGGTGTCGAGGGAGCTGGAGCGGTACTGGTTCCCGACGACCCCGGCGGTACGCACCTGCTCGACCGAGAGGTCCATCTCTTATGCCACCTCGGCCTCGGTGGGCTTCCGTTGGCTTTCCTGCTCCATCCGGGCCACCGTGTCGCGCACGTCGTGGTGCAGCTCCTGCAGGCCACGGGGAGGGCGGACGGCCCACCCGTGATCGCGGAAGTACCGCTTCAGCTCACCGTTGATGGTGGGCGCGGCGAAGGCGCTGAAGCAGTGCCCTCGATCGGGGTGGTACCGGCGGGCCGCCTGGACCAACCCGAGCATCGCCACCTGGACGAGGTCGTCGTGCTCGATGCCTCGCCCCTCGAAGCGCTTCGCGAGTCCGATCGCGATACCGCGGTTGGCGATCACGACCTCCTCGCGGATGCGTGCCGCCCGGGTGGGGTCGGGCTCTTGGCAGGCCCGCCCGAGCTCGAGCGCAGCGTGACGATCCCGCTCTCGGTGGTCGCTAGTCTGCCCACGGACAATACTGGTCATGGCGACTCCTCGTACGAGGTTCCAATATCAGCCGCGGTCTCGAGCCGATGTCGTCATCACCACCGAACCACCTCGCGCGCTCCCTCGCAACCCATCGGTGATCATTCAACGTGATCCGTGTCTCGGCGCACGCGCGATTCCGGGGCCACTCTTCGGGGTAACGGTCCAGTAATGTCTGGAGCTCTTCCGCCACACGATGCATCAACACCCGCCCGGGGAGGTAGACACGCAATGAGCGCTCGCGAGGGTGAGGCGAGCCCGGGTGTCGACACGGACGGAGTGAGTGACGTGCGAGGCCATCGGAGCGGACCCGAAACGTGGTTGGCCCGCCACGTGCTCTGCCGCGACGACCGCGTGGTGGGCACCATCGACGACGTGCTGCTCGACTCCGACAGCGCCACCGCCGAGTGGGTGGTCGTGCGGCTGCGGGGTCCGCATCTGCGCCGCCACCGAGCCGTTCCGGTCGCCATGCTGCGGGACCTCGGCGACGACCTGTGTGTGGCCACGTCCAGGCCCCACCTCGTGGCATCCCCCCGCGTACGGCCGAGGCAGCCCATGACGTCGGCGGACGAGCTGGCCCTCTACCGGTACTGGCACGGCTGACCGGGGTGTGAGTTCGCCGCCGCCGGGGAAGAGAAGAGGCATGTCTCTCACCACTCCCCTGTCCGAGCGCGAGACCGGCGACCTCGACGCGTGGTTCCGGGCGGCCAACTACCTCTCGGCCGGCCAGATCTACCTGCTGGACAACCCGCTGCTGAACCGTGATCTGACACCCGAGGACATCAAGCCCCGGCTGCTGGGGCACTGGGGCACCGCGCCCGGCCTGAACCTCGTGCACACCCACCTCAACCGGCTCATCCGCGAGCGGGACGTGGACGCGATCATGCTCGCCGGTCCGGGCCACGGAGGACCGGCCGAAGTGGCGGAGGCCTACCTCGACGGCCGATGGTCCGAGGTGTACCCGGAGATGAGGCAGGACGAGGACGGGCTGCGTGAGCTCATGCGCCAGTTCTCCTTCCCCGGCGGCATCCCGAGTCACGCGGCCGCCGACGTGCCGGGGTCGATGCACGAAGGGGGGGAGCTCGGCTACGTCCTGTCCCACGCCCACGGCGCGGCGATGGACAACCCGGACCTGATCGTGGTCGCCGTCGTCGGCGACGGCGAGTTCGAGACCGGCCCGCTGGCCGGCTCCTGGCAGTCGACCGCGTTCGTCGACCCCGTCCACGACGGAGCCGTCCTGCCGGTGCTGCACCTGAACGGCTACAAGATCGCGAGCCCCACGGTCCCGGGGCGCATGCCCAGGGAGAGTCTGGTCGCGCTGCTGCGCGCGCACGGGCACCACGTGCTCACCGTCGAGGGCGAGGACCCGGCGGAGGTGCACCAGCAGATGGCCGCCGCCATGGACGAGGCGCACACCCGTATCCGGGAGATCCAGGAGGCCGCACGAGGTGGCGCCGGGGCCGGGGAGCGCCCTTCGTGGCCCCTGGTGCTCTTGGCGACCCCGAAGGGGTGGACCGGCCCGAGGACCGCCCACGGACTGCCCGTGGAGGGCACGTGGCGAGCGCACCAGGTGCCGCTGACCGGCGTCCGGGACGATCCCGAGCAGCTGGCCCTGCTGCAGGAGTGGTTGTCCTCCTACGACCCGGGCTCCCTCTTCGACGAGCACGGACGGGTCGTCGAGCGGATCCGCGCCCTCGCCCCGAGGGGGGACCGTCGCACCAGCGCCAATCCGCACGCCAACGGTGGGCTGCTCCGCCGCCCGTTGCAGGTGCCGGACCCGCGTCGCTTCTCGGTCGACGTCCCGACGCCGGGTGCCTCCACCCACGAGGCCACGAAGGTGCTGGGCGACCTGCTGACAGAGGTGATCCGTGCCAACCCGGACAACTTCCGGCTCTTCGGTCCCGACGAGACCGCTTCCAACCGGCTGGACGGCGTCTACGAGGTGACCGACAAGGTCTTCGCCGAGCAGATCCTGCCGGTCGACGAGCACCTGGCCCCGCAGGGCCGGGTCATGGAGGTCCTCTCCGAGCACCTGTGCCAGGGCTGGCTGGAGGGCTACCTGCTCAGCGGCCGGCACGGGCTCTTCTCCTGCTACGAGGCCTTCGCGCACATCGTGGACTCGATGGTCAACCAGTACGCCAAGTGGTTGAAGGTCTCCGCCCGGCTGGACTGGCGCCCGCACCTCTCCTCGCTGAACTACCTGCTGACCTCGCACGTGTGGCGCCAGGACCACAACGGCTTCTCCCACCAGGACCCGGGCTTCATCGACCACGTCGTCAACAAGAAGCCCGAGTTCGTCCGGGTGTACCTGCCTCCGGACACCAACACCCTGCTCGCGACGATGGCCCACTGCCTCTCCAGCCGACACCACGTCAACGTCGTCGTGGCCGGCAAACAACCGCAGTTCGACTGGCTCGATGCCGACCGGGCCGCGCTGCACTGCACGCGCGGCCTAGGCATCTGGGAGTGGGCCTCGACCGATGACGGCGACCCGGACGTCGTGCTCGCCTGCGCCGGCGACGTGCCCACGCTCGAGGCGCTCGCGGCGGCCGACCTGCTGCGTCGCCACCTGCCCGAGCTGGCGGTGCGCTTCGTCAACGTCGTGGACCTGATGCGGCTGATGGACGAGGACCAGCACCCCCACGGGCTGAACGCACGGGACTTCGACGCGATCTTCACGCGGGACCGGCCGGTGGTCTTCGCCTACCACGGCTACCCGTCCCTGATCCACCGTCTGACCTACCGCCGGGCCAACCACGCGAACCTGCACGTGCACGGGTTCCGCGAGGAGGGGACGACGACGACCCCCTTCGACATGGTGATGATGAACGAGCTCGACCGCTACCAGCTGGTCATCGACGTCATCGACCGGGTGCCCGGACTCGGCCAGCAGGCTGCCCTCGTGCGGCAGGAGATGCTGGACGCCAGGAGCGAGGCACGTGCCTGGACACGGGTGCACGGCGACGACATCCCGGCGGTGCGCGACTGGGCTTGGAGCAGCGACCAGCGGACCCGACCCGGGGAGTAGCTCCGGCCCCTGCAGGCCTCGAGGAGACAATGCCGTACCGCCGACCGACGGATGGAAGGAGCTCTCCCGGGTACCTCCCCGTCATCATGAAGATCGCCGTGATCGCGGAGCACGCGAACCCCTTCGCCGGACCGGCGCGCGTCGAGGCTGACGGGCAGAACGTGCACGTGGACGCGCTGGCACGAGGACTGGTCCGCCGAGGACACGCGGTAGAGGTCCTCGTCAGGCGGGACGGCGCTCGGGACGCCCCGGTCGAGCCCGTACCGGGCGTCACCGTGGTCCAGGTCCCGGTGGGGCAGCCCGGGCCGGTCGCGAACGGCGACCTGCCGGGCCTCATGGACGACTTCGGCGACTGGGTGGAGGAGCGCTGGCGCCGCCGAGGTGACCCGGACGTGGTCCACGCCCACTTCTGGACGTCCGGGCTGGCGGCACTGCGTGCCGGTCGTCGACGGCAGGTGCCGGTGGCCCAGACCTTCCACGCGCTCGGGAGCGTGCAGCGTCGACTGCGGGGAGCGGCCGACACCAGCCCTCCCGAACGACGAGGAGCCGGACGTGGCCCGCTCGCTGCTGCTCGGCGCCGGCCGGGTCACCCGGCGCTCCAGCACCTCCAGAGATTCCGGCCGCTCCGGGTCGATGTCCAGACCGGCCTTGGCGCCACCGACCGGCAGCTCGAAGGCCGCCGTCTTGATCGCCATGCCCCGGGCCAGGTCTCTGACCTCCGACAGGTCGCAGCCGGCCCTCATCCGAGTGCCCCCCGTGGCCATGCCACGCACGAGGTTGTGGATTACCAAGAACCCCTGCGTCCCTGTGAGGGGATCGGTCCATGGCACTTCCTGCGTCGGCGCGGCTAGAGACGTGTCGGAGTGATGGCGCTCTTCCACGGAGTACTGGTTGTCGAAATTTCACTTCTCCACCATCTCGGCACGCTAGCAGCCCGCAGGAAGGGCACAGTCCGATCGCTGCCGAGGCTGGTGTGTGACGGGTGCCGGCACGTGACAAAGGCCCCCGATCAGCGTTTCCGCTGGTCAGGGGCCTATCTCGATGGTGGGCGATACTGGGTTCGAA
>CAYLUX010000013.1:0-39546 GCA_964386935.1 uncultured Janibacter sp.
CGCGATGGACTGGCTCGAGGAGCGGCTCTCGACCCGTCGGTACCTCATGGGTGACCACATCACCGAGGCCGACGTGCGCCTCTTCACCACGCTCGCGCGGTTCGACCCCGTCTACCACGGCCACTTCAAGGCCAACCGGTCCAAGCTGAGCGAGATGCCGGTGCTGTGGGCCTACGCCCGCGACCTCTTCACCACGCCCGGTTTCGGTGACACGACGGACTTCACGCACATCAAGAGCCACTACTACGAGGTCCACCGCGACGTGAACCCGACCGGGATCGTCCCCGCCGGGCCCGAACTGTCGAACTGGCTCGAGCCGCACGGCCGCGAGGCCCTCGGCGGGTCCCCCTTCGCCCCGGGCGCGACGCCTCCCGGTGCGCCGAGCGAGGGGGAGCGCGTCCCCGTGGCGCACAACCCCCTGCTCGACGAGACCGGGATGGTCCGCGCCGACTGATCCGGCCACGGCCGCGAATATTGGCGTCAGCGGGGTGGACGGAGCCGTCGCCTCTCCCCAGGCTCCCCCCGACGGCTCCGTCCGGCTCCCCCTCACGGTCGTCACCTCGCCCCCGCGGGAAGCGGCCGTGCGACACCGGGCCAACGATGTCGATGGCAATGACGCTAGAGGTCGGGGTCCGTCGCGGCCTCAGTGATGGACCACTGGTTCTGCCGGCCTTCGCCCGCCGGTGGGGTGGGCACGTGCTCGAGCTTGACCCGGGCGATCTCAAGCAGCGTCGTGACCGACTCGACCGGGACGCCGAGGGCGGTCGCGATGACCTCGTCGTCCTGACCGGCGTCGTGCAGTCGCAGCGCCACGGCGTGACCCAGCGGTAGCTGGGCGACCCGTTCCTGCCAGTCCGAGGTGTCCATGCGCGGGACGCTATGCGCGCCACGTCCTCCCGCCCTCAGTGTTCGACTACTGGTCCCGAGGCTCCGATCCGGACGATCCGGGCAGGTACCGGGCCAGCTCGGTCCGGGACTGCAGGCCGAGCTTGGCGAAGACCTGGTACAGGTGCGACTCGACCGTGCGCACCGACACGACGAGCTGCTCCGCGATGGCCGCATTCGTCAGCCCCGACGCCGCGAGCCTCGCCACGTCCTGCTCTCGCCGGCTGAGGACCGCCGTCTCCACAGGGTTCGTCATTCCCGGGGTGATGATGGTGTCCAGACCCGAGGTCAGGGTCGCGGCCCGGGCCGAGGCGCGGCGTGCTCCGTCCCCGGAACCGGCCGCGTGGTGGGCCCGCGCCGCCTCCAGTGCGGCCTCGGCTGCCATGGGCAGCATCCCCCGGGTGGCGAAGCGTTCGGACACCGACTCCAGGACGCGGCCGTCGTCCCGGCGCAGGGCGTCGACATGATCGGCCAGCAGTGTCGGGCCGTCGCAGGGGAGGGAGTCGGCGACAGCACGAAGGGAGTGTGCCGGCCCCCGCCCCCGGTCACCGACCCGACAGGCCAGGTGCAGCAGCCACGCCCGGGCGAGTGGTAGCCCGGGATGCTCCTGCTCACCGGCGAGCGCCAGCGCCGCCGCCCCGGTGCGGTCGCCCTCGGCCACGGCCAACCACACGCGTGCCTCGGTCAGGTCCGCGGCGAGCCGTGCGGCTCCCGCCGGGGGACGGCCGGCCAGCGCAGCGTCCAGCCAGCGCCGGCCCCCTTCGGGGTCCCCGCCCAGCGACGCGACCTGGCTCAGCAGTGCCTGCGTCCAGGTGAGCGACCCGCCCAGATCGACCCGTCGGAAGTCGGCCGCCGCGTCGAGCAGCAACCCCCGCGCCCGCTCCAGACGGCCGCCCAGCAGCAGGCAGCGGCCCAGCACCATGCACGCCAGCCCTCGGCTGACGACGTCCTGGCTCTTCTCGACCAGGGAGTGCAGGGAGGTGGCGGTCGGCAGCGCGTCCGCGACCCGGCCGTCGAGCAGGGTGAAGAAGAGGGCCTGCAGGTCGGCCTCTGCACCGGCGGTTGCGGCCCGGCCGGTCCCGGCGGCGGACAGCTCGTGCATCGTGGCCCAGAGCGGACGCGCCTGCTTCGGGTTCCCCAGGCAGGCGTGTGCCTCGGCGGATGTCTCCAGCGCGAGCAGGCGGTGCAGAGCCGGGGCGCCGTCGCGCGCCAGCACCGGCTCCGCCAGGTCGAGCGCCTCCCGGGGACGACCCTCGCTGATGGCCAGGCAGGCGCGGTAGGGGGCCGCCCGGATCAGGGCGTCGCGGGCACCCGGCTGCTGGGCGAGCCGGTCGAACAGCGCGATCGTCTCCTCGGTCCGCCCGCGGCCGAACCAGGAGGCCCAGAACCGGGTGTCGACGTAACCGTCCACGAGCCACTGGTCGCCGGAGTCCAGCACTACGGACTCGACCTCGGCGAGCACGGTGTCCGCGGCCACCATCTCGTTGGACCCGATGAGCCCCCGCGCGAGTTCGACGGCGACCCGCGCCCGTGCCGCCTCGTCCTCGTCCATCACCTCGAGCGCGGTGCGGCACAGCCGCACGGCCAGCTGGTGGTCGAAGACCTGGTTGGCGCGCTCCGCGGCACGGTGCAGGGTCTGCCAGTCCGTGGGCAGCCCTGCCTCCAGCCGCCAGGTCGCGATGCGCACGATGAACGGGCCGGCGCGGTCGCGGTCGGCCTCGAAGGCATCCGCAAGGGCCGCCACGAGGTGACGTCGGGCCAGCCGCCCGATCCGGTCGAGGGTGACCTCGCCGTACAGCGGGTGCCCCAGACGTAATTCACTTGCGGCCCCGGAGCCGGTCACCCGGACCAGTCCGGCGACCTCGAGACCCTCGAGGTGCTCGGGAGCGGTGACCACGTCGGCCACGGCCGTCGGCAGTGGTTCGGCGAGGGCGACCAGGGCCAGAGCCCGGCGCTGCTCGTCGGTGAGGGTGGCGAGGCGCGCGCCCACGGCGTCCACCAGCCGGGGGGCCAGCACCACCTGCTCGTCCCACACCCACACCCCACCGCTGCGACGCAGCGAGCCACCCGCGACCGCCGCGGTGACGAGCTCGCGGGCGTAGAGGACGTTGCCGTCGCTGACGGCCTCCAACCGCGCGAGGGTGCGCTCGCTGATCCGGCCTCCCAGAGCCGCGCCGATGAGGTCACCCAGCTCCTCACCGGTGAGCGGCTGGAGGTCGACGCGGAGGCACATGCCGTTGCGCCAGAGCAGCGTCACCGGCTCCGGCACCGCCTCGCCAGCACGCACCGCGATCACCGGGACCACCACCCCCTGGAGGGTCAGGTGGAGCACGAGCGAGGCACTGCCCTCGTCGAGGTGGTGGGCGTCGTCGACGACGAGGAGCGTGGGGCGGTCCTCGTCCCCGGAGCGCAGCGCGGCAGCGAAGGAGGCGTGCCAGCCGCCGCGATCCGCGTGCTCGGCGGCCTCGCCGGGCAGCAGGTGCAGGACGGCTCCGTATGGGGTCAGCGCGGCCGCCTCGGTCGCGAGCACCGACTCGGTGCGCACTCCCCGTGCCGTCGCGGAGCGGCGGATCTCGCGCAGCAGGCGGGTCTTGCCGACGCCCGCAGGTGCCACGACCACCGCGCCGTGGCCACCCCCTTCGCCGGGAGTGAGGGAGCGCAGCACCACCTCGAGCTCGGCGTCACGGCCGAGGAAGGGCCACTCGTCGGGCACGGTGGGCGGCCGCGAGCGAAGAACGTCCTCCTGCTCGGCCATCGGCTGCCTCCTGAGTGCTTCCAATCTAGCGAGGTTGTGGTCCTGCGCGCACCGGCCTCGTTGGTCCCGAGTTCACCCGGTCGTCCTGCGAGGCCCTCCCGGGGCATGCATGGTGTCCCCATGACGTCGCTCGCCCGCGCCCTGACGGTCACGGCCGCAGCGCTCGCCCTGACCCTGCCCGCCGCTGCCGCAGCCGCCGATCCCGCCGGCGGACCCGTCGACCTGGGCGCGCCGCTGCCGCAGCCCCACGCGCACAACGACTACGAGCACGAGCGCCCGCTGCTCGACGCACTGGAGCACGGCTTCACCTCGGTCGAGGCTGATGTGTGGCTCGTCGACGGCGAGCTGCGCGTCGCCCACGAGGAGTGGCAGGCCGAGGACGCCCCGACCCTCGAGGAGGCCTACCTCGACCCGCTGACCGAGATCGCCTCACCTAACGGCAAGGAGATCTACCCCGGCCACGCGGGCGACTTCCAGCTGCTCATCGACCTCAAGAGCGACGGGTCGCAGACGTGGCGGGCCGTCGAGGAGGAGCTCGCGGAGCACCGGAAGGTCCTCACCCGGGTGCACGACGGCAAGGTCAAGGACCGTGCGGTCGAGGTGGTCATCAGCGGCAACCGCCCGCGTGCCGAGATGGAGGCAGCGCGGACGCGCTACTCCTTCTACGACGGTCGCTCCGGTGATCTGGGATCGGGCACGAGTCCGACTTTCATGCCCCTGGTCAGCGAGAACTGGGCGACGATGTTCGCCTGGCAGGGAGTGGGGGAGATGCCGGAGTTCGAGCGGGAGCGGTTGCACGAGTACGTCGAGAGCGCGCACGCCGACGGTTACCGGGTGCGCTTCTGGGCCACCAACGACATCGAGGGGCAGGCGCGGGAGAACCTCTGGCGCGAGCTGCGCGACGCCGGGGTCGACCACATCAACACCGACGACCTCGCCGGGCTGGAAGCCTTCCTCACGGCCGGCTGAGGCATCCGGCGAGGTGGCTCGCCCTATGTGACTCGCGGGTACGACACCACGTTGACGACTGTGGGGCAGCAAGAAGCCCGGAATCACGGGGCCGTGGCAGGTGCCAAGCGGCGAGCATGGTGTCGTACCCGCGAGTCACCAACGCCGAAGGGGGAGTGCCTCAGGGCAGCGCCAGCATCCGGTCCAGCGCGGTGCGGGCCTGCTCCGCGACCTGCTCGTCGACGACGATCTCGTTCACGGCGCGGCCCTCGACGAGCGACTCCAGCGCCCAGACCAGGTGCGGCAGGTCGATCCGGTTCATCGTCGAGCAGAAGCAGACGTTCTTCTCCAGGAAGGAGATCTGCTGGTCCGGGTGCTGCTGGGCGAGCCGCTGGACGAGGTTGAGCTCGGTGCCGATGATCCATTTGGTCCCGGCCGGCGCCTCGGAGACGGCCTTGATGATCTTCTCCGTCGAGCCGACCTCGTCGGCCAGCGAGACGACCTCGTTCCGGCACTCCGGGTGCACGATCACGCGGACGCCGGGGATCTCCCTTCGCGCCTCCTCCACGGCCTCGGGCGTGAAGCGGCCGTGGACCGAGCAGTGCCCCTGCCACAGGATCATCCGGGCCCCGCGGATCTGCTCCGGGGTGAGCCCGCCCATCGGCCGGTGCGGGTTCCACACGACGCAGTCCTCGCGGTCGCGCCCGAGCTCGCGCACCCAGGTGTTGCGGCCAAGGTGCTGGTCGGGGAGGAAGAGCACCTTGCCGTCGCCGTCGACGCCGCCGACCTGGTCGAAGGCCCACGTGAGCGCGCGCTCGGCATTCGAGCTCGTGCACACGGTGCCGCCGTGCCGACCGGTGAAGGCCTTGATCGCCGCTGAGGAGTTCATGTACGTCACCGGGATCGTCGAGTCGGCGACACCGGCGTCGGCCAGCTCGTCCCAGCACTCCTGCACCTGGTGCAGCGCGGCCATGTCGGCCATGGAGCAGCCGGCGGCCAGGTCGGGCAGGACGACGGTCTGCTCGTCGCTGGTGAGGATGTCCGCGGACTCGGCCATGAAGTGCACGCCGCAGAAGACGATGTACTTCGCGTCGGGGCGGGCGGCGGCCTGCTTGGCCAGCTTGAAGGAGTCACCCGTGGTGTCGGCGAAGTCGATGACCTCGTTGCGCTGGTAGTGGTGACCGAGGACGAAGACGGAGTCCCCGAGCGCCTCCTTGGCTGCACGGGCCCGGGCCACGAGGTCGGGGTCCGAAGGGGGCGGCAGCTCGCCGGAGCACTCCACACCCCGCTCGGACTCCAGATCCGTGCCGGCGCCGAGGGCGAGCAGGGGGAGGGGGGCTGCCTGGGAGGACGTCGTCGGTGCACTCACGGCGATGATGTTGCCACATGCCCGACGACAGCCTCGGTAGAGTCATCGAGTGCACGTGCTCATCGCTCCCGACAGCTTCAGCGGGACCCTCACGGCCACGCAGGTGGCGGAGGCCATGGCCACCGGGTGGCGCCGCAGCGCCCCGGACGACCTGCTGAGCCTCGCCCCGCTCTCGGACGGCGGTCCTGGGTTCATCGACGTGCTCACCGGGAGCGTCGTCGGCGAGTCCGTGGTCGTCACCGCCACCGGCCCGCGCGGCACCTCGGTGCCCGGTGCCCTGCTCATCACTGACGAAGGGGGCCGGCGCACCGCTTGGTTGGAGTCGGCCCAGGCGATCGGGCTGCACCTGCTCGACGCCACAGAACGCGACCCGGGGGTCACCACCTCGTGGGGACTGGGCGAGCTGCTCGCCGCGGCGCTGGCCGAGGGCGTGGAGCGCATCGTCGTCGGCCTCGGTGGCTCGGGCACCAACGATGCCGGCGCGGGGATGCTCGCCGCCCTCGGTGCCGGGCCCCGTGAGGTCCTCGGCGGCGGGGGAGGCGGCCTCATCGCGACCCGCGAGGAGGACCTGGCCGGGCTGGCCGAGGTGCGTGAGCGCTTCGCCGGGGTGGAGTTGGTCGCCGCGACCGACGTCGCCTCCCCGCTGCTCGGCCTCAAGGGTGCGTCCGCCGTCTTCGCCAGGGAGAAGGGGGCCACGCCGGAGCAGGCGCAGCTGTTGGAGGGGAGCCTGGGGCACTTCGTCGACGTCGTCCGGCGGGTCGCGCCCGCGCCGCTGGACCTGCTCAGCTCGGAGCCGCGCCGGCTGGAGCGCGAGGCCGGGGCGGGCGCCGCCGGTGGAGCCGGGTACGGGCTCATGCTGCTCGGGGCGACCCGACGCAGCGGCGTCGAGGTCGTCATGGAAGCCCTGGACCTGTCCGGCCTGACCGCGGCAGCGGACGTCGTCCTCACCGGCGAGGGAACCCTCGATCAGGGCAGCCTGCAGGGTGAGGTCGTCGCCGGTGTCGCCGCGCTCGCTGCCGAGCACGCCACCCCCGCGGTGGCCCTCGCCGGGCAGGTGGCGATCAGTCGCCGGGAGGCCATGATGCTCGGGCTGAGCGGCACCTACGCCGTCGTGGACCGGCACCAGGACCCGAGCGCCGCGATGGCGGACCCGGTGGCCACGCTCGAGGACCGCGCGGCACGGGTCGCAGCGACGTGGTCACCCCGTCGCTGACGCGGAATCGCGGGCGTATGGTGGAGGGCAGGAACAACCCGGGAGGTCCCGGAGTTGGCCCTGATGTGGCGGAAGCCGCCACTGCCACAGACCCCGAGCACGAGGACTTCGCATGAGCGTCCAGGACACCCAGGCAACCCCCGACGTCGCCAGCGACAGCCACGGCGTCATCCTCACCGACTTCGCCTCCTCGAAGGTCAAGTCGCTCCTCGAGCAGGAGGGCCGAGACGACCTTCGGCTGCGGATCGGTGTGCAGCCCGGTGGCTGCTCCGGACTGATCTACCAGCTGTACTTCGACGAGCGCTCCCTCGACGGTGACCTCGTGCGCGACTTCGACGGCGTCGAGGTCGTCGTCGACCGGATGAGCGCCCCGTACCTCTCCGGCGCGACGATCGACTTCGCCGACACCATCGAGAAGCAGGGCTTCACCATCGACAACCCCAACGCGGGCAGCTCCTGCGCCTGCGGCGACTCCTTCGGCTGAGCCGACCGGTCGTGACGACGGCCCCCGCCCGGCACCGGGCGGGGGCCGTCGTGCGTCTGGCGGCGGGCGAAGGGGGAGGCAGGCCCCCTTCGCAGGCCTTCTATAGGGTGGTCGCGTGTCAATCGCCATCGCCGGATCCATCGCCACCGACCACCTGATGACGTTCTCGGGGAAGTTCTCCGACTCCCTCGTCGTGGACCAGCTCGACAAGATCTCGGTCAGCTTCCTCGCCCACAAGCTGGAGATCCGGCGGGGCGGCGTCGCGGCCAACATCGCCTTCGGGATGGGCAACCTGGGCCAGCGTCCGGTGCTCCTCGGAGCGGTCGGCAAGGACTTCACCGACTACCGCAGCTGGCTGGAGCGCCACGGGGTCGACTGCGGCGCCGTGCTCGTCTCCGAGACCCAGCACACCGCCCGCTTCGTGTGCACGACCGACGACGAGATGGCCCAGATCGCGACCTTCTACGCCGGGGCCATGAGCGAGGCGAGGGGGATCGAGATCGGCCCGGTCCACGACCGGGTCGGGGGCCTGGACCTCGTCCTCGTCGGCCCCGACGACCCCGAGGCGATGCGCCGGCACACCGCCGAGTGCCGCAGCCGGGGGATCCCCTTCGTCGCCGACCCGAGCCAGCAGCTGGCCTTCGCCGAGGGCGAGGCCATCCGCGACCTCATCGACGGGGCCGAGTACCTGATCACGAACGAGTACGAGGCGCACCTGACCGCCCAGAAGACCGGCTGGAGCCACGAGGAGATCGAGTCCCGGGTCACCTACCGCGTCACCACGCTGGGCAAGGACGGGGTGCGCATCACCGGCAAGGACCTGCCCGAGCCGATCGTCGTGCGTGCGGCGCGCGAGGTCACCCGGGCGGACCCGACCGGCGTGGGCGATGCCTTCCGGGCCGGCTTCCTCACCGGTGTCACCGAGGGCCTGCCGCTGCGGGAGTCAGCCGAGCTCGGCTCGATGCTGGCCACCTACGTCATCGAGACGGTCGGGACCCAGGAGTACGAGCTCGGCACCTCGAGCTTCCTGAAGCGCCTCGCCGAGGCCTACGGGCAGGAGAGCGCGGACCTGATCGCCTCGCACGTGCGCCTGCCTCGACCCTGAACCTGTGACCGCGCCCTTCCCGCCGATCGAGCCCCCCGGTATCTCGCTGCTGTGGGCGGAGTACCTCGGTGCCGGCGTGGGTGCCGCCACGGAGAGCGCCGAGGGCGAGGTCATCGGCGTCGGCGGCCGGCTCGACCCGGCCTCGTTACTCACCGCCTACCGCCTCGGGGTCTTCCCGATGGGGCTGGGGGAGTCGGGCGGCCCCCCGATGGGCTGGTGGTCACCGACGTGGCGCGGCGTGCTCCGACCCGGTCGGGCGCACGTGAGCCGGTCCATGCGCCGTTCGCTGCACCGTTTCACCGTCACCGTCGACCGGGCCTTCGACGAGGTCGTGCTCGCCTGCGCCGACCCATCCCGGGAGGGGTCCTGGATCACCGATGAGGTGCGGGCCGCCTACGGCGAGCTGCACCGGCTCGGTTGGGCCCACAGCATCGAGGTGCGAGGCGAGGAGGGAGACCTCGTCGGCGGCCTCTACGGGGTGGCGATCGGCGGTCTCTTCGCGGGGGAGTCGATGTTCCACCGCGCCACCGACGCCTCCAAGGCGGCTGTGATCCACCTGGACCGGATCATCGCCGCGGACGGTGACCCGCGCCGGATCATCGACGTGCAGTGGAGCACCCCGCACCTGGCCACGCTCGGGATCGAGGAGATGCATCGGCGCGAGTACCTGATGCGGCTCACCGCGGCGCTCGAGGCGCCCGACCTCGACTTCGGGTCGATGGTCGATCTCGACTAGAGGTTCACAGTCCGAGGCGAGCCCGGCACTGCGCAACGACGTCCGGGAGCTCCCGACAGAGCCGGTCCACCGTCTCCTCCCGGTCAGGGGCCACCGCCTCCAGGGGCAGGGTGATGCGCACATTGCCCTGGGTGAGGGCGCCCATCGCGGCCAGCACGTGGCTCGGCTCCAGGGTGTCGGAGGTGCACGCGGAGCCGGAGGCGACGTCGATCCCCCTTCGCGCCAGCTCGTCGACGAGCGTCTCGCCGTCGACGTAGAGCACGGAGAAGGTGCACAGGTGGGGCAGGCGGTCCTCCGGCGCGCCGACGACGTCCACCTGGGGCACACTCGCGGCGCAGCGCCGGATCCGGTCGATCAGCTCGTGGGCCCGCGCGGCCTCCTCGGCCCGCACGGCGGCCACCTGCTGCCACGCCTCGGCGGCGGCCAGCGCGGTGGGGACGTCCACAGGGTCCAGGGCGTAGCCCCCTTCGTGCCGGGACGGGGGCTGGTGGGGCGTGAAGCGCACACCCGGACGCACCACGAGCACCCCCAGCCGGGGCCCACCCCAGCTGGTCGCGTCACCGACGAGCACGTCGTAGTCCTGTGGCACGTCGCTGCGGCCCAGGGCGGACCGACCGTCGACGAGCAGCGGCACCCCGTGCCCGGCCGCGGCCTCCCGCGCCGCGGGCAGGGGCTGGCGGGTCCCGACCTCGTGGTTGGCCGCCTGCAGCACGGCGAAGGGAGTCCCCTCGCCGAGCGCGTCAGCCCAGGCCGCGAGGTCCACCGCCCCCGCCTCGTCCACCGGGATCTCCGTCGGCGGGGTCGGCGCCGCGCGCAGCCACCGCAGCAGGGTGGAGTGCTCGACTGCCGAGGTCACCGGGGGACCGGTCAGCCTGCGCCGACCGCGGGCCAGACCGGTCACGGCGGCGCGCGCCGCCTGGTCACCGCTGGCGTGCAGCGTCAGCTCCTCGGGGCGCACGCCGAGGCCCTCGGCGAGGACGGCCCGGGCCCGGTCCAGCAGCGCCCGGGAGCGCCGCCCGGCGGCGTGCCGGGCCATGGGGTCCGCCCAGGCCACGGACTCTGCCGCACGGAGGGTCTCCAGGGCCCTGGGATGGAGCGGTCCGGGGGTCGCGTCGAGCAGTCGGTCGACCCCGTCGGGGAGCGGTTGGGAGGGGGCGTCACGGGAGGAGGAATCGGATTCTTGCGCCACGCCCGGAGACTAGTGGGACCCTTGCCGCGCAGTGGCTGTGGGCTGCGGTACCGTGAGTCCGTCCCCTGAAAGACCTTCGGACCAGTAGTAGGTGCCTCTTGCCTGTGTCACAGCGCTCCTCATCCCGGCGGGCACGCCGCGGAATCGGTGCAGTCGGACTCGCACTAGCCGTAGTTGCCCTGTCGGCCTGCAGCGCTGTCGGGATCCACACCGACCCCCTCAACGGCTATCTGCCGGAGGCGGCCACCCGGGAGGGTGGCTACGTCGAGGACTTCTGGATCTGGACCTGGGTCGCCGCTTGGCTCGTCGGTATCGCCGTCTGGGGCCTGACGCTCTGGTGCATCGTGGTCTACCGGCGCCGCAAGAACGACGACGGCTCGCTGCCGGTCCAGCTGCAGTACAACGTGCCGCTGGAGATCCTCTACACGATCGTGCCGATGATGATGGTCGGCGTCATCTTCTTCTACAACGTCCAGGCACAGGACGAGCTGGGGAAGATCGACGAGCCGGACGTCGTCGTCAACGTCGTCGCCAAGCAGTGGAGCTGGGACTTCAACTACGTCAACGAGAACGTCCACACCTCGGGGCAGATGGCCCAGCTGGACGGGACGAAGGGCGCGGAGGAGAAGCTGCCGACCCTGTACCTGCCCAAGGGGGAGCGGGTCGAGTTCGTCCTCACCTCGCGCGACGTCATCCACTCCTTCTGGGTCCCCGCCTTCCTGGAGAAGATGGACCTCAACCCCGGCATCGTGAACACCTTCCAGGTCACTCCCACCCAGGAGGGGACGTTCCAGGGCAAGTGCGCCGAGCTCTGCGGTGCCTACCACTCGCAGATGCTCTTCAACGTCAAGATCGTCAGCCCGGCCGAGTACGAGAAGCACATCGACGAGCTCAAGGCCAAGGGGCAGACGGGCCTCATCGGCAACGAATACAATCGCGATGAGATCAACGAGCGGGACCACGACCTGCTGCCTGAAGGGACGAACTGAGCATGTCGACCATTTCTGGAGCACTCAGCAGAAGCACGAACGAGGGTGAGGTCTCGGAGCGGACCATCGCCCGCCGCGAGCGCGCCGGCACCCAGTTCTTCCGCTACGTCACGACGACCGATCACAAGGTCATCGGCAACCTGTACCTGATCACCAGCTTCCTCTGGTTCCTCCTCGGTGGCCTCATGGCCCTGGTGATCCGTCTCGAGCTGTGGGCCCCGGGCCTGCAGGTGGTGGACAACCCCGAGCAGTTCAACGAGATGTTCACCATGCACGGCACGATCATGCTGCTGCTCTTCGCGACGCCGGCCTTCGCCGGGTTCGCGAACGCGATCATGCCGCTGCAGATCGGCGCCCCCGATGTCGCCTTCCCGCGGCTGAACATGTTCGCCTACTGGGTCTACCTCTTCGGTGGGCTCATCGCGGCCGCGGGCCTCTTCACCCCCGGCGGCGCCGCCTCCTTCGGGTGGACCGCCTACGCCCCGCTCTCCGACACGGCCTACAGCCCGGGCGTCGGCGGCGACCTGTGGGTCTGGGGTCTGGCCTTCGCCGGATTCGGCACCATCCTCGGTGCGGTCAACTTCATCACCACGATCATCTGCATGCGCGCACCGGGCATGACGATGTTCCGGATGCCGATCTTCACCTGGGGCATCCTGATCACCTCGATCCTCGTGCTCATGGCCTTCCCGGTGCTCGCCTCCGCGCTCATCGCGCTGGGCGTCGACCGGCGCTTCGGCGCGGCGATCTTCGACCCGGCCAGTGGCGGCGCCCTGCTGTGGCAACACCTGTTCTGGTTCTTCGGGCACCCTGAGGTCTACATCCTTGCGCTGCCATTCTTCGGGATCATCTCCGAGATCGTGCCGGTCTTCTCCCGCAAGCCGATCTTCGGGTACAAGACGCTGGTCTTCGCGACCATCGCGATCGCGACCCTGTCGGTCTCGGTGTGGGCGCACCACATGTACGGCACCGGTCAGGTCTTCCTGCCCTTCTTCGCGATCATGACGATGGCGATCGCCGTGCCGACCGGCGTGAAGTTCTTCAACTGGATCGGCACGATGTGGGGCGGCAAGCTCGTCTTCCAGACGCCGATGGTCTGGGCTCTGGGCTTCGTCGTGACCTTCCTCTTCGGTGGTCTGACCGGCGTCATCCTCGCCAGCCCGGCCCTGGACTTCCACGTCACGGACACCTACTTCGTCGTGGCGCACTTCCACTACGTCCTCTTCGGCACCATCGTGTTCTCCTTCTTCGGAGGCGTGTACTTCTGGTGGCCGAAGTGGACCGGCAAGATGCTCGACGAGCGCCTCGGCAAGGTGCACTTCTGGTTGCTGTTCATCGGCTTCCACGGCACCTTCCTCATCCAGCACTGGCTGGGCGTCGAGGGCATGCCCCGTCGCTACGCCGACTACATGCCGGAGGACAACTTCCAGCTGGCGAACCAGATCTCCACGGTCGGCTCGCTCATCCTGGCCGTGAGCTTCCTGCCCTTCTTCTACAACGTGTGGAAGACCCAGGTCAGTGCTCCGACCGTCGACTCCGACGACCCGTGGGGCTACGGCGGGAGCCTGGAGTGGGCGACCTCCAGCCCGCCCCCGCGGCACAACTTCCACTCCATCCCCCCGATCCGTTCCGAGCGGCCGGCCTTCGACCTGCACCACCCGGAGTACGCCCCGGAGGCCATCCGTTCCCGGAAGAACAGGGAGCCGGTTGCCGCCGGCACCACGACCCATGATGAGGTGACCCGATGAAGGCCGAAGTCGGCGTTTTCGTAACCATTCTGGTCTTCTTCGGCGTCGTCGGGCTCTCCTACGGCATCGTCACCGACTGGCAGGAGCACGTCGGTTCGGTCGGCCTGCTGCTGTGCGGTGCGCTCGGCGCGATGGTGGCCTTCTACCTGTGGAAGACCGCCCGCAGCCTGCCGATGCGGCCCGACGACGACCCGGACGGCGAGATCTCCCAGATCGCGGGCGCCTACGGCAGCTTCGCTCCGTACTCCTGGTGGCCGCTGTGGCTCGCCCTGTCCGGTGCGCTGGTCTTCCTCGGGATGGCCGTCCAGTTCTGGATCCTCGTGGCCGGGATGATTATGGGGGTCTGGGCCGTCGTCGGCTGGACCATGGAGTACTTCATCGGCGAGAACGCACACTGAAGACCTCTCGCACGCGCCGCACGGGCCCCGGAATCTCCGGGGCCCGTGCGGCGCGCGTCGTCGTCCCTGCAGGCTTGCTGAGTGCCCTGCTGGCCCTCACCGCGTGCTCGGGGACGAACCTGCCGGGGAGTGACGGGAAGAACCAGGGCCAGGACGGCGGAGCCACCACCAGCGCGAGCCGCGCCCCGGCGAAGCTGGAGATCACCCCGGCCGACTCGAGCAAGGACGTGCGTGCCCAGCAGCACGTGAAGGTGCGCGCCAAGACCGGGACCCTGCGATCGGTGCGGGTGACCGACGAGGACGGCGACCGGCTCCGGGGGACCCGGAAACAGCAGACGTGGACCTCTGAGGGCCGTCTGGCACCGGACGAGCGGTACGAGGTCCACGTGGTCGCTTCCGGCCCCGAGGGGCGCCGCACGCAGCGCACGAGCAGCTTCAGCACGTTCGAGCCGGAGAAGGTCGCGGACTACCACATCGTCTACGACGAATGGACTGTCGGAGTCGCGATGCCGGTCAGCATCCAGTTCGACGAGGCCGTGGCCGAGCGCTACCAGGACGACATCGAGCGGGCCGTCAGCGTGGAGAGCACCTCCGACGCCGAGGGCGCCTGGGGCTGGCTGGACGACCGCCAGCTGATGTGGCGCCCGAAGGACCACTGGGAGCCCGGCACGCGGGTGAGCGTCAACGCCCCGCTCACCGGCTACCAGACCGGCCCGGACTCCTGGATCGAGCACGACGCGACGGGATCGATGACCATCGGACGGCAGCAGCTGACGACCGTCGACATCGACGACCACGAGATGCAGGTCAAGCAGGACGGGGAGATCCTCAAGACCTTCCCCATCAGCAGCGGACGCCCCGGCAAGGACACCGAGACGCGCTCGGGCAAGAAGGTCGTCATCCTCAAGGACAAGAAGATGACCATGGACTCCTCGACCGTCGGGATCGACAAGGGCGAGGAGGGCTACTACAAGGTCAAGACCAAGTACAACGTGCGGGTGACCTGGACGGGGGAGTTCCTCCACTCCGCACCGTGGTCGGTGGATGCCCAGGGCAGCAGCAACGTCTCGCACGGGTGCGTCAACCTCTCGCCCGAGCACGCGAAGTGGTTCTACGAGCACTCCATCGCCGGCGACCCGGTCAACTTCACCGGGTCGGACCGGAAGTTCGCCCCCGACGAGGGCATCGGCGTGTGGCAGTACTCCTGGCAGGAGTGGCAGCAGCAGAGCGCCCTGGGCTGAGCCGGGCGCCCGGGGTAGCCGGTTCGGACGTCAGCCCCAGCCGAGCTCGTGCAACCGGTCCTCGTCGATGCCGACGTGGTGGCCCGCTTCGTGGACGATGGTGATCGCGATCTCCTCCCGCAGCTCGTCCATGTCACGGCACATCCGGGTCAGCGGTCCGCGGAAGAGCACGATCCGGTCGGGGAGGGCCCCCATGGCCCACCCCTCGTCCCGCTCGGTCAGCGGGGTCCCCAGGTAGATCCCGAGCAGCTCGGCGTTCTCATCGGCGCTCAGGCCCGGGTCTGCATGCTCCGGCCCCGGCTCGTCCTCGACGAAGAAGGCGACGTTGTCGAGCATCTCCAGCAGCTGCGACGGGACCTCGTCGAGCCCGTCGCGCACGGCCTCCTCGAACTCCGACTCACTGACATCGATCATCACGGCGCCTCTCGACGGCGGGTACGGGTCTGCAGGTCGCCCCGGGCACGCAGCGGGCCCCGAAGGTGATCCTTCGGGGCCCGCGTGCATCCGGTGACTCGAGTGGCCTCAGTGGCTGGAGACCTTGTCGCCGGACTCGATCTGCTCGTGCTCCTCGTGCGCCGCCTCGAGCTCCTGCGGGGTGACCGGCTCGACCGCCCCCGCGAAGTAGAAGCGGTGCAGCGCCGCACGGAGCTTGTTGCCCCGACGTGCCTTGTTCGGGATCCCGTTCTCGTCGGTCGCCGACTCCAGCTCCAGGGCCGGCGAGGGCTCGTGCTGAACCAGCGTCCACCGGGTGTACTCGTCGAGCGGCTCGTGGACCTCCTCGAAGTCCCCGGCCGTGCCCAGCTGGATCCGGCCGGTCTCGCGCCCGTGGAGGACCCGGTCCCGGTCGTGGCGCTGCAGGCTGAGGCAGATCCGTCGCGTCGCCCAGAAGGCGATGATCGGACCGAGGAAGGTCAGGATCCGCAGCGCGATGGTGATGTCGTTGATCGACATCCCGAACTTGATCGCCATGATGTCGTTGCTCGCGGCGAACATGAAGACGCCGTACAGCGTGAGGCCGGCCATCCCGATACCGGTGCGCGTCGGGTTGTTGCGCGGGCGGTCCAGCAGGTGGTGCTCACGCTTGTCGCCGGTGACCCAGCTCTCGATGAAGGGGTAGGCGATCATGGCCCCGTAGAAGGCGGGGATGACCATCAGGGCACCGATGATCACCGGCCACGCCCACGTGAACCCGAAGGTCTCGAACTCCAGGAAGCCCGGCAGGAGTCGAAGTGCACCGTCCGGGAAGCCCATGTACCAGTCCGGCTGGGCTCCGGCGGTGGTCGCGTTCGGCATGTAGGGGCCGTGCACCCAGACCGCGTTGATCTGGATCAGGGCCGACATCAGCGCGATACCGCCGAAGACGATGAAGAAGAACCCACCGGCCTTCGCCGCGTACACGGGCATGACGGGGAAGCCGACGACGTTGTCGTTGGTCTTGCCCGGCCCGGGGTACTGGGTGTGCTTCTGCACGGCCACGAGCACGATGTGCAGGGTGAACAGGCCGATGAGCAGCGCCGGCAGTAGCAGGATGTGGATCGAGTAGAGGCGCGGGATGATGTCCTCGCTGGGGAAGCCGCCGCCGAAGAGCGCGTAGCTGAGGTAGCTGCCGATGACCGGCGCGGCGACCATGAAGCCCTGGGCGGCGCGAAGGCCGGTGCCCGAGAGCAGGTCGTCCGGGAGGGAGTACCCGGCGAAGCCCTCGATGAGGGCCATGAGGGAGAGGAGGCAGCCGATGACCCAGTTCAGCTCACGCGGCTTGCGGAAGGCGCCGGTGAAGAACACGCGCAGCATGTGCACGGACAGGGCGACGATGAACAGCAGCGCCGACCAGTGGTGGATCTGACGGATCAGCAGTCCGCCCTTGACCTCGAAGGAGATGTGCAGCGTCGACTCGTAGGCCTTGGACATCTCCACACCGCGCAGCGGCGCGTAGGGACCGTCGTAGACGGTGTGGGCCATCGAGGGGTCGAACCAGAAGGTCAGGAAGACCCCGGTGAGCATGCACACGATCATCGAGTACATGGCGATCTCACCGAGCATGAAGGACCAGTGGTCCGGGAAGACCTTCTTCATCAGGTACCCGACGCCCTTGGCGGCGCCGGTCCGGTCGTCGATCCAGCCGGCGACCCCGCCGACTCGCTTCACGCCGGGGGAGAAGGACTCACGAGGTGCGTCATCGCCGGTACGGAGGCCGTCGGCGGGGCGAGAACTTGCAGTCATCACTCTCCACGCTCCCAGAAGCTCGGGCCGACAGGTTCCTGGAAGGGCTGGTCGGCGATCAGGTAGCCCTCGTTGTCCACGGTGATCTTCAGCTGCGGCAGGGGGTGGCCCGCGGGACCGAAGATGACCTCGCAGTCGTTGGTCACGTCGAAGGTGGACTGGTGGCACGGGCAGAGCAGGTGGTGCGTGGTCTGCTCGTACAGGCCCACAGGGCAACCGACGTGGGTGCAGACCTTGGAGTAGGCCACGATGCCCTCGTGGCCCCAGCTGCGCGCCTTGCGGCCCTTCTCGGTGTCCTGGAAGTCGTTCGGGTCCAGTCGCATGAGCAGCACGGAGGCCTTGGCCATCTCGTTCTGCATCTCGTGCTCCATCTCCAGCAGGCCCTGGGGCTGGATGTGGTAGACGGAGCCGATGGTGATCTCGGAGGGGCGGATCGGCACGTCCTCCGGGTCCTTGTGCAGGCGCCACTTCTTCGGCTTGTAGCTGCCGTCGGGCTGCTTGCGGCCGTTCCAGTAGGTGACCGACAGGTCGTTCTTCGGCAGCGGCCCGAGGGAGCCCACGAGCTGGACGAGGAGCGGCAGGGCGAAGAGGCCCATGGCGCCGCCGAAGGTCGCCTTCAGCAGCGGGCGACGGTTCAGCTGGGAGCCCTTGCCCCCCTTCTCCACCATCGTCTCGACGAAGTCGTCACGGTCGGCCTGCTCGGAGCGCATCGGGTGACGCATCTCCACGACCTCGGTGTCGGGCATGAGGGTCTTGGCCCAGTGCACGGCTCCGAGGCCGATGCCCAGGAGGCTGAAGGCCAGCCCGAGACCGAGCAGCAGGTTGGCCAGACTCATCTCGTTCGTGAAGGGAACCCAGACGGTGTCGTCCACGTCGACGATGAAGTAGGCGACGAGGAAGAGCAGGGTACCGAGGATGGAGAGCAGGAAGAGGCCCGCCACCTGCACCTCCGCCCGCTTGGCCGCCTTCTCGTCGCGGTCGGCGTTGCGCAGCACGTGGGGCGGGAGGCCCGGGTTCTCGAAGCGGTCCGGGATGCCCCCGGTGCCCTGCACGTGGCCCTGGTCGAGGCGCGCCGGCGTCGAACCCGAGGGTTCTTCTTCCGGCTGGGCCCCTGTCGGGGTGTGCTCACTCATGAGTCGTGGGTCCTGTCTGTGTGGCGATGGACGTGGTCAGGAGGACTTGGCGCCGAGCCAGACGGCGGCACCGACGAGCAGGCCGAGGCCTGCGGTCCAGACGAAGAGGCCCTCGGGAACCGGGCCGAGGCCGCCGAGCGGGTTGCCGCCGGGGCTGCCGGTCTCCTCCTGGCCCTTGATGTAGGCGATCACGTCGCGCTTGTCCTCGGGCGTGATGTTGTCGTTGTTGAAGACCGGCATGGACTGCGGACCGGTCTCCATGGCCTCGTAGATGTGCTTGCCGGAGACACCGATGACGGGCGGGGCCTCCTTGCCGCGGGTGAGGGCACCACCCTCACCGGCGCTGTTGTGGCACATGGCGCAGTTGACGCGGAAGATCTCCCCGCCCTTGCCCGGGTCGCCCTTCTCGGCGTCGGTGTACTCCTTGGCCGGGACGGCCGGGCCCGGGCCGAGGGAGGCGACGTAGGCGGCGATGTCGGAGATCTCCTCGTCGGAGAACTTCACCTTCAGGTCATCGGCCGCCTGGGCACCCGGCTCGGTCATCGGCATGCGGCCGGTGCCCATCTGGAAGTCCACGGCGGCGGCGCCGACACCGGCGAGGCTCGGGCCGAGGCCGTCGAGGCCCATGCCGTTCGCACCGTGGCAGTTGGCGCAGTTGGCGGTGAAGAGCTTCTTGCCGTGCTCCGCGTCACCGGAGGCCGAGGTGGCGGCCTTGGCGGGCTCGGGGGCAACGGCCGCGTAGGCGGCACCGGTGAGGAGGAGGCCCAGCATGAGGAGCAGGGCGATCGCCGCCGGGTGGCGGCGGGAGAGCTTGGGCATGGCGAGTCCTGTCGGCTTGCGGCGAGCTGGATCCTTGAACTGGCTCAACGACATCACCCGAGGAGGTAGATCGCGGCGAAGAGCGCGATCCAGACGACGTCGACGAAGTGCCAGTAGTACGAGGTCACGACCGCACCCGTCTGCTGGGAGCGGCTGTAGTCACGGGTGGTGTACGTGCGGGCGATGATCAGGAGGAAGGCGATGAGGCCGCCGGTCACGTGGATCGCGTGCAGGCCGGTCGTCAGGTAGAAGACCGAGGACCAGGAGTCGGTGGCGATGTTGATGCCCTCGGTGACCAGGGTG
This sequence comes from uncultured Janibacter sp., assembly GCA_964386935.1. Classification (GTDB taxonomy): domain Bacteria; phylum Actinomycetota; class Actinomycetes; order Actinomycetales; family Dermatophilaceae; genus Janibacter. The sequence continues at coordinate 19,536 of CAYLUX010000013.1, forward strand.
GCGTACTCCATGACCTGACCGGAGACGAAGATCGCGCCGAAGATGTAGGTCAGGACGTACCACTCGCGCATGCCCCAGCCGCCGACGTTCAGCAGCGAGCCGGTGCGCGACTTCTGGCCGTGCTCGGCCTTGAGGACGCCGAGCTGGCACCACACCGACGAGACCACGAGGATCAGGGTGTTGGCAGCGGCGTACGGCACGTTCAGCTCGGCGCCGCGCTCCGCCCACTGCTCCGGTCGCATGGTCCGGATGGTGAAGAGGATCGCGAACAGACCGGCGAAGAACATCAGCTCGCTGGAGAGCCAGACGATGGTCCCGACGGCTGCCATGTTGGGTCGGCTCACCGGCCCGAGAGCTGGGTCCGTCGGGATGGGCGCGGGTCCGCTGTTGGACAAGGAAGGTGCAGTGGCCACGGAGCCATTATGGACGCATGCCGATCCGCATGTGCGACACCCCCCTCCACGAGTGTCGTGACCCCCTTCGACGCTACGATCTAGGCATGACCGGTACTCCCCAGAGCACTCCCGCGCGCCCGGCGCCGAGCGCCGATGACGGCGAGCGGATCGACGTGCGCGTGCTGCTGCACAGCGACGACGTCACCACGCGCGACACGGTGCGCGCGGCGGTCGGGCGTCGACCGGCCAAGGACGTGCGGGTCACGGGCTGGCGCGAGTGCGCCACCCAGGCCGCCGTGGTCGAGGCCGTGGAGGCCGGGGGGCTCGACGTCCTGGTCCTCGACGGGGAGGCCGCCAAGCTCGGTGGCATGGGCCTGTGCCGGCAGCTGAAGGGGGAGATCTATGAGTGCCCGCCGGTGATCGTCCTCACCGGGCGCCCCCAGGACGGCTGGCTCGCGACCTGGTCGATGGCCGATGCCGTCGTGCCGCACCCGCTGGACCCGATCGCCCTGGCCGAGACCGTGGCGCGGGTCGCGAGGGAGCAGGCTGCCCGATGACGGGGACCGGCGGGAGCGAGGTCTCCTGGCCGGACGTGCTCACCGCGCTGATCGCCGGGACCGATCTCGAGGACGAGCAGGCCTCGTGGGCGATGCGCGAGATCATGTCCGGCAACGCCGCCCCGGCGCAGATCGCCGGTTTCCTCGTCGGGCTGGGCGCGAAGGGGGAGACCGTCACCGAGATCCGTGCCCTCGCCGACGTCATGCTCGAGCACGCCCTGCCGATCCGGGTCGAGGGACCGATCCTGGACATCGTCGGCACCGGTGGCGACCGGGCCGGCACGGTGAACATCTCGACGATGTCCTCGGTGTGCATCGCCGCCACCGGCACGACCGTCGTCAAGCACGGCAACCGCGCAGCGTCCTCCAAGTCGGGCTCCGCCGACGTCCTGGAGGCCCTCGGCGTGGACCTCTCCCTCGACCCCGACCGGCTGGTCGAGGTGGCCCGCGAGGCCGGCATCACGTTCTGCTTCGCGCAGACCTTCCACCCCTCGTTCCGCCACACCGCCACGCCCCGACGTGATCTGGGGGTGGGCACCGCGCTGAACCTCCTCGGTCCGATGACCAACCCCGCGCACCCGGACTTCTCCGTCGTCGGTGTCGCCGACGTCCGCGTCGCGCCGCTCATGGCGGGGGTCTTCGCGCAGCGGGGCACCGCCGCTCTCGTCTTCCACGGCGAGGAGGGCCTCGACGAGCTCTCCGTCGGCGCGGCCTCCCGGGTCTGGTGGGTCGGCTCCGGCGAGATCACCGAGCTGCGGATCACCCCGGAGGAGCTGGGCCTGACGCGCAGTCCGCTCGAGGCGCTCCGTGGGGGCGATGCCGAGCAGAACGCCGAGGTCGCCCGCCGTCTCTTCGCCGGTGACCGGGGAGCGGTCCGCGACGCCGTCGTGCTCAACGCCGGGGCGGCCGTGGCGGTGGCCGAGGCCGGTCAGCAGGTGCCCGCGGACCCGATCGCGGCCCTGCGAGCAGGCATGGACCGTATCGAGGAGGTCCTGGACTCCGGCCGGGCCGCGGACCAGCTGGCGCGCTGGGTCCGGGCGACCCGCGGCGACGCGGGGGAGTGAGCCGCTCGAGCTCGATCTACTCGAGACCGATGGAGAAGGCCTCGTCCAGGTCGTGCCGGCTGTAGGCGCGGAAGGCGATCTGGGTCGAGGTGTCGACGATGCCCTCCACCTTGTTCAGGCGCCCGGCGATCACCTCGTTCAGCTCCTCGTGCTGGTGCACGCGGACCATGGCGATGAGATCGGCGTCCCCGGCGACGGAGTAGACCTCGCTCACCCCGTCGAGGGCGGCGATGGTCTCGGCGACCTCGGGGATGCGGTCGGTCTCGGCATGGATGAGCACGATGGCGGTGATCACGAGGCCCACCCTAGAGCAGGAGCCAGCTCCTCGTGCGCCCCGGTGGCGCCCCCGACCGGGCAGGTCCACTCCCCGTCGATGTCGACCAGTCGGGTCCCCTCGGTGTCCAGCCAGCGCAGCACCAGGTCGGTCTCCTCGGGTAGCGCACTGGTGCCCGGCCCGAACGGGGGCGCCACGACCTCTGCGGTGGCACGCAGCGCCTCGACGTAGGGCATCGGGTCGGCGCCGGCGGGGGAGTGGGTGCTGCCGGCGAGCCTCCCGTGCCGGAGGCAGACCAGGTCCCAGCCGCCCTGCGGGCTGCGCCGGGCGGCGATGATCTCCGCGGCCGCCGTCACCGGTGCGGCGCGCTGGCTGCGCGAGGCCGCCCGGACCAGCGCCCCCAGACGGTCCCGCAGCCGTGCGGCCTCCTCGAAGCGCTCCTGCGCGGAGAGCCGCCCCATCCGTTCCCGCAGCGCCGCCACGGCCTCGCGGGAGTCCCCGACGAGCACGGCCGCGGCCTCGGCGGTCGTGCGCGCGTACTCCTCCTGAGGGACCTCGCCGGTGCACGGGGCGGAGCAGCGACCCATGTCCTTCAGGGCGCACGGTGAGGTCGGTCGTCGCGGCGAGATCCGCGTCAGGCACTGCCGCAGCGGGACCATGTCGTGCACCGCTGCCATCGCATCCTCCGCGGCCCCGCGCGAGCCGAAGGGCCCGGCGAAGGCCGGACGGTCCGGCCCGACCCGCCGCACGATCGAGAGCCGCGGGAAGGCCTCGTCCGTCAACGTGAGCCACCAGGCCCGCTCCGGATGGCGGGAGCGCCGGTTGTACCGCGGCTTGTGCTGGGCGATGAGCCGGATCTCCCGGACCTGGGCCTCGAGGGTCGTCGCGCACACGATCGGCGTCACCCCGGTCGCCAGCCGCACCATCTCGCCCATCCGTCGGCGCTGCTCCGCGGCCGTGAAGTAGCTGCGCACGCGGTTGTGGATGTCCACGGAGGTCCCGACGTAGAGGGGCTCTCCTCCGGCTCCCGTGAAGACGTACACGCCGGGGGCGTGGGGGAGGTCGTCGGCGAGGTGACGCTTGCGGCGCTGGGCGTCGGTGACCCGGCTGGAGTAGGAGGACAGCTCCTCCAGGGTGTCCACGCCCACCCCTCCGACGCGCTCGATGAGCCCGTGCAGGACGTCGACGGTCGCCCTGGCGTCGTGCAGAGCCCGGTGGTCCGGCTGGGTCGCCGCGCCGAAGTGGCGGGCAAGGGCGGAGAGCTTGTGGTTCGGCGTCTCCCCGCGGGCGAGCACCTGACGGGCGAGACGCACCGTGTCCAGCACCGTCGGACCGGGCCAGCGCAGCCCGTGCGCCGAGCAGGCCGCCTTGAGGAAGCCGATGTCGAAGCCGGCGTTGTGGGCGACGAGGACGGCCCCCTTCGCGAACTCGAGGAAGGTGGTGACCGCTTCGCCGGTGCGCGGCGCGTCGGCGACCATCGCGTTCGTGATGCCGGTGAGGGACTGGATGAAGGCGGGGATCGGCTCCCCGGGGTCGACGAAGGTCTGCAGCTCGCCGAGGACCTCGCCGCCGCGCACCTTCACGGCACCGATCTCGGTGATGCCGCAGTCGCGCACCGAGCCCCCGGTGGTCTCCAGGTCGACGACGACGAAAGTGACCTCCGACAAGGGGGTGCCGATGTCGCCGAGCTTGTCCTGCATGACCACCATGGATCCGACCGTAGGCGCCGGCACCGACAACCGCGCCGAGGCGGGCCGGAGTGGCGGCGGGACGGACGCGGTGCGAGGCTCACGGCATGCGCACCATGGACACCCTCGAGGACCTCGTCGGCTTCTACCGCCACTTCTCGCGGGTGGAGGCGAAGGGGGAGTCCCCCACCTTCGCGGACTGGGCCGAAGGCGTGGCCGGGGACGAGGAGGTGCTCGACCTGCTGCAGGAGCTGCCGACCGCCAAGCGCCAGCCCAACCTCGTCTTCGCCGCGGCCCGGTGGCACGGTGCCCCTGCGCCGGGCCCCTACGCGGGGCTGCGGGAGGTGCTCCTCGGGCAGTGGGAGTCGGTGCGCGCGACGATCCTCACGCGGGCCACGCAGACCAACGAGCCCGGTCGGTGCGCGAGCCTGCTGCCGCTGCTCGCCGGGATGCCCGGGCCGCTCGCGCTGCTCGAGGTGGGCACGAGCGGCGGGTTGTGCCTGCACCCGGACCGCTACTCCTACCGGTACACCGACGAGGACGGGCAGGTCCTGGCCGTCGACCCGCCGACGGGGCCGGCGCCGACGGTCCTGGAGTGCGAGGTCACCGGCACGCCCCCGCTGCCGCGGGAGCTGCCGGAGATCGCCTGGCGGGGCGGCATCGACCTGCACCCGCTCGACCTGTCCTCCGCGGCGGACGCGGCGTGGCTGCGGATGCTGGTCTGGCCCGAGCACGAGGACCGGCGTCGCCGGCTGGAGGCCGCCTGCGCCGGCGTGGCGCACGACGCGGTCACGCTGCTCGAGGGCGACCTGCTCACCGACCTGGGTCCGTTGGTCGCGCAGGCGAGGCGGGAGGCCCCGGACGCCACCCTGGTGGTCTTCCACACCGCCGTCATCGCCTACCTCGACGAGCCGGGACGGGAGCGCTGGGTGTGCGAGGTGGGTGAGGTCCTCGAGGGCGTTCGGGCCGACGGTGGTCGCGCGCACTGGATCAGCAACGAGGGCGCCGGCGTGCTGCCCTCGCTCGCGGCCACAGCGACCTGCCGGGGCCCCGAGGCCGACTTCTGCCTCGCCCTGGACGGGGAGGCGGTCGGCTGGACGCACGGGCACGGTCGCTCCCTCACCTGGTGCTGACCCCTCGGGGCCGTCGCGGGAGGGCTGTCGGGGGTCGCTCCTAGCGTGGTCGGTGCCGGGATGGTCCCGGTGACGACGAGGAGGTGACGGGCATGGACCGTCGAGCCGGAGAGCCGCTGCTGATCGACTGCTCCACGTGTCCCGTGCAGCACGTCGGGTGCGCGGACTGCATGGTCACGGCCCTGGCGACGCCGGAGGCCGCGGATGTCCCGCAGGACCTGCCGCTGGACGCGGGGGAGCGGGAGGTCGTCTCCCTCCTCGTCCGCAGCGGTCTGGTGTCGGCCGAGACGGCAGCAGGGGCCCGCGCGGTGCGCGAGCCCCTGCCACTGCATCGGGGACGGACCCGGGAGGCCGGGTGAGGTCGGGTCAGTTGCCGTAGAGGGCCTCGACCTCGTCCTCGTAGTCGGTCATGATGACGTTCCTCTTCAGCTTCAGGGAGGGGGTCATCGTCCCGTTCTCCTCGGTGAAGTCCTCCTTGAGGATCGTGAACTTGCGGATCGACTCGGCCTTGGAGACGGCCTTGTTCGCGTCGTCGACCGCGGACTGGACCTCGGCGAGCACGGTCTCGTTGGTGCGGGCCTGCTCCAGGGTGAGCGAGCCGAGACCGTTGTTCGAGGCCCACCCGGGCAGCATCTCCTCGTCGAGGGTGATGAGCGCGGCGATGAAGGGCTTGCCGTCGCCGACGACGAGGCACTGGCTGATGAGCGGGTGAGCGCGCAGCCGGTCCTCGAGGACGGCCGGGGCGACATTCTTACCGCCCGCGGTCACGAGGATCTCCTTCTTGCGGCCGGTGATCTTCAAGAAGCCGTCCTCGTCGAGGGCGCCCAGGTCACCGGTGTGGAACCAGCCGTCCTGGACCGCCTCGGCCATGGCCTTCTCGTTGCCGTGGTAGCCCTTGAGGATGTTGACGCCCTTGATGAGGACCTCGCCGTCGTCGGCGATCCGGACCGACACGCCGGGCAGCGGCAGGCCGACGGTCCCGATCTTGGTGTTGTCCGGCAGGTTGACCGTGGCCGGGGCCGTGGTCTCGGTGAGGCCGTAGCCCTCGAGGATCGTCACGCCGATGCCGCGGAAGAAGTGGCCCAGGCGGGTCCCGAGCGCGGCGCCGCCGGAGACGGCGTACTCGACCCGGCCGCCCATCTTCGAGCGCAGCGTGGAGTAGACGAGCTTGTCGAAGACCGCGTGCTGGAGCTTGAGCTTCAGCGGCACCGAGCCGGTGTCCTGCGCCTCGGACCAGGCGATGGCGGTCTCGGCGGCCTTGGTGAAGATCTTGCCCTTCCCGCCGGCGGTGGCCTGCTCGTTGGCCTTGTTGTAGATCTTCTCGAAGACCCGCGGCACGGCGAGGATGAAGGTCGGCTTGAAGGCCTGGAAGTCGTCGAGGATGTTCGCGATGTCCGCGCTGTGGCCCATCCGCACCTCGGCGGTGACGGCCAGGACCTCGATGAAACGGGCGAAGACGTGGGCGAGGGGGAGGAAGAGCAGCGTCGAGGCGTCCTCCCGCTCGAGGAGGTCCTTCAGCTTGGCCTGCGTGTTCTCCGCCAGGCCGAGGAAGTTGTCGTGCGTCAGCTCGCAGCCCTTCGGGCGACCGGTGGTGCCCGAGGTGTAGATGATCGTCGCGACCGTCTCCCGCTCCGGGCCGGCGATCCGGGCGTCGAGGTCCTCGTCGCTGACCTCCGAGCCACTGGCGACGATGGTGTCCAGGTCGCCGTTGTCGATGGTCCACGTGTGGCGCACCCCGGACTGCTCCCTGGTGGCCTCGGTCGCGATCTGCTGGTGCTTGGCGGTCTCGACGATGAGCAGCGAGACACCGGCGTCCTTGACGATCCACTCGACCTGCTCGGCGGAGCTGGTCTCGTAGATCGGCACCACGATGCCGCCCGCGGCCCACGCCGCGAAGTCGATCACGGTCCACTCGTAGCGCGTGCGCGCGACGAGGGCGATCCGGTCGCCGGGCTCCAGGCCCTGGGCGATGAGGCCCTTGGCGAGACCGCGCACGTCCTCGTTGAACTGCGAGGCGGTCACGTCACGCCAGGAGTCGGCCTCCTTGACGGAGAAGGCCACCCGCTGCGGGTGCCGGGCGGCGTTGCGGCCGGGGAGGTCGGCGAGGGAGTCCTTCGGGTCACCGTCGACGATCCGAGGCATCGAGTTGTCGTTCACATGGTCTCCTTCGTGTCGCCGACTGGCCGTTCTCCGCCCCCTCAACAGGGGCGCGCTCTGTCCCAGACCTTACCGGGCATGGGCGGGTGGTGGGCTGGCACGGTCCGTGAGCGCAGTCATAGCCTGTGCCCCGTGTTTGCTCGCCACCGCACCGTCGACGTCGTGGACGAGACCTTCGTGCGGGCCGGACCGGTCACGGTGCGTTCTGCGCTCGACGAACCGGGTCTGCTCGATCGGCTGTGGCCCGGTCTGGAGCGGGAGGTCCTCCAGGACCGCGGGACGAAGGGGGTGCGCTGGCGCGCCGCCGGGGACGTGGAGGGGCGTCTCGAGATCTGGTTGGAGGCGACATCCGGCGGGACGATCGTCCACCACTTCCTCAACGGGAGGCAGCGGCGGGGCGGGCGTCGGTGGGTGCAGCGACACCGACGACGCTGGAAAGGCGGTCTGCATGTGATCAAGGACCAACTCGAGGGTCGGCGGCCACCGCGCGATGGCCTGTAGTCTGCCCGCCATGGCCGACAGCACGCGCTCCAGCATCGTCGTGGACGCCCCCTGCGGGGACGTCCTGGACATCATCGCCGACCTCGAGGCCTACCCGGAGTGGGCCAAGGAGATCACCCGCGTCGAGATCCTCACCGAGGACGGGGACGGGTGGCCCGACCAGGCCCGCTTCTCCCTGGACGCCGGGGCGATCAAGGACACCTACACCCTCGAGTACACCTGGGACGTGGAGGAGTCCGGTGCTGGCGTCGCCTCCTGGCAGCTCGTCGAGGCCACCATGCTCAAGGCGATGGACGGTTCCTACACGCTCACCGAGTCCGACGCGGGGACCGAGGTCGTCTACGAGCTGACGGTCGACCTCAAGGTGCCCATGCTGGGGATGCTCAAGCGCAAGGCGGAGAAGGTCATCGTCGACACCGCGTTGCGTGACCTGAAGAACCGCGCCGAAGCCTGACCCGTGGGAGTTCACCTCGTCATCGGTGGCGGCGAGCACAGCGAGGCCGTCACCACCCGGATCACTGCCGGCCTGCAGTCCGCGGGTCCGGTCGTGCACCCCTCCCCGGGGGAGGACCGGGACCCTGTGGTGGTCGCCATCCGCGCGCACCTGGACCGGCTCTTCGCCGCGCTGGACCTGCCCGCGCCGGTGATCGCCGACCTGCTCTCCCGCGTCCTGCCCCCCGAGCTGCCCACCCTGCTGCGGCTGGCCCGGGAGGTGGACCAAGCGGGGGCCCAGGGGCTGGACCTCGTCGCCGCGGTGCCGTTGGAGGTCGGACGGCTCCTCGACCTGCCGCAGCGCATCGCACGGACGATGGAGGCCTTCGTCCCCGTGGTGGCCCGGTGGGAGACACTCGTCGCGCCCCCGGGCGTCGGGTCCCTCCCCGCCCCCACGAGCGCGCTGCTGACCGCCCTTCGCGAGGGTGGTGAGCTGCTGGCGAAGCTGGACGAGGTGCTCAGCGACGCGTCCGGCACCGCGCTGCACTTGGCGGCCCCCGCCGGGCCGGTCGGGTCCGCCCGTCGGGCCGACGCCGAGGTACTGCTGGCGCTGCGCGGCAGGACCCTCACCGCCGTCCACCCGCCCGGAGCGGCCGGGATCGAGTACCTGCCCCAGACGGAGGCGATGGCCCGGCCCCTCGTGGAGCGCAGCGAGGACGTCTGGTTGCTGCGGGTCGCGCTGCCGGGGATCCGGGCGGGCGACCTGGAGCTGGTCCGCCACGACGACGAGCTGATGCTGCAGTGCGCGGGCCGTTCCCGTCGGGTCCTGCTGCCCTCGGTCCTGCGGCGGTGCACGGTCGAGCGGGCCGGCGTCGCCGGCGGCGTCCTGACCGTGGCGATGTCCCCTGACGAGGCGGTGTGGCCGCGTGGTTGACGGCACGGACCACGGCGGCGGAGCGGCCGACGACGTGGGCGAGGCCGTCGCCTCGCTGCTGCGACTGCTCTCCGAGATCGACATGGACGAGCTGGGCGATGACCTGCGCGAGCTGGACTCGGCGTCGAGCCAGCGTGCCCTGACGGGCGTCAGCCTCCTCGCCGAGGCCATCACCCGCGCGGTGCTCGGCGCAGGCGGAGTCGCGGACGTGCTCGGCGTCGATCTCGACCAGGTGCCGGAGCACACGCCGCACACCGACCGGGGTGAGCGGATCGTGGTGCACGACGACGACGCGGGCGCCGGGTCCGGGGCGGGGAGTTCAGCATGAGCCGACCCGAGCGGGAGGCACCCGCCATCGGCATCGATATCGGCGGGACCAAGCTGGCCGGCGGGCTCGTCGACGCTGGCGGACGCATCAGCCACCGCACGCAGGCGGCGACGCCCGAGGACACCGCGGGGATCGTCGCTGCCATCGCGCGGCTGGCCGCCGAGCTGCTGGAGACCGCTGACTGTCCCGTGGCGGGAGTCGGCCTCGCCTGCGCCGGACTCGTCGACGGTCACCGCGGCCACCTGTGGTTCGCGCCGAACCTGCCCTGGCGGGACATCGACCTCGCAGCCGAGGTCGAGCAGCGCCTCGGGCGTCCCGTCGTCGTGGAGAACGACGCGAATGCCGCCGCCTGGGGCGAGTACCGCCACGGCACCGGGGCCGCGGCGGACACCGACGCCATGGCGCTGATCACCGTCGGGACCGGCATCGGCGGCGGCGCCGTCGCCGGCGACCAGCTGTTGCGCGGCAGCTTCGGCGCGGGGGGCGAGATCGGCCACGTCGTCCTTGACCCGGCCGGACCCCGTTGCGGGTGCGGCAACCGTGGGTGCCTCGAGGTCTTCGCCTCCGGCAGTGCCCTCGTGCGGACCGCCCGCGAGGTGATCGGCTCCTCCTCACCACACGCCCAGGGCCTGCGGGACCGCTGCGGCGGCGACGCCGACCGGCTCACCGGCGAGGACGTCACCGAGGCGGCCGCGGACGGGGACCAGGCCGCCGTCGAGCTCCTCGCCGACCTCGGCGCCCGGCTCGGGGAGGGGATCGCGACGCTGTGCGCCGTGCTCGACCCCGGCCTCGTCGTCATCGGTGGCGGCGTCGCCGACGCCGGTGACCTGCTGCTCGATCCGGCAGCCGCCTCCCTCGGCCGCCGTCTCGTCGGGCGGGGGCACCGCCCTTCGCCCGAGCTCGCTCTCGCGACGTTGGGCAACGACGCCGGCATCGTCGGCGTGGCAGCGCTGGCCCGGGAGAGCGCCTCATGAGAACCGCGATCGGTCTGGACATCGGCGGCACGAAGGTCTCCGGGGGAGTCCTCGACGAGGAGGGGCGCATCCTCGTGCGCACCCGTCGGGACACCCCCGACCGCTCCAACGCACCCCGGGTCGTCGAGGACACCCTCGTCGAGGTCGTCGACGAGCTGCTCGCGATGGCCGAGGATGAGGGGATCGACCGCCCGCTCACCGTCGGCATCGGCGCCGCCGGGTTCGTCGCGGCGGACCGCTCCACCGTCGTCTTCGCCCCCCACCTGTCGTGGCGGGACGAGCCCCTGCGGGAGTCCCTCGGCTGCCGCATCGACCTGCCGATCACCATCGAGAACGACGCGAACGCCGCACTGTGGGCGGAGCACCGCTTCGGGGCGGCCGCGGGGGCCAGCCACGCGGTGATGATCACCCTCGGCACCGGCATCGGCGGCGCGATCCTCGTCGACGGTGCGCTCGTGCGCGGCCGGTACGGCATCGCGGGGGAGTTCGGGCACATGCAGGTCGTGCCCGGCGGCCAGCGGTGCGAGTGCGGCAACCGCGGCTGCTGGGAGCAGTACTCCTCCGGCAACGCACTCGTCCGCGAGGCCAAGGGTCTGGCCATGGCCCACTCGCCGATGGCCACCGACCTGCTCGCCCACGTCGGCGGCGACGTCTCACGCCTCACCGGGCCGGCCATCACCGACATCGCCCGCTGCGGTGACGCCACGGCCATCGAGCTGCTCGCCGAGATCGGCCACTGGCTGGGCGTCGGTCTGGCCAACCTCGCCGCGGCCCTGGACCCCGAGGTCTTCGTCATCGGTGGCGGCGTCAGTGCCGCGGGTGACCTGCTGCTCGGTCCGGCGCGGGAGACCTTCGCCCGGCAGCTGACGGGACGCGGCTACCGGCCGGCTGCGCGGATCACCGCGGCCCGCTTCGGACCGGACGCCGGGCTCATCGGCGCGGCCAGCCTCGGGGCGCGCGAGGGGCACCAGCCGCGCTAGACCCGCGCGCCGTCGTCGGGGTCGTCGCCGCGGTGCGTCGGCTGGCGCAGCACGAGGCAGGTGAAGCCCCCGATGATCAGCCCGAAGACCACTGCCTTGGTCAGGAAGCCCGACTCCGGTCGGACGAAGACCAGCCAGACCAGGCCGAGCGGGCCCAGCACGAGCCCGGTGAGCGCGCCCCAGAAGAGCCGGTCGGTCAGTGGCGGCAGCGGTCGGGTGGGCGGGGGAGTGAAGCCCTCGTCGTCCTCGGCGGTGCCGGGGTGCTCCGGCTGACCGAGCAGGTCGGCGACCGAGTTCGTCGGGTCCACCCGCCACGGCACCGAGTCCTCGTGGGCGAAGGGGGAGACGTCCCCCTTGCCCTCCTCCTCCGCCTCCGGGTGGCGGGACCCCCAGGGCGGGTTCGTCGCGCTGCGGCGACCGGGTGGTGGGTTGGTGACACCTCGTCCGCCGGGTGGGGGATTGGTGACGCCGTCCCCATCCGGTCGCGAAGGGGGCGGGGCGCCCCCTTCGTCATCCGGCTGGGTGGACTCCGGCCCGGGCTCCTCCGGCTCCGCCGAGTCCTGCTGCGGGTCGGGTGCCTCGTCATCCCACCGGGCCACGATCGACTCGAAGATCGCGTCGACGTCACGCTCGTCGGGCTGCTGCGCCTCGGCCATCTCCCGCTCCGTGCTCGTCACCGATGATCCTGCTGCTCCCATCCTCGCACGAGCGCTCCCGGACCGGTCCGGCGTGCACTACAGTTCGACACGAATGGAGGTGGCGCGTCGGTGCTGTACTGGGTCCTCAAGAGGGTCATCGTGGGTCCCCTGCTGCGGGTTCTCTTCCGCCCGTGGGTCGAGGGGATGGAGCACGTCCCGGACGAGGGGGGCGCGATCTTCGCGAGCAACCACCTCTCCTTCTCCGACTCGATCTTCCTGCCGCTCATGCTCGAGCGACGGGTGACCTTCCTCGCGAAGTCCGACTACTTCACGGGCACCGGCATCAAGGGGTGGCTCACGGCGACCTTCTTCCGAGCGGTCGGGCAGGTGCCGATCGACCGCAGCGGCGGGAAGGCGAGCGAGGCGGCGCTGAACTCCGGCCTGCGGATCCTCGAGTCCGGTGACCTGCTCGCCCTCTACCCCGAGGGGACCCGCTCACCCGACGGGCGTCTCTACCGTGGCCGCACCGGCGTGGCCCGGATGGCGCTGACGGCGGGGGTGCCGGTCATCCCGGTCGCGATGATCGACACCGAGAAGGCCCAGCCGACCGGCCAGATCATCCCGAACATCCACCAGGTCGGCATCCGCATCGGCGCGCCGCTGGACTTCTCCCGCTACGAGGGCATGGAGGGGGACCGCTTCGTCCTGCGCTCGATCACCGACGAGGTGATGTACGAGCTGATGCAGCTCTCCGGGCAGGAGTACATCGACACCTACGCCACGGCCGAGAAGGAGCGCCTGCTCGTGCGCGCCAAGCGCCGCGCCCGCGAGCTGCAGGAGGCCGCCAGGCCCGGCCGGGCAGTCCCGGAGCTGGAGGCGGCCCTGGACTCGCAGTCCGACCCGAACAACCCCTGGTCCGAGGGGCAACGGGAGATCTGAGTGAGCCTCCCCGTCGGTCACACCGACCAGAAGCACTACCACCCCTCGCCACTCATCGACAGCGCGGCCGGCCGGGGGCTGGCGCTCTACCGCTTCGTCGCGATCGGCTACGCGGCGGCGCTCATCGCCTTCGTCCACCGCGAGCACGTCATCAGCTGGTGGCCGATCATCGCCTACGGCTTCGTCATCGTCGGCTGGTCGGTCGTGGCCCCGCTGCGGCCGCGCCCGACGCGGCTGGCGATCGTCATCGAGCTGGCCATCGCGGTGACGGGCATCTTCCTGACGAACTTCGTCTACGAGCCGGCCGAGGTCACCGCAGGGATCTCCACGATCCCCGGCGTGTGGGCCGGCGCCCCAGTCATGGCGGCCGCGCTGCTGTCGGGGGTGCGGGGCGGGCTGGTCGCCGCGACCGTCATCGCCGTGAGCAACATCGTCCAGACCCAGCACGAGACCCAGCTGACCTGGCACAACATCATCCTGCTGTACCTGCTCGGTGGCCTCGTCGGACTGGCCGTCCAGCTGGCCACGGAGAGCCAGCGCCGGCTCGAGCGGGCCATCGCCATCAGTGAGCGCAGCGCCGAGCGGGACCGGATCGGGCGGGAGGTGCACGACAACGTGCTGCAGGCCCTGGCCATGATCAACCGCCGCGGCCGCCAGCTGGGAGGCGAGGGTGCGGCGCTCGCCGCCCTCGCTGCGGACCAGGAGCGTTCGCTGCGCAGCCTGATCTCCCGGCTGTCCTCGCCGGCCCATGAGCCCGAAGGGGGGACCGCCGGGGCCACCGGGAGGGGGACCGGGAGACGGACCGGTGCGCTCACCGGGGAGGAGCCGCGCGATCACGGGCGGGAGGTGGACCTCGGCGAGCTGCTGGGGAGCCTGCGCCGCGAGGGTGTCGAGGTCGTCCTGCCCGCCTGGCCGGTGCGGCTCGGCGAAGGCGTCGCCGACGAGATCCGCGCGGCCGTCGCCGCCGCACTGGACAACGTGGAGCAGCACGCCGGTGAGGGCGCGCGCGCCTGGGTGCTCGTGGACCGCACCGACGAGGCGGTCCAGGTGGTCGTGCGCGACAACGGCCGTGGGATGCCCTCGGACCGGCTCGTGCGGGCTGCCGAGGAGGGGCGTCTGGGGGCGAGCAGCTCGATCCGCGGGCGGATGCTCGACCTCGGCGGTGACGCGACGTGGCGCACCCCCGCCGCCGGCGGCACGACCGTGACACTCACCGCCCCGGTCCGGCGCGTGGCAGGCTCTCCCTCATGACCACCGAAGCCGACGGCGGCCCCGACCTGACCGTCCTCGTCGCCGATGACCACCCACTGTGGCGGGACGCGCTGGTGCGCGACCTGCAGGAGACCGACTTCGAGGTCGTCGGCACGGCAGCCGACGGCCCAGCGGCGGTGCGGCGCACCCGCGCCACCGTCCCCGACGTGCTCGTGCTCGACCTGAACCTGCCGGAGATGAACGGCGACGAGGTGTGCCGGGCGATCAGCGACCTGCCGACGAAAGTCCTCATCCTCTCCGCGAGCGGCGAGGAACGTGACGTCCTCGCCGCCGTCAAGGCCGGGGCCAGCGGCTACCTCGTCAAGTCCGCCTCCCCGGAGGAGATCCGGGACGCCGTGACCGCCACCGGCGCGGGAGAGGCTGTCTTCACCCCCGGGCTGGCCGGGCTCGTGCTGGGTGAGTTCCGCGAGATGCACACCCGCTCCATGGGCCCGGAGAGCCCACAGGACGCGGCACCGGTCCCCGAGCTGACCGAGCGGGAGACCGAGGTCCTGCGCCTCGTGGCCATGGGCATGACCGCCAAGGAGATCGCCGCAGATCTCGTCCTGTCCCACCGCACGGTGCAGAACCACGTGCAGAACATCCTCGGCAAGCTGCACCTGCACAACCGCGTGGAGCTGACCCGGTTCGCGATCAGCAGGGGCCTGGACCAGCCGGACTGAGCCGCCTGGGACGTCTGTCAGGTGGACGTGTGCACCCGTGGAGGGGGCGGCGACCTATCCTTGGGGGGTGACCACAGCACTGCCCACCTTCGACTCGCCCAGCAACGCGCTCACGACCGACCTCCCGGCGGCCCAGCAGCCGTCGTGGCCGGACCGGGCCGCACTCGAGCAGGTCGTGTCGACGCTGGGGAGCTGTCCGCCGCTGGTCTTCGCCGGTGAGTGCGACGAGCTGCGGGACCGGATGGCCCAGGCATCGATCGGCGAGGCCTTCGTCCTGCAGGGCGGGGACTGCGCCGAGACCTTCCAGCACGCGACCGCCGACAACATCCGCGACCGGATCAAGACCGTGCTGCAGATGTCCGCGGTGCTCACCTACGGCGCCGGCATGCCCGTGGTGAAGATGGGGCGGATGGCCGGCCAGTTCGCCAAGCCCCGCAGCAAGGACACCGAGACCCGTGACGGGGTCACCCTGCCCGCCTACCGCGGGGACATGGTCAACGACTTCGAGTTCACCCCCGAGTCCCGCGAGCCGGACCCGCAGCGGCTGCTGCGCGGGTACCACACGAGCGCCTCGACCCTGAACCTCGTGCGTGCCTTCACCCAGGGCGGTTTCGCCGACCTGCGGATGGTCCACGACTGGAACGTCGGCTTCGTCTCCAACGCCGCCAACCGCCGCTACGAGGGCCTCGCCCGCGAGATCAGCAAGGCGCTGCGCTTCATGGCGGCCTGCGGGGTGGACTTCGACGCGATGACCGCGACCGAGTTCTGGTCGGCGCACGAGGCGCTGCTCCTGGACTACGAGCGGCCGATGACCCGTGTGGACTCCCGCACGGGCGACCTCTACGACACCTCCGGGCACTTCCTGTGGGTCGGCGAGCGCACCCGGCAGCTGGACCACGCCCACCTGGAGTTCGTCAGCCGGATCCGCAACCCGATCGGGATGAAGGTCTCCGACAAGGCCGACCCGGAGGAGCTGCTGCGGGTCATCGACCTGCTGGACCCGCAGCGTGAACCCGGCCGGCTGACCTTCATCACCCGGATGGGTGCCGGCAAGATCCGGGACGCGCTGCCCCCGATCATCGAGAAGGTCCGCGACTCCGGTGCCACCGTCACCTGGATCTGCGACCCGATGCACGGCAACACCTTCGAGTCCGCCTCGGGCTTCAAGACCCGGGACTTCGAGGACGTCGTGGACGAGGTGCGTGGCTTCTTCGAGGTGCACCGCAGCCTCGGGACCGTCCCCGGCGGGCTGCACATCGAGCTGACCGGCAATGACGTGACCGAGTGCCTCGGCGGCGCCGAGCGGATCGTCGACGAGGACCTCAACAAGCGCTACGAGAGCGTCTGCGACCCGCGGCTGAACCACCGGCAGAGCCTCGAGCTGGCCTTCCTCACCGCGGAGATGCTCGCCGAGGGCTGATCCTCACACCACGAGGATCGTCACGGTCGAGCCCTTCTCGGCGCGCTGACCGCCGCCCGGCTGGGAGGCGCGGACCTCGTCCAGCGGTGCGCCGAGGAACTTCTGGACCGTGACCTCGAAGCCGGCCGACTCCAGGGCCCTGGTGGCCTCGGCGAGGCTCATCCCCTCGACGTCCGGCACGGTGACCATCTCCGGCCCCTTGGACACGGTGATGGTGACGGTCTCCCCGCGCGTGAGCGTCCCGTCCGCCGGCGACTGCCGGACGATCGCCCCCTTCGGCACGTCGGAGGAGTAGGCGTCCGAGGTGCGGTCGACCTCGAAGCCGGCATCCTCGAGGGTGGTCGTGGCATCGCCCAGCTTCTCGCCGGTCACCGAGGGAACGTCGATGGGTTCGGGCCCCCTGGAGAGGACCAGGTCGATGGCGGAGTCGCGCTTGAGCTCGGTGCCGACGTCCGGGTCGGTCGTGATGACCCTGCCCTTGGCGACGGTCTCGTCGTAGCGCCGGGTGGTCCCGTCGACCTCGAGGTGGCGGCGTTCGAGGAGGGACTTCGCACGCTGGCGCGTCTTGCCGGCCAGGTCCGGCACCGCGTAGCGCTCCGGGCCGCGGGAGATGACGACGGTCAGCTCGCTGCCCCGACCGACCTCGGTCCGCGGTGGAGGGTTCGAGGTGATCACCCGCCCCTTGGGGACGTCCTCGTCGTAGGCCTGCTTCGCCACGAGCTCCAGGTCGTGGTCCTGCAGCGTCCCCTCGGCCTGCTGGCGGGTCTGACCGGCGGTGTCCGGGACGGTGACCTCGCCGCCCGGCCCGGCCGTGGCGTACCACCAGTACCCGCCACCGAGGACGAGCAGCACTGCCAGGAGCAGCGCGAGGAGTCCGGCGCGCGAGGACGAGGACGAAGGGGGCGTGCCCCCGGCACCATCGGCACCACCGGGCGGTGTGGGAGCGGTGAGCGAGCGGGTCTGCGCGGGGCGCGCGTGGGCGACGGTGGCGGCGCTGCCCGGCGCGGCAGCGCCCGCTGGGCGCGGCGCCCGGGCGGGCCTGCGGTCCAGCTGCTCGGGCGTGAGGGCCCGGCGCACCGCGCGAACCTCCGCGAGGTACTCGCCGGCGTCGCGGGGGCGCTGGTCCGGGTCACGGTGGGTGGCCAGTGCCACGAGGTGGTCTAGCTCCGGCGGCAGGCCGGGTACCCGCTCCGAGGGCGCCGGGATGTCCGCGTGCACGTGCTGGAACGCGATGTGGATCGGTGAGTCGCCCTGCAGCGCACGGGTGCCGGTGAGCAGCTCGAAGAGCATCAGCCCCGCTGCGTAGACGTCGCTGCGGGCGTCGGCGATGCCGCGCTCGACCTGCTCGGGGGAGAGGTAGGCGACGGTGCCGTAGAGGATGCCCTCGTCGGCGGTGTGCGTCTGGGAGGTGACGGCCCGGGCCAGGCCGAAGTCGGCGACCTTGACCCGGCCCTCCTCGGAGATCAGCACGTTCTCGGGCTTGACGTCCCGGTGGATGTAGCCGGCGTCGTGGGCCACCGCCAGGCCGGTGAGGACGGGCTCGAGCAGGTCGAGGGCCTCGCGCGGCGGGAGCGCCCCCGCGGCGTCGATGCGCTCTCGGAGCGTCTGCCCGGCCACGTACTCCATCGCGAGGAAGATCCGGCCCTGGTCCTCGCCCTGGTCGTGCACCTGCACGACGTTGGGGTGACTCAGCCGCGCGGCGGAGCGTGCCTCGCGCCGGAAGCGGGCGACGAAGGTCTCGTCCGCGGCCAGGTCCTCGCGCATGACCTTCAAGGCCACCTCGCGGTCCAGCCGCGTGTCCGTGGCGAGCAGGACCGTGGCCATCCCGCCGTCCGCGAGGTGGCTGAGCACGCGGTATCGGCCGTCGACCAGGTGGCCGACGAGCGGGTGGGACGAGGTTGTCACTGCCACAGTCTGGACCGGCCCCCTTCGTGGGTCACATCCGGTCTCGGAGCGCCTTGACCTTCGAGACGTACTGCTTGGTGTCGTCGTACATGCCGTTCCGCTGCACCGAGGCCAGGCCCTGGTAGTACCCCGCGATCGCCTCCGAGGTGTTCGGAGCCTGCTCGGTCAGGGACTTGATGAGCACGACGCCGGCGGTGATGTTCTCCTGCGCGTCGAGCAGGTCCAGGTCGCGCCCGGTCATGCTCGAGGCCCACTCGCCGCTGCTGGGGATCAGCTGCATCGTGCCCACGGCATTGGCCACCGAGACCTGCCGGTGGTCCCAACCGGACTCCTGGTAGGCGATGGCCAGCGCGAGGGAGGGATCGACACCGTGCTGCTTCGCGGTGCGCACGACGGTGTCCTTGATCTCCTGACGGGTTGGGGTGTTCCGGGTGGCGAGGGCGGTCCTGTTCTCGTCCGCGGCGGCGACGACCTCGTCGGAGTAGTCCCGCCCGGCGAAGGTGTTGTGGTCGTACTCCGCCTTCCGCTTCTCGGGGACCTTCAGCTGCTGTCCCGGCCGGATGACCGCCCCCGGGCCGAGTGAGTTCGTCTTGGCCAGCCGGGTCGGGCTCATGCCACGCCGAGCCGCGATGCCGGTGAGGGTCTCGCCCGCGCGCACGGTGTGGGTGTCGGTCGTGGGGGAGCGGTGGGTCGCCCGCTTCGCGGGCCGGTGGGCGGTGCCGTGGACCCGGAGCTTCTGCCCGGCGCGGATGGGCTCCTGGCCGAGCCCGTTGAGTGACCGCAGCCGGTCCGTGCTCATGTCGTGGCGCGTGGCGATGCCGGTGAGGGTGTCGCCGGTGCGCACCGTGTAGCTGCGGGTCGGGCCGGAGCGGGCCGGGGTGGAGCGAGATGTCTCGGCGTCGGCCTTGGCTCGCGGCGGGATGCGCAGCTGCTGGCCCGGGTGGATGTAGGCGCTCGAGGCGAGGTTGTTGCGCTCGAGGAGCCGGTCGACGTCGACCCGGTAGCGGGTGGCGATGGCGGTGGCGGTCTCGCCGACCCGCACGGTGTGCTCCGCGGCGCCGTTGTGCGCGGTCGCCGGTGCGGTCACCGTCGTCTCGACCGCGGGGGCCTCGGCGGGGGTCGCGGGGGTGGTGACGAGCAGTGGCAGGACCAAAACGGGCCTCCAGGGGTCGGGGCGGCGAAGGCTGCCACCCGGCACGGGCGGGATGTCGTGGTGCTGGTGTTACCTGTGTGACGAAATGACATTCGTGTGCTTTGTGTGATCGACGGTAGCGAAGAACCGGCCGGATCCGTCGGACCCTCGGACGTACTGCGCGAAGGGGGTCCTCCCCGCGCCGGTGGCTCCGCCCCGGGCGTGCCCCGTCACCGCGGGCCCGCGGACCTGAGAGACTGACCGGCGTGCAACAGAGCGACACGCCGATACCCGATGAGTGGCTGACCGTGCCCGACCTCGCCGAGCGGATGGGGGTGCGGATCGGCGACGTGCGCCGGATGCTCGAGGAGCGTCAGCTGGTCGCGGTCCGTCGCGGCGAGCGCAACGTCCTCTCGGTGCCCGGTGCCTTCCTCGACGATCAGGGCCCGCTGCCCGCCCTCGCGGGGACCTTCACGGTCCTGGCCGACGGTGGCTTCGACGACGAGGAGATCGTCGAGTGGATGTTCGCCGAGGACGACCGGCTGCCCGGCGGCAGCCCGATCGGCGCGATCCGCTCCGGTGCCAAGACCGAGGTGCGCCGCCGCGCCATGGAGGAAGCCCTCTAG
>CAYLUX010000014.1:0-20456 GCA_964386935.1 uncultured Janibacter sp.
TCCGGCTCCTCGGACCGCTCGTCGACCACCTCGCTGAGGTAGCGCAGCACCACGGCCAGCACCGCGGTGACGGGCACGGCGAGGAAGGCCCCGACGATCCCGAAGAGGGTGCCGCCGACGGTCACGGCGAGCAGGATGACGCCCGCGTGCAGGTCCATCGTCTTGCCCTGGAGCATCGGCGAGAGGACATTCCCCTCCAGCTGCTGCACGAGCACGATCAGCAGGAGCACGAGCAGCGCGGCGGTCAGGCCCTCGGAAACCAGCGCGACGAGCACCGAGAGCGCCCCGACCGCGAAGGCACCGATGATCGGGATGAATCCGCCGAAGAAGGTCAGCACGGCCAGCGGGAAGGCGAGCGGCACCCCGATGAGGACCAGGCCGAGGCCGATGAAGACGGCATCGATCGCCGAGACGAGTGCCTGGGTGCGGATGAACCCACCGAGCACGTCCCAGCTGCGGGTGGCGACCGCGGAGATGTGGGCGCCGGGCCGGGCACCCGCGACGCGGCGGACGAAGGGGAGGAACTTCGGCCCGTCCTTGAGGAAGAAGAAGACGAGCACGAGGACGAGGACGAGCGTGACGACCCCGGAGCCGACCGCGGAGGCCCCGGCGAAGACGCCCGAGGCGATCTGCCCGCCCTGCTGCTGCAGCCAGGTCGAGGCCTTGCCGACGGCCTCGTTGATCGACTCGGTGTCGAGGTTGAAGGGGGGCTGGGCCGCGCGCTCCTGCAGCTGGCTGATCCCCTTCGCGGCCTGGTCGGCCAGGTCCGAGGACTGGCTGACCATGGACGGTGTGATGGCCCCGAGGACGCCGAAGAAGACGACGAGCCCGCCGAGGATCACCAGACCGGCGGCCAGCGCCGGCGGCAGTCCGTGACGACGTAGCCAGGCTGTCGGGGGCCACAGCAGGGTGGAGACGATCAGCGCGAGGAGGATCGGGAAGACCCCGACCCACAGCTTGCCGAGCAGCCAGAACAGGACCGCCGCCCCGACGAGGACGACGAGGAAACGCACCGTCCAACGGGAGAGCCAGATGAGGCCCTGCCCGATGACGGCGCCGCGGTCGGGGCGCTCGGCGCCCGGGTCAGCGGTCTTGTTCACGCAGATTCCCTTCACACGAGGGTGGGTTTGACCTCGATGATCCGGCCAAGGAGCCCGTTGACGAAACGGGGGGACTCGTCGGTGCTCAGCTCGGTCGCGAGGGCGACGGCCTCACTGACCGCGACGCCGTCTGGGATGTCCTCGGCGAAGAGGATCTCCCACGCCCCCAGTCGCAGGATGGCGCGGTCCACGTCGGGCATCCGCTCCAGGCTCCACCCCTGGCTGTAGGTGGTGAGCGCCTCGTCGATCTCCGCCCAGTGCTCGACGACCCCCTGCACGGCGGTGACCGTGTAGGGGTTGAGCGGCGCCGGGGTCACGGGCCGCTCGCCCCGCTCCCGGGCGAGCTCGCCGGCGTTGACGCCGCGCGACTCCGCCTCGAAGAGGAGGTCGACGGCCCGCTTGCGGGCCTTGGTCCGTGCTCCCACTCAGTTCACGCGGCCGAGGTAGGAGCCGTCACGGGTGTCGACCTTGACCCGGGTGCCCTGCTCGAGGAAGAGCGGGACCTGGATCTCGGCGCCGGTCTCGAGCGTCGCCGGCTTGCTGCCGCCGGTGGAGCGGTCGCCCTGCAGACCCGGCTCGGTGTAGGTGATCTCCAGCTCCACCGAGGGCGGCAGCTCGATGTAGAGGACATCGCCCTCGTGCCGCGCGATGGTCGCCTCGTTGTTCTCCAGGAGGAACCGGTGGGCCTCGCCGACGACGTCCGGGGTGACGGGGACCTGGTCGTAGGTCTGGGGGTCCATGAAGACGTAGTCGGTGCCGTCGTTGTAGAGGTACTGCATCGTCTGCCGGTCGACGTTGGAGGTCTCCACCTTCGTCCCGGCGTTGAAGGTCTTGTCGATGGACTTGCCGCTGGTGACGTTCTTGAGCTTGGTGCGCACGAACGCGGGGCCCTTGCCGGGCTTGACGTGCTGGAACTCCACGACCGACCAGAGCTGACCGTCCAGCTTCAGGACCATGCCGTTCTTGAGATCATTCGTCGTTGCCACGTGTGGTGCTCACCTTCGCCTCGGGGTCGTCTAACGGGTGTCCTCCCCGCCATCGCACAGACGGGGACCGACAAGCATCCTAACGTCCGCCCGGAGGGTGCAGGATGGGCTGTCATGAAGACCAACGCAGTACTCGCCACACTCGCCGCCGGAACGGCGGGTCTCGCCGCACGGGACCTCCTGCAGCGTCGACACGCTCTCAAGCACAACTTCCCCGTCGTCGCCAATGCCCGATATCTGCTCGAGAAGATCGGTCCCGAGCTGCGCCAGTACATCGTGACGAGCAATGACGAGGAGCGTCCCTTCAGCCGGGACCAGCGCACCTGGGTGTATGCCTCGGCGAAGAACCAGAACAACTACTTCGGTTTCGGCACCGACAACGACATCGAGCACCTCGACGGCTACCCGATCTTCAAGCACCGCACCTTCTCCGACGTCGCGGCCTCCTCCACGGTCGGCGACACCGAGCTGATCAACATCCCGTCCGCCAAGGTGCTCGGAGGCCCCCGCGGACGGCGGCACGCCTTCCGGCCGAGCTCGGTGGTCAACATCTCCGCGATGAGCTTCGGCTCGCTCTCCGGCAATGCGATCACCGCGCTCAACGCCGGGGCGAAGCAGGCCGGCATCATGCACTGCACCGGGGAGGGCTCGCTCTCGGAGTACCACCGCCAGGGCGGGGACATCATCTTCCAGATCGGCACCGCCTACTTCGGCTGCCGGGACGAGAACGGCCGCTTCGACATGGCCAAGCTCAGGGAGGTCGTCGCCTCCGCGCCCGTGAAGGCCATCGAGATCAAGCTCAGCCAGGGTGCCAAGCCGGGGCTGGGCGGTCACCTCCCGGCGGAGAAGATCTCCTCCGAGATCGCGCGGGTCCGCGGGATCCCGGAGGACGAGGACTGCGTCTCCCCCGCCCGGCACCGCGAGTTCCACGACGTGGACTCGATGCTCGACTTCGTCGAGTGGATCGCCGAGGAGACCGGTCTCCCGGTCGGCATCAAGTCCGCGATCGGCATCGAGGACATGTGGCACGAGCTCGCCGAGGCGATGAAGGACGGCACCCGCGGGGTGGACTTCATCACCGTCGACGGCGGCGAAGGGGGCACCGGAGCGGCCCCGCTCGTCTTCAGCGACGCCGTGGCCCTGCCCTTCCGGCTGGCCTTCCCCCGAGTCCTCGGGATCTTCGAGGAGGCCGGCATCGCCGACCGCGTCACGTGGGTCGGCAGTGGCAAGCTCGGCCTTCCCGAGAACGCGCTCGTCGCCTTCGCCATGGGAGTGGACATGGTCCACGTCGCCCGCGAGGCCATGCTCTCCATCGGGTGCATCCAGGCCCAGAAGTGCCACACCGACCGCTGCCCCACCGGGATCGCCACCCAGAACAAGTGGCTCGCCCGCGGCCTGGACCCGCAGCTGAAGTCGGTGCGCCTCGCGAACTACGTGCGCACCCTCCGCCGCGACCTGCTCAAGGTCTCCGAGGCCTGCGGTGTCTGGCACCCGGGCCTGCTCACGGTCGACGACGTGGAGGTCCTCAACGGCCACCGCGAGGCCGTCCCGCTGGGCGAGGTGTACGGCTACCGCCCCGGCTGGGGCGTGCTGAACGAACGGGACGCCGCCGAGATCGTGAAGATCATGTCCTCGACGGCGCCGCACGAGGAGGTCCGCACCACCGCCTGACACCTGCAGCGAGCAAGAGCTCGGCCCGGCCGTCCCCCTGATGACGACCGGGCCGAGGGCATGTGTGGCCGCTCGGGCCCTACTTGATCTCGCGGCGCAGCACCCGCCAGGTGCCGACCGCGATCGGGATGCCGACCCAGACCAGGGCGGACGTGGCCAGCTTGGCCCAGTCCTGGCCCGTCATGCCGCCCTCGGTGAGCGGGCCGGTGGTCCGCTCCAGGTCCAGCCACGGCGCCACGTCGGTCAGCTTCGCCACGAGGGAGGTGGCGATCTGCCAGGCGGTGGGCAGGACGAGCGAGGCGACGATGGCGAAGGGGGTGTTGAGGAAGGCGAGGCCGAAGCCCGCCCCCTGAAGGACGTAGATGCACACGGCCAGCACGAGGCCCCACGCCGAGATGCCGGTCAGGGACCACTCTCCGCCCGTCACCACGGTGACCAGTGCGGCGGCCGCGAAGGCCGCGGCCATGACGACGAGCCCGAGGACCAGCGAGGCGATGAGCTTCGCGGTGACCACCAGTCCCCTGCGCGGCTCGAGGGTGAAGGTCACCAGGCCGGTACGGGTGCTCCACTCCTGGGTGGCGAGCAGGATGCCGACGATCGGCAGCAGCATCGCCAGCGGGATGCTCGTCAGGCCGAGGAGGACGCCGAAGGACTGCTCGGCCTCCGGTCCCCACAAGGCGTAGGAGCCGACCACGACGAGCGAGATCGCCGCCATGACGATCATCACCCACATGCCGGCACGGGTGTCCACGGCCTTGCGCAGCTCGATGGCCACGAGCCGGTGGAAGGGGACACGGCCGACGTCGGCCAGCGCGGGCCGCTTCGGGACGGTCGATTCGGGTGCGGTCACGGTGCTCATGCGGCAACTCCTTCGCGTGCATCACCGGCGGTGATCTCCAGGAACATCTCCTCCAGGCCGCCCGCGCCGCCGGCGCGCAGCTCCAGGAGGACCACCCCGGCGTCCAGGGCGACACGGCCGACCTGCTCCGGCGGGGCGGCGACGACGAGACCGGAGCGGTCCCTGGTGACCTCAGTCCCGACCCGCTCCAGGGCCGCGACGAGGCGGTCGTCGTCGATCGAGCGCACCCGCGTCCCCCGGGCGTCCAGCAGCTCGGAGGTGCGTCCGCGGGTGACGATCCGGCCGGAACCGATCATGACGATCTCGTCGGCGATGACCTGGACCTCGCTCAGCAGGTGGGAGGAGAGCAGCACGGTGCCGCCGGCCTCCGCGAAGTCGCGCAGCAGACCCCGCATCCAGTGGATGCCCTGGGGGTCCAGCCCGTTGGCGGGCTCGTCGAGGATCAGCACCTGGGGACGTCCCAGGAGCGCGGCGGCGAGACCGAGACGCTGGCGCATGCCCAGGGAGTAGTTGCGCACCCGGCGGGAGGCCTCCTTCTCGCTCAGCCCGACGCGGGAGAGCGCAGCGGCCACCTCCTCCTTGCCGAGGCCGAGGTGCATGGCGGCCAGCCGCAGCACCTCACCGCCCTTGCGGCCCCCGTGCTGGGCGGAGGCGTCGAGCATGACCCCCACGTGCCGACCCGGGGTGGGCAGGTCACGGTAGTCGCGGCCGAGCACGGTGGCTCTTCCCGACGTCGGCGGGGTCAGGCCCGTCATCATCCGCATCGCGGTGGACTTGCCCGCGCCGTTCGGGCCGAGGAAGCCGGTGACGCTGCCGGGGCGCACCTCGAAGGAGATGTCGTCCACCGCGGTGAACCCGCCGTAGCGCTTGGTCAGGTGCTCCACTGTGATCATGTCCTCCAGCATGCGCGCCACCCCGCCCGGGGCACATCCGTCCGGAGTCTGAAATGCGTCTACGACTTTGGTCGGACATGGCCCCCCGTACCGTGGGTGCGGTGACCGCCGGAGCCGAGACGCCGCTGCCCACGCGCATCCCCGACCGGGCGACGTGGTGGACCTCGGTCGGGCGGGTGCTGCTGGCCCTCGTCATCGGCGGCGGACTGTGGCTCGTGGTCCTCGTGCTGGCCTTCCCGGAGGGCGGGAAGGAGCCTGCGGGCGTTCGCCCCCTGCTCATGGTGGTCGTGGACCCGATCGTCGGGATCCTCGCCACGGCTCTGCTCCCGCTGCGCCGACGACTCCCCGTGGCCACGGGCATCGTGACGACCCTGATGACGCTGGTGTCCACGGTCGCGGTGGGGGCGCAGACGATCGTGCTGTGCTCGGTGGCGACCCGGCAGCGCTGGCGCGAGATCGTGCCGCTGACCCTGCTGACGGTGCTCGTCGGCGTCACCTACTCCCGGCTCTTCCCCGCCGGGGAGTCCCTGCCCCTGTGGGCCGAGGCGCTGATCGGGCTGCTGCTGACGGCGGTGATCGTCGCGGTCGGCTACTCGATCGGGTCCCGGCGCGCGCTGGTGCGTGCCTGGGTGGATCGGGCGCACACCGCGCTCGCCGAGCAGCGCGCCCGCGTCGCGCAGGCGCGGGCGGCCGAGCGCACCGACATCGCCCGCGAGATGCACGACGTGCTCGCCCACCGGATCTCGCTGGTGAGCATGCACGCGGGTCTGCTGGCCTACCGGCAGGACCTCCCCGAGGAGGAACGCCGCTCCGCCGTGGCCGCGATCAACGACAACGCCCACGCGGCCCTGACGGACCTGCGGGAGGTCCTCGGTGTGCTGCGCGACCCGGACTCGGTCTCGGACAGCGTTGCCCCGCAGGCGGACCTGACGATGCTCGAGGACCTCGTCGAGTCGGCTCGCACCGCGGGGACGGAGGTCGTCCTCGAGGAGGACGTGGCCGATCGGGGCGCCCTGCCCGGCTCGATCTCCCGGACCGCCTACCGGGTGCTGCAGGAGGGGCTGACCAATGCCCGCAAGCACGCTCCGGGCAGCCTGGTCCGCCTCAGGCTGCACGGCGCCGCGGGCGAGGGCCTGGAGGTGGCCGTGACCAACCGACGCCCGGTGGCCCAGCCCGACGCGCCGGTGCCGGGCGCCGGTCTCGGGCTCCTCGGCCTCACCGAACGGGTGGAGCTGGCCGGCGGCGAGCTGCGCCACGGATGGGAGGACGAGCAGCACCGACTCGTCGCGCGGCTACCGTGGCCGGCATGAGCGAGATCCGCGTCGTCCTCGTCGACGACGACCCGATGGTGCGCACCGCGCTGACGATGATGCTCGCCGGCGACGAGGAGATCACCGTCGTCGGGCAGGCCGGGGACGGGCGCGAGGGTCTCTCGCTCATCGCCGAGCAGGCACCGGACGTGGTCCTCATGGACATCCGGATGCCGCGGATGGACGGCCTCGCCGCCACCGAGGAGCTGGCCCGCTCCGGGTCGCCGAGCAAGGTCATCGTCCTGACCACCTTCGACGCGGACGACGATGTCATGCGGGCCCTCCGGCACGGCGCCGACGGTTTCCTCCTCAAGGACACCGCGCCGGAGCGGATCGTCGAGGCCGTGCGGCTCGTCGCGGCAGGCTCCTCGATCCTCTCCCCCGGAATCACTGGCCGGGTGCTGGACCAGGTCCGGTCCGCCGGATCAACCGGACGCTCCGCGGCACGACACGAGGCCCGTGGCCGGCTGGAGTGCCTCACCGACCGCGAGCTCGAGGTCGCCCGGGCCGTCGGTGCCGGCCACTCCAACGCCGAGATCGCCTCCCGGCTCTTCATGAGCATCGCGACCGTCAAGGCCCACGTCGGGCACATCCTGGACAAGCTGGACGCGGACAACCGGGTGCAGGTCGCCCTCACCGTCCACGAGGCCGACCTCGACGGGTGAGCCCCGGCGAGGCGCGTCAGCGAAGCGCCGCGAAGGCCTCCCGCAACATCGACTCCTCCGGCCCCTCGAGGCGGCCGGGCTCGGCCAGGCCGTCCAGGACGACGAAGCGCAGCGTGGACCCGCGGGTCTTCTTGTCCCGGCGCAGCGCCTCGAGCAGCTCCTCGAAGTCCGCGCCCGAGTAGCTCGTCGGCAGCCCGAGCAGTCCCAGGACGTACCGGTGGCGCTCGAGCAGGTCGGCGTCGATGCGTCCGCTGCGGTGGGCCAGCTCGGCCGCGTACACCATCCCGATCGAGACCGCCTCGCCGTGACGCATCCGGTAGCCGCTGTGGTGCTCGATCGCGTGGCCGAGGGTGTGACCGTAGTTGAGGATCTCGCGCAGGCCGGACTCGCGCAGGTCCGCGGCGACGACCTCCGCCTTGACCGCGATCTTGCGCTCGATGACCTCGCGCAGGGCCGGCGAGCCCGGCTCCTGGACGCCACCGGCGTCGGACTCGATCACCTCGAGGATCCGCGGGTCGGCGATGAAGCCGCCCTTGGCCACCTCCGCGAGGCCGGCCGACAGGTCGGCCGGGGGCAGGCTCGCCAGGTGGTCCAGGTCGCACAGCACCCCGACCGGCGGGTGGAAGGCACCGACGAGGTTCTTGCCCTCGACCGTGTTCACGCCGGTCTTGCCGCCGACCGCCGCGTCGACCATCCCGAGGACGGTCGTCGGCACGTGCACGACCGCGACCCCGCGCAGCCACGCGGCGGCGACCCAGCCGCCGAGATCCGTGACGCTGCCCCCGCCGACCGTGACGACGGCGTCGCTGCGGGTGAAGCCGGCCCGCCCCATGAGCCCCCACAGGTCCGCGGCGACCTCGACGCTCTTGGCGGCCTCGGCGTCGGGGACGGCCGCCACGTGGACCTCCGGCCCCGCCTCGCGCAGGGCCTCGATGACCGGGGAGGCGAGACCGGCGAGCGGCTCCCCGTGCACGACGAGGACGCGGGCCACGCCGCTGGGCAGCAGCTCGGCCACGTGGGCGCTGGTCCCGTGACCGACGAGCACGTCGTAGTCGGTGCCGACGGGGATCCGGGTCGCCTCGCTCATCGCTCCTCCCCCATTGCCGCCAGCACGGCCTCGAGCACCTCGGGGACCTCGTGGTCGGAGGTGTCCACCTGCCAGGTCGCGAGGCGTTCGTACGTGGGACGGCGCTCCTGCATGGTCTTGATCCAGCTCTGCCGTGGGTTGACGCCGAGCAGCGGGCGGGAGACGTTCAGCCCGATGCGCCGCGCCGCGTCGGCGATCCCGACGTCGAGGAAGAGCACCCGGTGCCCCTCGAGCGCGTCCGCGACCGCCGGGGTCATCGGCGCACCGCCACCGAGGGCGAGGACGATGCCCTCCTGCGTGAGGCCGCCGAGGACGGCCTCGGTCTCCAGCTCCCGGAAGGCGCTCTCGCCCTCGTCGAGGAAGATGTCGGAGATCGCCTTCCCCGCCCGCTCCTCGACGAGCGCGTCGGTGTCGACCACAGTCCGGCCGAGGCGGCCCGCGAGCTCCGCGGCCACCGTGGACTTCCCGACCCCGGGCGGACCGATGACGACGACGAAGGGGGCCCCGCTCACGGGGTCCACGTCCGCATCAGCTCCGGGATCGACTCGAGGTAGCCCCGGTGGTTGCGGGCGGTCTCCGCGACCGAGTCGCCGCCGAACTTCTCGACGCAGGCCTCCGCCAGCACGAGGGCGACCATGGCCTGTGCGACGACCCCGGCCGCCGGGACGGCGCACACGTCCGAGCGCTGGTGGATCGCCGTCGCGGGGTCCGTCGCGGTGACGTCCACGGTGTCCAGGGCGCGGGGCACCGTGCTGATGGGCTTCATCGCGGCCCGCACCCGCAGCGCGTCCCCGGTGCTCATGCCCCCTTCGGTCCCGCCGGCGCGGTCGGTGCGCCGGTGGATCGTGCCGTCGCCGTCGCGCTCCATCTCGTCGTGGGCTGCCGAGCCCCGCCGCCGGGCGGTGGTGAAGCCGTCGCCGACCTCGACACCCTTGATCGCCTGGATGCCCATGAGCGCACCCGCGAGCCGGGCATCGAGTCGCCGGTCCCAGTGCACGTGCGAGCCGAGGCCCGGCGGCAGCCCGTAGGCGAGTACCTCGACGACCCCGCCGAGGGTGTCGCCGTCCTTCTTGGCAGCGTCGATCGCGGCGACCATCGCCTCGGTGGCCTCGGGCGAGCTCGCCCGGACCGGGTTCTCGTCCAGCGTGGCCTCGTCCTCCGGAAGCGGCAGCGGGGCATCCTCCGAGCCGCCGGCACCGCCGATCTCGACGGTGTGGGCCACGAGCCGGATCCCGTACGCCTGCTCGAGGAAGCGCTGGGCCACCTCGCCGAGCGCGACCCGCGCTGCGGTCTCGCGGGCGGAGGCGCGCTCCAGCACCGGACGCGCCTCGTCGAAGCCGTACTTCTGCATGCCGACGAGGTCCGCGTGCCCCGGGCGCGGGCGGGTGAGCGGCCGGTTCCTCGCGAGCTCCTTCTCGGCACCGACGTCGTTCGCCCCGGCGAGAGCCTCGGGAGCGACCGGGTCGGCGCTCATGACGGTCTCCCACTTGGGCCACTCGGTGTTGCCGATCATCACGGCCACGGGCGAGCCGAGGGTGCGACCGTGCCGGACCCCGCCGAGGAAGGTGACCTCGTCCTGCTCGAACTTCATGCGCGCGCCGCGGCCGTAGCCGAGGCGGCGGCGGGCGAGGGCGGCGGCGACGTCCGAGGTGCTCACCTCGACCCCCGCGGGGAGACCCTCCAGGGTCGCGACCAGGGCCTGGCCGTGGGACTCACCGGCAGTCAACCAACGCAACATGGGAGGCATCCTTCCATCCCGGCCACCTCGGGCCCTCAGGCGTCCGGGGTGTGGCCCAGTGCGGCCAGCCCCGCCGCGTGCATGGCGGCCACCGGCGGTCGGTGCCCGGTGAAGAGCTCGAACTGCTCCGCGGCCTGGTGCACGAGCATCTCCAGCCCGGAGACGACGCGGGCTCCGTGCTCCTCGGCGGCCCGGGCCAGCCGGGTGGGCCAGTCGGCGTAGACGACGTCCAGCAGCACAGTGCCTGCGAGCCCGCCCTCGTGCCCGGTCAGCGGCTCGGCCGCGGCGAAGCCGGCATCACCACCCGGCAGCGTGCTCACGACGACGTCCGCCGGCTGGTCGGGCCACGTGGCCAGGTCCACGACGCTCGCGGTCTGCCCGGCGACGGACTCGGCCAGGGCCCTGCCGCGGTCGGGGTTGCGCGCGGCGACCGTGACCTGCTCGGCCCCGAGCTCCCGCAGGGCGAGCAGTGTGGAGCGGGCCGTGGCCCCGGAGCCGATGACGGTGGCAGTGCGGGGGCGCTCCGCCCCGGCCTCGCGCAGCGCGGTGACGATGCCGGCGACGTCGGTGTTGTGGCCGGCCCAGCCGGTCCCGGTCCGCACGAGGGTGTTGACCGCGCCCGCCTCGCGGGCGAGGTCGCTGACGCTCTCGGCGATCTCCAGCGCCACCGCCTTGAGCGGCATCGTCAGGCTCAGCCCCCGCCAGGAGCGGTCCAGACCGGCGACGAAGGGGGGCAGGCCCCCTTCGTCCACCTCGTGGCGGGTGTACTCCCACCCGGTGAGGCCGCAGGCGGCGTAGCCGGCCGCGTGCAGCGTCGGTGAGAGCGAGTGCGCCACGGGCGAGCCGAGGACCGCGCACCGCTGGGTGCTCACTGGCACTTCCCGGTGTTGCGGCAGAACTCCTGGACGTTCTTCTCGTGCTCGGCCTTGCTCTCGGCGAACTTCGTCTCCCCCGTCTTCGGGTCGACGGTGACGAAGTAGACCCACTTGCCGGGGGTCGGGTTGGCTGCCGCCTCGATGGCCGCAGCACCCGGGTTGTTGATCGGGCCGGGCGGCAGTCCGGTGGTGGTGTAGGTGTTGTACGGGCTGTCGGACTTGCGCTCCTTGTCCGAGGTCGTCACGGTCCCGCGCTTCTGCAGGATGTAGTGGATCGTGCTGTCCATCTGCAGCATGCCGCGCGTGGGGCCGCTCGGGTCCGCCAGCCGGTTCTCGACGACCCGTGCCACCTTGCCGCGGTCGGCGGCACCGGACTCGCCCTCGACGATGGAGGCGACGGTGAGGGTGCGCTCCCACTTCGAGCGGGGGACCTTCTCCTCCTTCAGGTGCGAGACGGTCTGCTCGATCATCCGGTTCAGCTGGTCGACCGCGGGCGCCTTGGAGCTGAAGTCGTAGGTCGAGGGGAAGAGCCAGCCCTCGACGTCGCCCCCGGCCTCGTTGGGCAGCTTCAGCTTCCCGGACTTCTCCGCCTTCTCGTACTCGGAGACGGGGACGTCCGTGGCCTTGGAGAGCTTCCGGTAGATCTCCGAACGCCACAGGCCCTCGCTGATCGTCACCCCGTCGTCGATGCGCGCCTTGGGCTGGAGCAACCGGTCGAAGGCGTCCGAGGCGCTCATCTCCAGCTTCATCGAGTAGGTGCCCGGCTGGATGGAGGCGGCCTCCTCCGGCTGGGCGGTCGCGACGGAGGTGAAGGCACTCGCGGTCTTGACCACGCCCTTCTTCTCCAACCGCTCGCCGATGACCGAGCCGCTCGCGCCCTCGTCGATGCGCACCTCGACCCGGCCGTGGCCGGGGCCCGAGTAGTCATCGGACTCGAAGCTCGGCAGCAGCGAACGCAGGCTGCCGAAGGCGAAGAGGACGGCGCCGACGACGAGCGCGGCGGCGAGGACGAGCACGAGGCAGGACATGCCGCCCCGGCGGATCCGTCGCCACCTGCGGCGACGGCCCTCCTCGGGGACACCGTCGTCGTCGAAGATCGTGTCCTCGAGGTGAGTCATGAATCCCGGCCCTTCCGCGGTTTGCGTCGGCGCGGCCGACCGACCCGTTCCCCGGGGGGTCCACCGGTTGCGCGCTCCGTGTCCAGCGCAGTCTGCAGGATGAGCACCGCGGCCGCCTGGTCGACGACCGCACGGTGCCCACGACCGGCAACGCCGCTCTCCCGCAGGCCTCGATGAGCATCCACTGTCGTGAGTCGTTCGTCCACCAGGCGGATCGGCGTGTTCCCGATCGATGCCGATTTCATCAGCGCGAGGAGCCGCTTGGTCCACCGGCGCACGCCCTCGGCGGCCGGTCCCTCGGTGCCGTCGAGCGAGCGGGGCA
The DNA here is from genome assembly GCA_964386935.1 of uncultured Janibacter sp. Classification (GTDB taxonomy): domain Bacteria; phylum Actinomycetota; class Actinomycetes; order Actinomycetales; family Dermatophilaceae; genus Janibacter. The sequence continues at coordinate 12,625 of CAYLUX010000014.1, forward strand.
GCCCGACGACGACCTCGACGGCGCCGAGCTCCTCCAGCAGCTCGAGCACCCGGCGCAGGTCCCCCTCACCCTGCTCGTCCCGAGGGGCGGTCTCCACCGGTGTGGCGAGCATCCCGTCGGGGTCGCAGGAGGCGACACCGACGCGGACCGAGCCGACGTCGACGCCGAGGCGCACGCCCGGGCGCATCCCCGGCTCAGGCACCGAGCTCTCGGGCGATCGACGCCAGGGCCTCCTCGACCTTGCCGGCGTCCTGCCCGCCGCCCTGGGCGAGGTCGTCCTTGCCGCCGCCACCGCCGCCGAGGGCGCTCGCCCCGACGCGCACGAGGGCGCCGGCGGCGACCCCCTTCGCGCGGGCAGCCTCGTTGGTGGCGACGACGACGACGGGCTTGCCGGACGCGTCGCCGGTGAGGGCGACGACGGCCGGGCGCTCCTCGCCGAGCTTCGCCCGGGTGTCGGTGACCATCTGGCGCAGGTCCTGGGAACCGCCACCAGCGACGTGGTGGCCGACGAAGGTGACGCCGGCGACGTCGCGAGCGTGCTCGGTGAGCGACCCGGCGGAGGCGGCGACCTGCTCGCGGTGGACCTTCTCCAGCTCCTTCTCGACCTCGCGCAGCCGGGCGACCATGTCCGAGACGCGCGCGGGCAGCTCGCCCGCAGGCGCCTTGACGATGTCAGAGAGCTCGTTGACCAGGGCGCGCTCGGCAGCCAGGTGGGAGAGGGCGTTCATCCCGACGAAGGCCTCGAGGCGGCGCACGCCGGAGCCGACGGAGGACTCACCGGTGAGGGTGAGGGCACCGACCTGGCTGGAGTGGCGCACGTGGGTGCCACCGCACAGCTCGCGGGACCACGGGCCGCCGATCTCGACGACGCGCACCTGCTCGCCGTAGGTCTCCCCGAAGAGGGCCAGCGCACCCTGCTGGCGTGCCTCCGGCAGCGACATCCACTCGGCGCTGACCGGCAGGTCGTCGCGGACGGCGAGGTTGGCGACGTGCTCGATCTCGGCCCTCGCGTCGGCGCTGAGGGCCTGGTTCCAGGCGAAGTCCAGCCGCAGGTAGCCCGGCTTGTTGTAGGAGCCGGACTGCAGCGCCGACGGGCCGAGCACCTGGCGCAGCGCGGCGTGCACGACGTGGGTGCCGGAGTGGGCCTGGCAGGCGTCGATGCGCCAGCTCGGGTCCACCCGGGCCGAGGTCTCGGCACCGACCCGGACCGGGCCGTCCTCGACCTCGACGGTGTGCACGACGAGGCCCCCCACGGGGCGCTGCACGTCGCGCACCCGCAGCGTGGCGCCGTCGAGCACGATGACGCCGGCGTCGGCGATCTGACCACCGGACTCGGCGTAGAAGCTCGTGCGGTCGAGCACGACCTGACCGGTCTGGCCCGGCTCCAGCTCCTCGACGCGGGCGCCGTCGCGCACGAGGCCGACGATGCTGCCCTCGGTCGTCAGCTCCTCGTAGGCGCGCCAGTCGGTCGCCCCGAGGGCCCGCAGCTCCTTCCACACCTCGGTGTGGGCGTGGCCGCCCTTCTTGGCCTTGGCATCGGCCTTGGCGCGCTGGCGCTGCTCCTCCATGAGCCGCACGAAGCCGTCCCGGTCGACCTTGAGCCCCTGCTCGGCCGCCATCTCGAGCGTGAGGTCGATCGGGAAGCCGTAGGTGTCGTGCAGGGCGAAGGCCTCCTCGCCGGGCAGCTCGTCCCGTCCGGCCTCCTTCGAGCGGGTGACGGCGGTGTCGAGGATCGTCGTGCCCTGGGCGAGCGTGCGCCGGAAGGCCTGCTCCTCGGCGTAGGCGATCTGCGCGATCCGCTCGAAGCCGGTGCGCAGCTCGGGGTAGGACTTGCTCATCCGCTCCATGGACACCGGCAGCAGCTCGGGCAGCGCCGGCTCCTCGTAACCGAGCAGCCGCATGGCGCGCACCGCGCGGCGCAGCATCCGGCGCAGCACATAGCCGCGCCCCTCGTTGCCCGGCGTGACGCCGTCACCGATGAGCATGAGGGAGGAGCGCACGTGGTCCGCGACGACGCGCAGGTGCACGTCGTCGGGGGCGGAGTCGCCCGCGGTGTGCCCCGAGGAGGCACCGTAGGTGCGGCCGGTCATCTCCGCGGCCTTCTCCAGGACCGGGTAGACCTCGTCGATCTCGTACATGTTGTCGACGCCCTGGAGGATGCTCGCGATTCGCTCCAGGCCCATGCCGGTGTCGACGTTCTCGGCGGGCAGCCGGCCGGCGACGTCGAAGTCGTCCTTGGCCCGGACCTCGGAGAGCTCCTCCTGCATGAAGACGAGGTTCCAGATCTCCATGTAGCGGTCCTCGTCGACCTCCGGGCCGCCCTCGGGCCCGTACTCCGGGCCGCGGTCGTAGAAGATCTCGCTGCAGGGCCCGCCGGGGCCGGGCACGCCCATGCTCCAGTAGTTGTCCAGCCGCCCGCGGCGCACGATGCGCTCCGCGGGGATCGAGGTCTCCTCCAGCCAGAGACGCTCGGCCTCGTCGTCCTCCCGGTAGACGGTGGCCCAGAGCCGGTCCGGGTCCAGGCCGTAGCCCCCTTCGTCCTGGGGGGTGGTCAGGAGCGTCCACGCGAAGGCGATGGCCTCGCGCTTGAAGTAGTCGCCGAAGGAGAAGTTGCCGTTCATCTGGAAGAACGTGCCGTGCCGCGAGGTCTTGCCGACCTCGTCGATGTCACCGGTGCGCACACACTTCTGCACGCTCGTCGCCCGGTCCCACGGGGCCGTCTCCTGACCGAGGAAGTACGGCTTGAAGGGGACCATGCCGGCGTTGACGAAGAGGAGGGTGGGGTCCTCGTGGATCAGCGGGGCGGAGGGGACGACCGTGTGCCCCTTCGCCTCGAAGAAGGTGAGCCAGCGACGCCGGATCTCGGCAGTTTCCATCGGTCTATCGTGTCCAATCGGTGGGGCAGGGGTCTCGGGCAGGACCGAGGACCCACCTTACCCACCGGTCCGGCCCGCCGAACCGCGTGCGGCCTCAACCCCGGCCGCGCAGCCGTCCCCGCAGCCAGGCCCACCGGTCCTGCAGCCGGGCCTCGAAGCCGCGGTCCGTCGGCCGGTAGTAGGAGCGCTCGGCCAGCTCGGCGTGCAGGTCGTCGGGCAGGTACTGCTGGCGCGCGACCGCGTCGGGCTCGTCGTGGGCGTAGACGTAGCCGGCGACCTTCGCGCCCCCGACCGCCCCGGCGGCCCGGTCCGAGGCCTGGGTGTAGCCGCTCCCCCGCAGGTGCGGCGGCACGGCCTGCACCTTGCCGGCGCGCACGTCGGCGACGGCCTCGTTGATCCCGGTGTAGGCGGCATTGGACTTCGGCGCGAGGGCGTTGTGCACGACCGCCTGGGCCAGGATGATCCGTGCCTCCGGCATACCGATCTGGGCGACGGCGTGCATCGCGGCCACGGCGGTCTGCAGGGCGGTCGGGTCGCCGAGCCCGACGTCCTCGGAGGCGGAGATGACCACCCGCCGGGCGATGAAGCGCGGGTCCTCCCCCGCCTCGAGCTGGCGGGCCAGGTAGTGCAGCGCGGCGTCGACGTCGGAGCCGCGCATCGCCTTGATGAAGGCCGAGGCGACGTCGTAGTGCTGGTCACCGGTGCGGTCGTAGCGCACCGCCGCGCGGGCCACGGCCTGCTCGACGTGGGCGAGGGTGAGCGGGATGCCCTCCGGGGGCACCTCCGCGCCGAAGGCGATGTCCTCCTCGGCCACCCCGGCGGCCGCCTCGAGGGAGGTCAGTGCCCGCCGGGCGTCCCCGCCGGCGATGGCCACGAGGTGCTCCCGGGCCTCCTCCGCCAGGTCGTAGCCGCCGGCCAGGCCCCGCTCGTCGGCGAGCGCGGCGTCGATGACCTCGCCGATCTCCTCGCGGGTCAGGGACTCGAGCGTGACGAGGACCGAACGGGAGAGCAGCGGGGCGATGACCGAGAAGGAGGGGTTCTCCGTCGTCGCGGCGACGAGGACGACCTCGCGGTTCTCCACCCCGGGCAGCAGCGCGTCCTGCTGGGCCTTGGAGAAGCGGTGGATCTCGTCGAGGAAGAGCACCGTCTGGCGCCCGTACATCGAGCGGTTGCGTGCGGCCCGCTCCATAGCGGCGCGCACGTCCTTCACGCCGGCGGTCACCGCCGAGAGCTGCACGAAGTCGCGGTCCGCGGAGGTGGCGACGAGGTGGGCCAGGGTCGTCTTGCCGGTGCCCGGAGGCCCCCAGAGGATCGCCGACATCGGGCCCGTCGTCGCGCTCGCGGAGCCCTCGACGAGGCGGCGGAGCGGCGACCCGGTGCGCAGGACCTCCCGCTGCCCCCGGATCTCCTCGAGGTCGCGCGGGCGCATCCGTACCGCGAGCGGGGCCTGCAGGTCAGCCCCCGAGCCCTGGTCCGGCGCCTCGCTGGAGTCGAAGAGGTCGAAGGAGTCCACGTCCCACACGCTATCCGGCCGCCCCGACTAGCCTCGGGCACGTGCCACGTCACAGCGCCGGGCTGCTGCCCCACCGTCCCCGCCCGGGGGGCGGTCTCGAGGTCTTCCTCGCCCACATGGGCGGGCCCTTCTGGTCCCGTCGGCCCCGCGCGTGGAGCATCGTCAAGGGCGAGTACGACCCGGCCGTCGAGGACCCGGTGGCCGCCGCGGAGCGGGAGTTCGCCGAGGAGATCGGCGTGGCCGCTCCCGCCGGCGAGCGCGTCGATCTCGGTGAGGTGCGCCAGTCCGGCGGCAAGATCGTGCGGGTCCATGCGGTGGCCACGGAGGCCGACCTGGCCTTCGTCGTCTCGAACACCGTCGAGATCGAGTGGCCGCCCCGCTCCGGCCGCAGGCAGCGCATCCCGGAGGTGGACCGGGCCGAGTGGCTGGCGGTGCCGGAGGCCCGGGAGGTGCTCGTCGCCGCGCAGACCGAGTTCCTGGACCGGCTGCTCGAGCACGTGGGCCGGACCCCATGAGCGGGGCGGGCGCCCCCTCCCTGCTGCACCGGTGGGGCCGTCTCATGGGCCGGCGCCCGCGCACCGTCCTGCTCGTGTGGGCGCTGCTCACGGTCCTTGCCTTCTCGCTCGCGCTCGGCGCGGTCACCGGACGCGGCCTCTTCGACGATCTGCACAGCGGTGACATCACCGCCCCGGGGCAGGCCAAGGAGGCACAGGAGCTGCTGATCGACGCCGGCGGCGGGGACTTCGCCACCGAGACCCTCGTCGTCGAGGGGGCGGCCGCCACCAACCCCTTCGTGCGGGCCAAGGTCGCCCGGGCCGTGAAGCGCATCCACGACCTCGACGGCGTCGCCCACGTCGTCAACCCGCTCGTGCTGCCCGGTGGGGTGCACGACGAGCGTGCCGCCCCGCTCGTCCGCGACGAGGGCGGGGGGCGCTGGGGTTTCGTCACGATCGTGGAGTACGAGCCGGACCTCGAGGGCGCACGGCTGGAGCGGGTGCAACGTCTCGTCGACGTCCAGCTGGACCAGATCGTCACCGGCTCGTGGGCGCAGCAGAGCAGCCGGGGCAGCGTGGAGATGCTCGTCGGTGAGGTCGTCGACCAGCTCGGGGCGGACCTGACGCTCGGCGAGGGCATCGCGCTGCCGGTGACCTTCGTCGTCATGGTCCTCGTCTTCGGCGGTTTCCTCGCCGCCGGCATCCCGATCGTCGGTGCCATGGCCTCGATCGGCGGTGCCTTCGCCTCGCTGTGGGGCTTCTCCCACGTCATCGAGCTGGACGCCACGGTCGTCAACATCGTCACCGTCCTCGGGCTCGGGCTGTGCATCGACTACGGGCTGCTCGTCGTCTCCCGCTTCCGGGAGGAGATGCGCGCCCTGCCCACCACCGACGCCGAGGCGGTGATCGAGGCGAGCGGCACGACGATGGACCGGGCCGGCCGGACCGTGATCTTCTCCGCGGTCACGGTGGCGATCGCGCTGCTCGGGCTGCTCTTCTTCCCCGCCGTCTTCGTGCGGGCCGCCGGGGCGGCAGGCATCTCGGTCGTCCTGCTGTGCCTCGCCGTGGCCACCACCCTGGTCCCGGCCATGTGCGCGCTGCTCGCCCGCCGCCTGCTGGCGAAGGGGGCCGAGCACACCGGCGACCACGGGATCTTCTCCCGCCTGGCGAAGGGGGTCCAGCGCGCCCCGTGGCTGGTCATCGCGCTCGTGCTCGCAGCCCTGGTCGCGATGGCACTGCCCGCCTCCCGGATGACGGTCACCTCCTCCGGCATCGAGCTGCTGCCGACCGGCAGCCCGCAGCGGACCTTCTTCACCGAGCTGGCCCACGACTACCCCGACCTGGCGGGGCCGGACGTGCAGCTGGTCACCACCGCGGACCGGTCCGTGGTCCGGCAGTGGGCGAAGGGGGCCGCCACCGACCTCCCGGGCGTGGACTCGGTGCAGGTCGAGCGGGTGGGGAAGGTCGACGGCCGCCAGGTGCTCTCGGTGGGGCTGCTCACCTCCGACGACGCGCTCGGTCCCGCCCCACGGGCACTGGTGGACCGGCTGCACGCCGAGCCACCCCCCTTCGCCGCCTACATCGGTGGCCAGGCGGCCGGGCTCTCCGACCTCATCGACTCGATCCTCGCGAGCGCGCCCTGGGCGATCACAGCGGTGGTGCTGGCCACCTTCGTGCTCCTCTTCCTCATGACCGGCTCGGTGGTCGTCCCGCTCAAGGCGCTCGTGATGAACGTCGTCTCGCTCGGGGCGTCGGTCGGGGTCCTCGTGTGGGTCTTCCAGGACGGGCACCTCTCGGGGCTGCTCGACTTCACCTCGGTGGGCGCGGTCGAGATCACCATCGTCGTGCTCGTGCTGGCCTTCGGCTTCGGCCTGTCGATGGACTACGAGGTCTTCCTGCTCTCGCGCATCGTCGAGCTGCACGAGCAGGGCCACCCCACGGACGTCGCGGTCCGGCTGGGGCTGCAGCGCTCCGGGCGGATCATCACCAGCGCCGCGCTGCTCATGGTGATCGTCTTCTCCGGGTTCATCCTGGCCAGGATCCTCGCGGTCAAGGAGACCGGCGTCGCGCTAGTCGTGGCAATCGCCGTCGACGCCTCCCTCGTGCGGATGCTGCTGGTGCCGGCCACGATGTCGGTGCTCGGCGAGTGGAACTGGTGGGCCCCGCGGTGGATGAAGGCCCTGCACCGACGAGTCGGGATCACCGAATGAGCCCCCACGAGATCACCATGGACCACCTCGCGGAGTGGACCGGGGGCTCCCCCGTGGTGCGCGCCGAGGCGGCCCCGCACGAGACGCAACCGGCGCTGGCGCTGCGCCGCGGTCCGGCGTGGGCGGTGGCCTTCGTGCGCCCCACCCACACCCACGGCATCAACCTCATGCTGCACGGCGACGACGCGAGCGGCCGGATCGTCGGACCGGACGGCGTGGCAGTGCTGGAGGAGCTGGTGGCCTCCCCCGCCTTCGGCCCGTGGCTGGCCCGGGCGCGGGCGAAGGGGGCCGCCGGCATCTCGCTGCCCCGCACCGCCGAAGGGGTCGGTGGGCTGCTGGCCGAGCTGCACGGCCGGTGGGAGTTCATGTCCACCGAGAAGCCACCGCCGCCCCCCGCCGAGGTCGGTCTGCAGGAGCTTGACGCCGGGCGTCGCGAGGAGCTCGTCGCCTTCCTCGAGGAGCACAACGCCCGCACCGACGGCCGCCCCTTCGCCCGACCCGGCCAGCGCTGGGTCGGCGTACGTGGCAGCGACGGCGGTCTGCTGGGCATCGGGTGCTGCGAGCCGGAGGAGTCCGGCGCGCCGGTCCTCACCGGGATCACCGTCGCCGCCGGTGCCCGGGGCCTCGGCCTCGGCCGCGCGATCACCGCGGAGCTCACCCGGGGCGCGGTCGCCGAGCACGGGTGGTCGACACTGGGCATGTATTCGGACAACGACGTGGCGCGGGGCCTCTACCACTC
>CAYLUX010000014.1:20556-37136 GCA_964386935.1 uncultured Janibacter sp.
GGTCGACACTGGGCATGTATTCGGACAACGACGTGGCGCGGGGCCTCTACCACTCTCTGGGGTACACGACCCACGCCGTGTGGAGCAGCGGGAGGTTGGCATGAGCTCGGCAGCCGTCGGGGACCTCCTCCGGTCGATGACCCGTTTCGCCCCCGGACCACCTCGCCGCTGGGTCGCCACCCGGGTTGCCGTGGCCCTGGCCATCCCGCTCGTCGGGATCTCGCTGGCCGGTCATCCGGACGAGGCCTTCCTCGCGGGCCTGGGCGTCTTCGCCGTGCTCTACGGCGCCAACGCCCCCGTGCGCCGGAGGCTGCTCATCGTCCCGACGGCGGGTCTGGGGCTGCTGCTGTGCCTCGGGATCGGCGCGCTGACCGCCGACCTGCCCGCTCTCGCCGTGATCGGCATGGCGGTGGCCGCCACGATCGGGGCGATGCTCACCTACACGCTGCGGGTCGGGCCGCCGGCGGGATTCTTCTTCGCCCTCGACCTGGGCATCGCCAACCTCGCGGTCGGGGACGGAGCGGACCCCCGACTCGTGCTGGGCATCCCCGCGATCGGGGTGCTCTCCGCGATCGTCGTCGGCACGAGCGACCTGTGGTTCGGCCGGCACGGCATCGAGGAGGCGGCGGTCACCGGCGCGGAGGAGCAGGTCGAGAGGTATCTCGCCGAGAGCGACCCGCAGCGTCTCCCGCTGGCCCGCATCGCGGCCTCGACCGCGCTCGACCACGCGTGGACGGTGGTCGCCGAGGGTGGCAGCGAGGAGCGGCACGGCGGTCGCATGCAGCGGGTGCACAACCGCTACGTCTCCGCCCTCGCCCGGGCCGTGGGCGGCCCCGACGCGGACGTCACCGGTGAGCTCGCACTCAAGGAGGCCACCCGCGCCCGGCAGGTTTCCCTCGGGCGGCCGAGCTCCTCGTGGTCGCTGCGGCAGGCACTCCGGTGGCCGAGCGAGGACCTCCTGGTCGCTGCCCGAGTGCTGGTCGCCGCGCTGCTGGCCGGCGGGATCGCGATGGCGATCGACAACGAGCACGCCTACTGGGCGGCCGCCTTCGCGGTGCTCGTCGTCCAGGTCGGCGGCACCCGGACGGCCCAGCTGCACCGGGCGATCCAGCGCACGATCGGCACCGGCCTCGGCCTGCTCGCCTTCGGGCTGGTGCTCGGACTGGGGCTGGACCACTGGCCCCTCGTCGCCGTCGTCGTGGCGCTGCAGTTCGTCGTCGAGATGCTCGTGACCCGCAACTACGCGCTGGCGGTCATCTTCATCACGCCGCTGGCGCTGTCGATCTCCGCCGCGGTGACGCGGATGGACACGAGCACGATCGTCCTCGACCGCGGCATCGACACGCTCATCGGTGTCGGCTGCGCGATCCTCGTGGTGCTCGTCACCGGGCGCCTCGGACGCCCGGAGCTGCTGCTGCGAGCCCATGCCCGACGCGTGGTCCACGCCCTGGACGACCTGCTCGGGGACCTCGCCGACGGCCGCACCGGATCCCCGGAGGGGATGCGTCGCCACCTCGAGCACTGCCGGCAGCTGCACACCGAGCTCGTCGCCTCGAACAAGGTCGCCCGACGGGCCGTGGTCGACGCCCCCGCGGAGGTGGCGCCGTACCGGGGCATGGAGGAGCTGCTCGCCGAGATCGGCTACCTCGCACTGGGCACGACGTGGAACCCGCGGCTGCGCGGGGAGCGGGAGCGGATGGCTGCCGCGCGCGAGGCGCTGGCACCGGTGCTCCGGCACCGCGTGACGGGTCGACGTGCCGCCGAGGACATCACCGCCGACCTGCGACAGGTACAGACGGCACTGACCACCAACTGACATTTTTTGCCGAGGATTCGACCATTCCGCGGTTGTTGGGCATCATCGGCCGAGTATGTGTCTTGTCGCAAGACTGCTGGTCCTCTCGGGATCGGCACCCGGAGGGAAGGAGAATCATGGACGCCACCACGGATTCCGACCACGACCCGGAGGCGGATGAGCACCGCACCGAGGACGAACGGATCAGGGAGCAGCTGCGCGCCCACGGTGTGAAGCTGGGCAAGGGCGACGTCGCTCCCACGGTCTTCTGGCCAGCCCTGGCCATCGTCGTCGGGGTCGCCCTGTTCTCCATCATCTGGAGCGACACGGCGGGCACGCTGTGGAACTCCATCCAGAGCAGCATCGTCAGCGGCTTCGGCTGGTTCTACACCCTGGCCATCGGCTCCTTCGTCATCTTCACGCTCTTCCTCGCCGTGAGCCGCTTCGGCAACATCACGCTGGGCCGTGACGGCGAGGAGCCGGAGTTCAACCTCATCTCGTGGTTCGCGATGCTCTTCGCGGCCGGCATGGGCATCGGACTCGTCTTCTACGGCGTCGCGGAGCCGCTCACCTTCTACTCCGACCCCAAGCCGGGCGTCGAGGGCACCGACATCGAGCTGGCCAACCAGGCCATGGCCCAGACCTTCCTGCACTGGGGACTGCACCCCTGGGCGGTCTACGTCATCGTGGGTCTCTCGCTGGCCTACGCCATCCACCGGAAGGGCCGTCCGGTCTCGCTGCGGTGGGCACTCGAGCCGATCTTCGGTGACAAGGTCCGCGGACCGATCGGTGACGTCGTCGACATCCTCGCGATCGTCGGCACGCTCTTCGGCGTCGCCACCTCTCTCGGCCTGGGCGTGACCCAGCTCTCGACCGGTCTGCAGGAGCTCGGCGTCATCGAGGAGTCCTCGAACACCTTGATGGTGGTGCTCATCGCCGTCATCACGGCCATCGCGACGGTGTCCGTCGTCAGTGGCGTCGGCAAGGGCATCCAGTGGCTCTCGAACATCAACCTCGTGCTCGCGGGCGTCTTCCTCGTGGCCGTCCTGGCCCTGGGGCCGACGCTCTTCCTGCTGCGGGACTTCGTCCAGAACATCGGCGCCTACGGGGCGAACGTGATCCCGAACACCTTCGACGCCTTCGCCTACACCGGCTCGGCGGGCCTGGACTGGGCCGGCTCCTGGACGATCTTCTACTGGGGCTGGTGGATCGCCTGGTCCCCCTTCGTCGGGGTCTTCATCGCCCGCATCTCCCGCGGTCGCACTGTCCGGGAGTTCGTCATCGGCGCGCTGCTCGTCCCGACCATCGTCGGCTTCCTGTGGTTCACCGTCCTCGGTGGCACCGGCATCCACCGGCAGCGCACCGTCGGGGACCTCGTCCCCGACGGGGGCCTCGTCGCGGAGGTCGCGCTCTTCGACACCCTCGGCAACCTGCCGATGGGCACGGTCCTGTCCGTGATCGCCCTGATCCTCGTCGTGGTCTTCTTCGTGACCTCCTCGGACTCGGGCTCGCTCGTGGTCGACATGCTCGCCTCCGGCGGGCACCCGAACCCGCCGACCTGGAGCCGCGTGCTCTTCGCGGTCCTCGAGGGCCTCGTGGCGATCGGTCTGCTGCTGGCCGGTGGTGCGGACGGGCTATCGGCACTGCAGGCGGGCTCGGTCTCGACCGGTGCCCCCTTCGTCATCGTGCTGGTGCTCATCATGATCGCGCTCTACAAGACGTTGAGCCGCGATCACCGGCGCCTCGTGGCGGCCGAGAACCGGGCCGCGCGCCGGGAGATGTATGCCGAGACGACCGATCTGCTCGCCGACGACTTCGACGACGTCTTCGGTGAGCAGGTCGACCACCGCATCGACTACGCGCTCTCGAGCACCCGGGGGTTCCGGCAGCACGACCGTCCGCAGACGGCCGTCAAGGACCGCCCGAAGGGTTCACCCCGTCGCGGTGACACCGAGCGCTGACGCGCTCACCGGTCCATGAGGGGGCGCAGGGTCTCACGCAGGCCCTGCGCCCCACTCGTGGGATCGTGGCGCACCGCCCGGATCCCGACGGCACGCGCCGCCTCGACATTCGCCGGCACGTCGTCGACGAAGCCGATGTCGCGTACGGGCAGGCCCAGGTCGACCACGATGTGTTCGAAGAAGGCCCGGTCGGGCTTCATCGCGCCCATCCGGCTGGACCAGTAGGCGCCGTCGACGAGGTCCACGTAGCTGTCCACGCGGCGCATGAACTCCACCCGGTGGTCCTGCTGGTTCGTCGCGAGCAGGCAGCGGATGCCGCCGGCGCGCACCTCGCGCAGCAGGTCCACCGCCTCGGTGTCCACGTCGAACTGCTCCCAGAGGCCGAGCAGCTCCTCGAGGGTCACGGCGGGTTCGCCGTGCTCGAGGCGCTCCTCCTCGAGAAGTCCTGAGAGCACGTCGCGCAACGAGCGCTCGCCCCGCAGCGCGGGCAGCTCGGCCTCGAAGACCCGCCGGGCGAAGCCGGTGCGCACCTGCGCGTCCAGCTTCCGGCGCCAGTCGAAGCGTCCGTGCTGCAGGACCCCGTCGCAGTCCCAGAGCAGCACCCGGACCGGGTCGGGCACGGCTCAGGCCCCTGTGTCGGTGTCCTGGCCCCGCTGCGGCGTGGCGTCGATGCCCGCCTCCTTGCGCTGCTCCGGGGTGATCGGCGCGGGCGCGTCGGTCAGCGGGTCGTAGCCACCGCCGGACTTGGGGAAGGCGATGACGTCGCGGATGGAGTCGGCACCGAGCAGGAGCATGCAGATGCGGTCCCAACCGAAGGCGATGCCGCCGTGCGGCGGAGCGCCGTACTTGAAGGCCTCGAGGAGGAAGCCGAACTTCTCCTGCGCCGCCTCCTCGTCCAGCCCCATGACCTGGAAGACCCGCTCCTGGACCTCGCGCTGGTGGATACGAATGGACCCGCCGCCGATCTCGTTGCCGTTGCACACGAGGTCGTAGGCGTAGGCCAGCGCGGAGCCGGGGTCGGTGTCGAAGATGTCGAGGAACTCCGGCTTGGGGCTCGTGAAGGCGTGGTGCACGGCGGTCCAGGCGCCGGATCCGACGGCGACGTCACCGGCGGCCACGGCGTCACCGGCGGGCTCGAAGAGCGGCGCGTCGACGACCCAGACGAAGGACCACTGGGACTCGTCGATGAGCTCGCAGCGGCGGGCGATCTCCTGGCGGGCGGCACCGAGCAGGGCGCGCCCCGCACTCGGCTTGTCCGCGGCGAAGAAGATGCAGTCACCGGGCTCGGCACCCACGTGGGCGGCGAGGCCCGCCTTCTCCTCCTCGGAGATGTTCTTCGCGACCGGGCCGCCGAGCTCGCCGTCATCGCCGACGGTGACGTAGGCCAGGCCCTTGGCGCCGCGCTGCTTCGCCCACTCCTGCCAGGCGTCGAACTGCCGGCGCGGCTGGGAGGCACCGCCGGGCATGACGACGGCGCCGACGTAGTCGTTCTTGAAGACCCGGAAGGGGGTGTCCGCGAAGAACTCGGTGCAGTCGACCAGCTCGACACCGAAGCGCAGGTCCGGCTTGTCGCTGCCGTAGCGCTCCATGGCCTCCGCGTAGGTCATCCGCGGGAAGGGCGTGGACAGCTCGACGCCGATGGTCGCCCAGACGGCCTTGGCGATGGCCTCGCCGAGCTCGATGACGTCGTCCTGCTCGACGAAGGACATCTCGACGTCCAGCTGGGTGAACTCCGGCTGCCGGTCGGCGCGGAAGTCCTCGTCGCGGTAGCAGCGCGCGATCTGGAAGTACCGCTCCATCCCGGCGACCATGAGCAGCTGCTTGAAGAGCTGCGGGCTCTGCGGCAGGGCGTACCACTCCCCCGGCGCCAGTCGTGCCGGGACGAGGAAGTCGCGGGCGCCCTCCGGCGTGGAGCGGGTCAGCGTCGGGGTCTCGATCTCGACGAAGTCGCGCTCGGTGAGCACCGAGCGGGCCGCGGCGTTGACCTTGCTGCGCAGCCGCAGGCCGGCACCCGCGCTGCTCGCGCCGGGGCGACGCAGGTCCAGGTAGCGGTGCCGCAGCCGGGCCTCCTCGCCGACGGAGACGCGCTCGTCGATCTGGAAGGGCAGCGGGTCCGCGGCGCTGAGCACCTCGATGGTGGAGGCGACGACGTCGACCTCGCCCGTCGGGAGTGCCGGGTTGACGTCCTTGGGGTCGCGGGGGGCCACCTCGCCGACGACCTTGATGACGTACTCGTTGCGCAGGTCGTGCGCGGCTCCCGTCAGGACCTCGTCACGGGCGACCACCTGGGCGACGCCGGAGGCGTCCCGCAGATCGAGGAAGGCCACCCCGCCGTGATCGCGACGCCGAGCCACCCATCCGGTGAGGGTGACGGTCTGGCCGGAGTGCTCGGCACGCAGGGTGCCGGCTTCGTGGGTGCGAAGCACGTCGGTGCTCTTCCTTCCTCGGGGTCGCCGGGCGGTCGCCCGGCCGAGCCCATCCTACGAAGCGCGGCCACCCTCCCGCGAGCGGGATACCGCGCCGGTCGTGGTGCCTGCCCGGCCGCTGCGACGGTGTCCGGCGAGTTCCTCCCGCACGTGCAGGGTCTGCACCGCGAAGAAGGCCGCCAGGCCGCCGCAGAGGGTCACCCCCGTCGCGTCGGCGATCGGCGACGCCAGCCCGAGCCACACCCGGGCGACCACCGCGACACCGAGGGCTATGACCGGCGAGCACGCCACCCAGCAGAGCAGGACCGTGTGCTCGTCAGCGAGCTCGGCCCGCCCGGACACCGCGGCGCGGTGCCGCAGCAGCAGGGTGGCGCCAACCCCCAGAGCCACCGGCACGACGAACCACGCGAGGTTGGTGGTCGCCGCGCTCCCGTGGTCGAGGTAGCGCACGGCGAGCACCCCGAGGGCGGCCAGTCCGGCGCCGACGCAGCCGAGCACCACGCCGGGAGGGACCGCGGCGGACGGGGTCCGGTGGCGTGTGGTGGTCCCCAGCGTGACCCCCTTCGGCCGGAGGTGGTCGGCAATGTGTACGGCCCCCACGACCGCGGCCATGGTGCTCAGGGCGACGACGTGGATCGCCGCCTGGGGACTGACCTCTTCGAGCGTGTCCCCGACACCGGCCGCACCGAACAGGCCCCACTCGATGCGCAGCAGCGGCGCGCTCATGACGAAGCCGTAGTTGAGGCAGACCCACAGCACGTGCAGCCGGATCTGGTGACGCAGTGCGGCCACCCACCCCAGGAGCGCGCTGAAGACGGTCCCGAAGAACATCGCCCACAGCCCGAGCGCGAAGACCGGCCCGGTGAAGGCCTCCTCGAGCGGCTCGGTGACGAGGAAGACCAACGCCCCGGTCATGCTCGCCAGGACGGTGGCCAGGTAGAGACGGCCGGCGAGGACGTGGGTGCGGGTGCGCCGCCGCGGGCGGGACCAGAGCAGGTAGGGCCCGAGGAGCATGAGCAGGGACCCGGTGAGGGTGTGGAAGACCATCGCCGCCAGGTGCCCCTGGTAGGGGCCGGTCCGCCCGTCCAGCGCCGACTCGAGGAAGACCCGGAAGGCGGCGTCCTCGGGCCAGGCGGAGAAGAGCACGGTCGGCTGGGTCAGGAAGTACGGCCCCATCGCCAGGACGGCCATCGGGAAGTACAGGAGGCTGACGACCGCCATCGCGTCCCATGCCGGCCCGGGTCGAGCCACGTGGCTGCGTCGCACGGGCCTCCTCGGTTCAACTCGAATGGTGCAAACAGAACCATCATGCACCATTGGTCGTCAGTCGTGCGTCGAACGCTCCACGAGGTTCGACCAGAACTCCACGAGTGTCTCCTCGTACCGGGTACCGAAGACGAGGGCCGCGCGGGCCCCGTCCGGCATGTCGTCACCCGCCTCGGCCATCGAGCAGTACCGCTCGAGCTGGGCACGGTGGGCTTCGACCTGCTCGGGGCCGATGACGGTCGGGTCCGCGCCGAGGAAGAGCTTGAGCAGGGCGAGATCACGCGCCTCGACGGGGACCGCGGTCGGGTCGTCGCGCCACTCCTGGAGGGTCGCGGCCCCGGCGTCGGTGATGGTCAGCAGCCGGCGTCGGCGCCCCGTCTCCTCCCGGCGTTCGTGCAGCAGGCCCGCCGCGACGAGCCTCTCGCACTGGGTGTAGATCTGCGTGTGCGGCAGCTGGAAGAGGAAGTTCGTCGAGTTCGCCGCGACGGTCTTCAGGTCGTACGGCGTCGCCTCACCGAGCTGCTCCACGAGGCCGAGCACCAGGTGGGCGGCGGTCGGGAGCGGACGGTTCATGACGGTCGCCGGTTGGCCGGGTGGTCCGGCCACGGGCTGTCGGCGGGACGAAGGGAGCGCCAGCCCCCTTCGCGCATCCGCTGGGCCGCCAGGGCGGCCACGAGGAGCGTGGCGTTGTGCAGGTCGCCGGCGACGATCCCGTCGACGACCTCCTCGAGGGGGACGGCCCGGGTGACGATGTGGGCCTCCTCCCCCTCCCGCTCGTGCCGCTGCCCCTCGGGCACCGGGGAGAGGCCACGCGCCAGGTAGACGCGCAGCGCCTCGTCCAGGCCACCGGGCGAGGAGAAGTAGTCCACGAGCAGCGCCCAGTGCTCGGCGACGACGTCGGCCTCCTCGGCCAGCTCCCGCTGGGCCGCGATCAGGGGGTCCTCACCGGCGATGTCGAGCAGACCGGCGGGGATCTCCCACTCCCTCGAGGCGACCGGGTGCCGGTACTGACGGATGAGCAGGACCCGGTCCTGCTCGTCCAGGGCGAGCACGGCGACCGCTCCCGGGTGGTCGACGACCTCACGCACGAGCTCCTCGCCCGCGAGGTCGAAGGTGTCCCGACGCACGTCCCAGACGTGCCCGCTGAAGAGGACCTCGCTGCTCGTGACCCGGGGCGTGAGGAGCTCGTCCCGCAGGGGCTCCTCGCTCACCTGCTGGCCGCCGTCTCGCTGTCCGTGCTCTGCTCCTCGGGGGCGGCCGGCGGCTCGACCTCGACGAGTCGGGACTCGCGCTGGGCCTGCACGGCCGCGCCGATGAGCCCGGCGAAGAGCGGGTGGGCCCGGTCCGGGCGGGACTTGAACTCCGGGTGCGCCTGCGTGGAGACGTAGTAGGGGTGGACCTCGCGGGGCAGCTCGACGAACTCGACGAGCCCGAGCTCCGGGTGGGTCCCGCTCACGACGAGGCCGGCGGACTCCAGCTGCTCGCGGTAGCCGTTGTTGACCTCGTAGCGGTGGCGGTGACGTTCGGTGACGTTCGTGCTCCCGTAGGCCTCGGCCGTCACCGAGCCATCGCGCAGGTCCGCGGGGTAGGACCCCAGGCGCATCGTGCCGCCGAGGTCGCCCGCGCCCTCGACGAAGGACTTCTGCTCCTCCATCGTGGCGATGACCGGCGCCGCGGAGTCCGGGTCGAACTCCGTGGAGCTGGCCCCGGCGATGCCGGCGACGTTGCGGGCGTACTCGATGACCATGCACTGCAGACCGAGGCAGATCCCGAGGGTGGGCACCTGCCGCTCGCGGGCCCAGCGAAGGGCGCCGAGCTTGCCCTCGATCCCCCGGACGCCGAAGCCGCCGGGCACGAGGACCGCGTCGACACCGCCGAGCGCCTTCGCGGCCCCGGACTCGCTCTCGCAGTCATCGGAGGGGACCCAGCGGATGCGCACCTTGGCGTCGTTGTGGAAGCCGCCGGCCCGGAGCGCCTCGGTCACCGAGAGGTAGGCGTCGGGCAGGTCGACGTACTTGCCGACGAGGGCGACCTCGACCTCGTGCTGGGGCTGATGGACGCGGCGCAGCAGCAGGTCCCAGTTCTCCCAGTCGACGTCGGTGAAGTTCACGCCGAGCCGTCGGATGACGAAGGTGTCGAGGTGCTCCCGGTGCAGGACCTTCGGGATGTCGTAGATGCTCGGGGCGTCGACGCAGGCGGCCACGCCGTCCTTCTCGACGTCGCAGCTCATCGAGATCTTGCGCTTGATGTCCGGGGAGATCTCGCGGTCGGCCCGCAGCACGATCGCGTCCGGCTGGATGCCGACCTGGCGCAGGGCGGCGACCGAGTGCTGGGTCGGCTTGGTCTTCATCTCGCCGCTCGGGGCGATGAAGGGCACGAGGGAGACGTGCAGGAAGAAGCAGTTGTCCCGGCCGAGCTCGTGGCGCACCTGCCGGGCCGCCTCGAGGAAGGGCAGCGACTCGATGTCGCCGACGGTGCCGCCGATCTCGGTGATGATGATGTCCGGTGCGTCGGCGTCCTTGACGCCGGGGCTGCCGGCGGCGGGGGCGCGCATCCGGGAGGTGATCTCGTCGGTGATGTGCGGGATGACCTGCACGGTGTCGCCGAGGTACTCGCCCTTGCGCTCACGGGCGATGACGCGGCTGTAGACCTGGCCGGTCGTCACGTTCGCGGAGCCGTCGTGGTTGGTGTCCAGGAAGCGCTCGTAGTGCCCGATGTCCAGATCGGTCTCGGCACCGTCCTCGGTGACGAAGACCTCGCCGTGCTGGAAGGGGTTCATCGTCCCCGGGTCCACGTTGAGGTAGGGATCCAGCTTCTGCATGGTCACGTGCAGGCCACGGGCACGCAGCAGGTGTCCCAAGCTCGAAGCCGTCAGGCCCTTGCCGAGTGAGGAGACGACTCCTCCGGTCACGAAGATGTGTTTCGTCAGTACCGCCACGGGCTTTCACTCTACGGCATGGCACTGCTCGAGCAGCTCCCGGGCATGCCGCAGTCCCGCTGCGGTGTCCCCGCCGCCCATCATCCGGGAGAGCTCGGCGAGGCGGTCCTCCCCGTCGACGGCGAGGACGTCGCTGGAGGTGACCTGCTCGCCGTGCGCCTTGCGCACGACGAGGTGCTGGTCGGCGTGTGCGGCGACCTGCGCGAGGTGGGTGACGACGAGCACCTGGCTGGTGCGGGCGAGGGCCGCGAGGCGGGCCCCGACGTCGAGGGCGGCACGACCGCCGACCCCGGCGTCGACCTCGTCGAAGACGAAGGTGGGCACCTGGCTGCGTCCGGTGCCGGCGACGGCAACCTCGATGGCGAGCATGATCCGGCTCAGCTCACCGCCGGAGGCCGCCTTGGTGACGGTGCGGGGCTTCGTCCCCTTGTTCGCCGCGACCCGGATCTCGACGACGTCGCCGCCGTCCGGCCCGATCCGGCGGGTGCCCCCTTCGTGCCCGGGGTCGGGGAGCTCCTCGCCGCCGTCATCGCCGCGCGGGGAGACCGCGACCTCGACGACGGCGCCGGGCATGCCGAGTCGGCCGAGCTCCTCCCCCACCACCTGGGAGAGCTGCTCGGCCGCGGCCACCCTGGCCGACGTCAGCGCCTCGAGCACCTGGAGCAGTCGCTGCTGGAGCCGGTCGACCTCCTCCTCGAGCTCGGCGACCCGCTCGTCGGCGCCCTCGAGCTCGGCGAGCTCCTGCTGGGCGGCCTCGCGGTGGGCCAGCACGGCGGCCACGTCCTCGCCGTAGCGGCGGGTCAGGCCGGTCAGCTGGGCGCGCCGCTCCTGGACGGTGGCCAGCCGAGCCGGGTCGACGTCGATGTCGGCTGCGTAGCCGGAGAGCTCGCCCGCCAGGTCGGCGGCGAGCACCCCGATCTCGCCGAGTCGCTGCTGCAGCTCCCCGAGCGCGCGGTCGTGCTCGGCGATGCGGCCGAGCTGCTCACCGGCGCGGGCCAGGCGCCCGACGACGTCGTCGCCGTCGAGGCTGTCGGGGTCCGAGAGCAGTCGGTGGCCCATCTCTGCGGCGGTCGCCAGCTCCTCGGCGTGGCCCAGGCGCTCCTCCTCCGCGGCGAGCCGCTCGTCCTCGCCGGGCTGCGGGTCGACCGCGTCGATCGTCTCCACCTGGTGGCCGAGCAGCTCCAGGCGCTGCAACCTGGTGCGCTCGCCGTCGATGAGCTCCTCGCGCTGGCGACGGGCCTCCCGCCACCGGGCGTAGAGGTCGGCGAACTCCGCGGCGGGTCCTGCGACGGACTCGCCGGCGTAGGCGTCGAGCAGCGCGCGGTGCTGGGCCGGTCGACGCAGTCGCCACTGGTCGGCCTGCCCGTGCACGGCGACGAGGTCCTCGGCGAGCTCGGTCAGGGTGCCCACCGGGGCCCGTCGCCCGCCGACGTGTGCGCGGCTGCGGCCGCTGGAGGCGATGGTCCGCGCCAGGATGAGCTCCGGCTCCTCGGGGTCGGCTCCCGCCTCGGCGGCGCGCCTGCGGGCCGGATGGTCCGGGGCGAGCTCGACGGAGGCCTCGATGATCGCCTCGCGGCTGCCGGCGCGCACGAGGTCCGGGTCGGCACGACCGCCGAGGACCAGACCGAGACCGGAGACGACCATCGTCTTGCCGGCACCGGTCTCGCCGGTGAGGACGGTCAGCCCCGGCGCCAGCCCGAGGGTGGCGTCCTCGATGACGCCCAGGTCGCGGATGTGCAGCTCGCTCAGCACCGTCAGGCCCGTTCGTTGCGCTTGGAGCCCCGCCACCCCTGCACGGGCAGGTCGAACTTGGCGACGAGCCGGTCGGTGAAGGGCGCCTCGTTCAGCCGGGCCAGCCGGACCGGCTCGGTGGAGTGACTGACCTCGATCCGGGAGCCGGGCGGCAGGTTCACCGCGCGTCGGCCGTCGCACCACATGACGCCGTGCCCGTCGGTGCCCTGGACCAGCTCGACGGCCAGGTCGGAGGTCGGGGCGACGACGAGCGGGCGGGAGAAGAGGGCGTGGGCGCTGAGCGGCACGACGAGCATCGCCTCGACCCCGGGCCACACGACCGGCCCGCCGGCGGAGAAGGCGTAGGCGGTCGACCCGGTCGGGGTCGCCATGACGAGGCCGTCGCAACCCCATGTGGAGAGCGGTCGACCGTCGATCTCGACGGTGAGGAGCAGCATGCGCTCCCGGGCGGCCTTCTCGACGGTGACCTCGTTCAGCGCCCAGGTGTGTGCGACCTCGACCCCGCCGCGGGTCGCGACGACGTCGAGGGCCATCCGCTCCTCGACGCGGTAGTCGCGAGCGACGATGTGCTCCACCGTCGCGTCGACGTCCTCGCGCTCGGCCTCGGCGAGGAATCCGACGTGCCCGAGGTTGACACCGAGCACCGGGGTGCCGGTGCCGCGGGCCAGCTCGGCTCCCCGCAGGATCGTGCCGTCACCGCCGAGGACGACGACGAGCTCGACGTCCCGGGCGGGGTCGTCGCCGTCGTGGACGACGGAGACCGGGTGGCGCCCCAGGATGCTCTGTGCGATCTCACCCGCGGGCAGGCGGACCTCGATGCCGGCGTCGGTGAGCCGTTCGGCGACGCCGACGGCCACGTCGAGGGCCTCCGGGCGCCCCGGGTGGGTCATGAGCAGGACCCGCCGCTGCGAATCGCTCATCGCTCCTCCTCCTCGACCACGTCGCGTGCCATCACCTGCAGAGCCTCCCACGTCGGCTGCTCCGCATCCCGCGCGGTCAGGTGCACGAGGTACTCGTGATTTCCCTCTCCCCCGACGATCGGGCTGCGGGTCAGCCCGAGGACGGCGAGTCCGGCTCCGGTGGCAGCCTCGAGCACGCCGAGGACAGCGTCCCGTCTTGCGGCTGGTGAGGTCACCACACCGCGACGGCCGACCCTGCCGCGACCGACCTCGAACTGCGGCTTGATGAGCAGCACCGCCTCGCCTTCAGGCGCGAGCAGCCCGGCGACCTCGGGCAGCACGAGCGAGAGGGAGATGAAGCTCAGGTCGCCGACGACCACCTGGACGGTTCCGCCGATGTCATCCGGGGTCAGGCTGCGGATCGAGGTGCCGCTGCGCTCGGTCACCCGCGGGTCGGCGACGAGCTCGGGTGCCAGCTGGTCGTGACCGACGTCGAGGGCGACGACGCTCGCCGCGCCCCGGGAGAGCAGCACCTGGGTGAAGCCGCCCGTGCATGCGCCGATGTCGAGGCACCGGGCGCCGGTGACGTCGAGCGGGAATGCCTCGAAGGCCCCGAGGAGCTTGTGGGCGGCCCGTCCGACCCACTCGGGTCCGGAGTCGATCTCGATCCCGCTCCCGGGCTCGATGGGTGTCGCCGGCTTGGTGACGGTGTGCCCGCCCACGCGGACCCCGCCGGCGAGGATGGCCTCACGCGCCCGGGCGCGGCTGCGGGCCAGACCCCGCTGGACGAGAGCGACGTCCAGCCTCGTCGTCGCGCCCACTCAGGTCCCGAGGTCAGAGAGGCGTGCGGTGAGTCGGCGGTGCACGTCCTCCCCCACGGCCAGGACCGCGTCCAGGTCCTCGGCGAGCGAGTCGCTCTCGCCGGCGGTGTCGGTCTCGCTCAGATGGGTCCTGCTGGGGTCGGGGGTGGCTGCCAGGTCCTGCAGCGCGGCATCCACGCGGGAGTCCTCGGTCCGGGGAGGCTCGTCCATCTGCTCAGGCATCCGTAGCCTTCTTTGTCGCGGCCTTCTTCGCGGTGCTCTTCTTCGCCGGCGCCGTCGTCTCCTTCTTCGGTGCCGTCGTCTTCTTGGCCGCGGTCTTGCGCGCCGCCGGTGCCTTCTTGGCCGTGGCCCGCTTCGCGCTGGACTTCTTCGCGGTGGTCTTCTTGGCAGGGCCCGTCGTCGTCGACGCCTTCTTGGCCGACGTCTTCCTGGCGGGCCGCTTCTTCGGTGCAGCCGCCGCGTCCTCGCCCGCTGCGGTCGACGCGGGCTGGTCCCCCTTCGCCATCAGCGTCTTGCTGAGGGCCTCGAGGTCGCCCTGCTCCTCCTCGGGCCAGCGCCGTTCCTCCGTCGACGACGTCGGCACGGCGGACGCCGCGAGCAGGGTGTCTGCCAGGCGCACGATGCCCAGGGCTCGGTCCAGGCCGGTCTCCGTCAGCTTCAGACCCAGGTGGATCAGGTTGCGTGCAGGGTCCACGTCACTCCTCGGATCGGGTGCGGTCCACGCTACCCGTTCGCCACAGCTGCTCGACGTGCTCGACCGTGATCCTGCCCTCGTCGAGGGCCGCGTGGACGGCATCCACCGCGGCCCGTTCGGCGTCGATCCCGTCGCCCTCGACGTGGAGGACATCGGTGACCCGGGCGCGGGCCGCACCACGGACCGCGAAGCCGTCGGCCCACTCGGCGGGCGGGTATGGCCGGTGCAGGTCCCCCAGGTCACGCAGCAGGTAGCTCGGACGCATCTCCGGCGGGGCAGCGGCCGCGTCCTTGGCGCCGTGGACACCGGTGAGCACGAGCGCTCCGGGCATGCCCGTCGCGACGGCGCCGGCAATATCGGTCTCCAGTCGATCACCGAGGGCGAGGACCCGCTCGGGCGGCTGTCGCAGCAAATCGGCCGCCAGCTCGTACATTGGTCGGTGGGGCTTGCCGATGACCTCGGGGGCCACGTCGACGGCCATCGCCAGGGCCGCGACGAGGGCGCCGTTGCCGGGCGCCACGCCCTCCTCGGTGGGGAGGGTGCGATCCTCGTTGGTCGCGACCCACCGGGCACCTCCCCGGATGGCGGCCGCGGCATGCCCGAGGTCGCCGGCGGTCACGCCGGCTCCGTAGCCCTGGACGACCGCCTCCACCTCGGCACCGTCGGCGGGGCCGGTGGGTTGCAGGCCCACCGCACGAAGGGAGGCGGCCACGCCGGGGCCACCGACCGCCATCACCGCTGCACCGGGAGTCAGCTGCCGTGACAGCGCCAGGGCAGCAGCCAGGGACGAGGTGAGGATCTGCTCCGGTTCGACCGGGAGGCCATGGGCCTCCAGTCGGCGGGCGAACTCCTCGGGGGTGCCGGATGCGTTGTTGGTCGCGTACACGATGGGGACCTCGGTGGCACCCAGCGCCTCGACCGCTCCGGGCACCGCGCGCGCTCCACGGTAGACGACCCCGTCGAGGTCGCAGACGAACCCCCCGAAGTGCTCGGCGAGGCTGCGCCGGCTCACTCCCCGGCCTGCTCGTCCGGCGAGTCCTCCTCGACCTCGCTGATGTGCACTCCGTCCAGCTCGTCGACGCGCTCCACGGCGTCGGTCTCGCCGTCCTCGTCGGCGACGGCGGCCCGCCCGAACCACTCGCGAGCCTCGTCGGCCCGTCCGACGTCCAGCAGGGCGTCCGCGTAGGCGTACCAGACCCGGGCGGCCCAGGGCTTGGAGCGCACCCTCTCGACCTGTCGCTGCAGGGCGAGGACGCCGGCCTCGGGCTGGCCCATGTCGCGTCGGATCCCCGAGCCGACGATGAGCAGCTCGATCTGCTCCTCCTCGCCGAGCTCCTGGGCCTCGCTCGAGGCCAGCAGCTCCAGAGCGCGCTCGGGGCGACCGAGCCCTCGCTCGCAGTCGACCATCAGGGGCAGCAGGTGCGAGGAGCCGCTGAGCCGCCGTACGGTGCGGAACTCCTTGAGCGCGCGGGCGTAGTCGCCCATCCGGTACGCCACGAACCCGAGTGCCTCACGGGCCGCGGGCACTCGGCCGGCCCGGCGGGCGGCGGTCTCGGCGTGAGCCAGCGCGCCGTCCATGTCCTCGGCCTCCAGGAGAGCCGCGACCATGACGAGGTGCTGGGCGACGCCGTCTGCGTTCTCCTTGCTCAGCGTCCGAAGCTGCTGGCGCACGCTCCGGTCCAGCTCCTTGCCGGTGACGTCATCGGCGATCCGCGGCTCGGGCTTGCGCCCCTCCTTGGGGACCAGCCTGGTGCCGCCCCGGGGGGTCTCCTCACGGTCCGCGCCGCCGCGGGGCGGGCGACCCCGTCCGGACCCCTGTCGGTCCCTCGGGCCCTGCCGGTCCCGGCCGCGTCCACCGTCGTGACGTGAATTGCGCTGATCCACTCTGCTCGTCCTCTCTCACACCCGTGACCTGGGCCGGGAATGCAAGAAGCGCCCGCATCGACTCGGCGTTCTGCGGGTCAATGGGGCGCTTCTTGTGAATGGTTGTCCGGCTGCGTCCTACTCTCCCACACCGTCTCCGGTGCA
>CAYLUX010000015.1:0-13216 GCA_964386935.1 uncultured Janibacter sp.
GGGTGCTCATGTGCTCTCCTTCCGGTCCCCGAAGAGGACCCGATCGGTGCTGAGGGCGGTACGGGGACGGATGACCAGCCAGGCACCGCACACCGCGAGCCCGAGGTCCCGTGCGATCTCCTGCGCGTACTTCGTCTGCTCGGGTGCCACCTGTCCACCGCCGCCGAAACAACCGCAGTCGATGGTAAGGCCCCTCGCCCAGGCCTGCGTGATGCCCACGACGAAGGCGAGCATGAGCAGGCCACCGACGAGGGCCGACACGCGGGTGAAGAGGCCCACGACGAGGAGCACCCCGACGGCGATCTCGAGGACGGGCAGCCCGTACCCGACGTACTCGGCCACCTCGAAGGGCATGACGTCGTAGGCCTGGACGGCACGGGCGGAGCCGAGGGGCTTGCCGACCTTGAGGGCACCGGCGACGATGAGCGTCCCGCCGAGGACCAGCCGGGCGAGCAGCCCGACGACGTCGCGCAGGCGGGCGCCGCTCATGCGCGGCCCCGCACGCCGCGGGCCAGCTCCGAGGCGAGCTCGCGCAGCGAGTCCAGCCCCTCGGCCAGCGGGCACCCCGTGAGGCGCTCGACGAGCGCGGAGCCGACGATGACGCCGTCGGCGAAGGACGCGACCTCGGCCGCCTGGGCGCCGTCGCGGACGCCCAGGCCGACGCACACCGGCAGGTCGCTGGCCTCCCGGACGCGGGCGACGAGGTCGGGTGCGGCCGAGCCGACCTCTCCCCGTACACCGGTCACGCCCATGGTCGAGGCGGCGTAGACGAAACCGCTCGTCGCCGCGGTCACGGCCGCCAGCCGTTCGGGCGTCGAGCTCGGCGCGACGAGGAAGATCCGGTCCAGGCCGTTTGCGTTCGACGCGGCGATCCAGTCCTGCGCCTCCTCGGGGACGAGGTCGGGCGTGATGATGCCCGCTCCCCCGTGGGCCGCGAGGTCCTGTGCGTAGCGCTCGACCCCGCGCCGGAGCACGAGGTTCCAGTAGGACATGACGACCGGCACGCCGCCGGCGCCGCGGACCGCCTCGGCAGCCCGGAAGACGTCCTCGACGTGCACCCCGCCGGCGAGGGCCTCCGTGGCCGCTCGCTGGATGACGGGACCGTCCATCATCGGGTCGGTGTAGGGCATGCCGACCTCGACCACGTCCACGCCGGACTCGACGAGGGCGACCATGGCCTCGAGCGAGCCGTCGACGGTGGGGAAGCCGACCGGCAGGTAGCCGATGAGGGCGGCGCGCCCCTCGGCGCGGCAGCGACCGAAGACCTCGGCGAGTCCGCTCCGGTCCGTGTGGGTGGAGGTGCTCACCGGGGGCTCCCTTCGTCGTCGACGAGGCCGAACCACGCCGCGGCGGTGTGCATGTCCTTGTCACCGCGCCCCGAGAGGTTGACCAGGAGCAGCGCGTCGGGCCCGAGCTCGCGGCCCACCTCGAGGGTCGCGGCGAGTGCGTGGGCGGACTCCAGCGCGGGGATGATGCCCTCGGTGCGGCACAACAGCTCGAAGGCGTGCATGACCTGCTCGTCGGTGGCGTAGCGGTACTCGGCCCGGCCGCTGTCGCGCAGGTGCGCGTGCTCCGGCCCCACGCTCGGGTAGTCCAGACCGGCGGAGATCGAGTGCGTCCCCAGGGTCTGGCCCTCCTCGTCCTGCATGAGGTAGCTCATCGCACCGTGCAGCACCCCGGGCTCGG
This sequence comes from uncultured Janibacter sp., assembly GCA_964386935.1. Taxonomy (GTDB): domain Bacteria; phylum Actinomycetota; class Actinomycetes; order Actinomycetales; family Dermatophilaceae; genus Janibacter. The sequence continues at coordinate 1,687 of CAYLUX010000015.1, forward strand.
CGGTCGCGAAGCGCGCAGCGTGCCGACCCGACTCGATGCCCTCGCCGCCGGCCTCCACCCCGATGAGGCGGACCCCGGTGTCGGGCACGAAGCGGTGGAAGATGCCCATGGCGTTGGACCCGCCGCCGACGCAGGCCACCACCGCGTCCGGCAGCCGCCCGGTGAGGTCGAGGACCTGCTCGCGGGCCTCCTCGCCGATGATCTTGTGGAAGTCCCGGACCATCTCCGGGAAGGGGTGGGGGCCGGTGACGGTGCCGAGCACGTAGTGGGTGTGCCCGACATTGGTCACCCAGTCACGCATGGCCTCGTTGATGGCGTCCTTGAGGGTGGCGCTCCCGTGCTCGACGGGGACGACGGTGGCGCCGAGGACCTTCATCCGGGCGACGTTGAGCGCCTGCCGCTCGGTGTCGACCTTGCCCATGTAGATCGTGCACTCCAGACCCATGAGCGCGGCTGCCGTGGCCGTGGCCACGCCGTGCTGGCCGGCGCCGGTCTCGGCGATGACCCGCCGCTTGCCCATCCGGCGGGTGAGCAGTGCCTGGGCGAGGACGTTGTTGATCTTGTGGCTGCCGGTGTGGTTGAGGTCCTCGCGCTTGAGGATCACCCGGGCGCCGCCGGCGTGCTCGGCGAAGCGGGGCACCTCGGTGATGATGCTGGGCCGGCCGGTGTAGGTCCGGTGCAGCCGCGCGAGCTCCTCGGTGAACTCGGGGTCCACGCTCGCCTTGCGACGCGCCTCGTCCAGCTCCTCGAGGGCGGGGATCAGCGCCTCGGGCACGTATCGCCCGCCGAAGGCGCCGAAACGACCCGGCCGCGGCTGCTCGCCGGCGCCCTCGGACGCCGCTGCCCCGGTCATCGGGCGACCGCCGCGCCGAGCATCCCGCGCACCCCGGCGACCGGGTCACCACCGACGACGAGTGCCTCGCCGACGAGGATCGCGTCGGCGCCGGCGCGGGAGAAGAGCGCGGCCTCCTCGGGCCCGCGGACCCCGGACTCGGCGACCCGGACCCGCTCCTGCGGGATGAGCGGGGCGAGCCGGGCGAAGGTGGTGGTGTCCACGTCGAGGGTCTTCAGGTTGCGGTTGTTCACGCCGATGACACGGGCACCGAGGTCGACCGCACGGGTGGTCTCCGCCTCGTCGTGGACCTCGACCAGGCTGGTCATGCCGAGCGAGTCCGCCAGGTGCATGAGGTCGCGGAGCCGCTCGTCGGGCAGGGCGGCCACGATGAGCAGCACGATGTCGGCCCCGTGGGCGCGCGCCTCCCAGACCTGGTACTCCGAGACGACGAAGTCCTTGCGCAGCACCGGCACGTCCACCGCGGCCCGCACCGCGTCCAGGTCCGCGAGGCTCCCGTTGAAGCGGCGCTCCTCGGTGAGGACGGAGATCGCGCTCGCGCCTCCCTCGACGTAGGAGGAGGCCAGGGCGGCGGGGTCGGTGATCTCGGAGAGTGCGCCCTTGCTCGGGCTGGAGCGCTTCACCTCGGCGATGACCGACAACCCGGGCCGGCGCAGCGCTGCCTCGGCGTCCTTGGCCGGCGGGACCTCCTCGCAGGCGTCACGGAGGCGGTCGACGGGAAGGGCGGCCTCCCGCCGTGCGGTGTCCTCCCGGACACCGGCGATGATCTCGTCGAGCACGCTGGGCATGGCAGACAGGCTAGTCGACGCTCGGGTCGTCACCGCGGCTGACCCGGTCCCAGGCCGAGTCGACGCGTTCGCCCCGGGCGCCCCCGGTGGCGCCGTCCTCGGCGACCGGGGAGTCGTACTTGCTGGACAGGCCCGCCCACCGCCGTGAGCCGAGCAGGGCACCCAGATCGGAGACGAGCAGCAGCACCCCCGCGGCGGTCGCCAGCCACGGCCAGGCGGAGGCCGACCCGGTCGCCTCGAAGGCTCCGGTACCCCCGGACTGGGCCGCGGCGACCGACCCGAGCACCCCGGCGGGGTCGAGCAGCGTGCGCACGCTCAGTGCGATGACACCGAGGGCGACGGCCGCGAGGGCGAGCAGGGCGATCCAGCGCCCGATGCGGCCGGAGGTGGCGGTGGCCACGGCGGCGGCGATGCCGACGAGGGCGAGTCCGACGAGCCCGGGTGCGGCGTCACTCCCGGGTGCGGCGGCCGCGGCCGGGCCGGTGACGCCGTCCACGGTGCCGGTCACCCAGTCGGCGCGACCGGCCGCGAGCAGCAGGATCCCGGCCGCGACGGCGATGAGGATGACGACGGGCTTCTTCGTGATGAGGTTCATGCCTCCCCCTTCGCCACCGGTCGGGTCGCCCGCGCCTCGGCCACGGCAGTGATGGCCGAGCGGGCCTTGTGCACCGTCTCCTCCTGCTCCAGGCGCGAGACGGAGTCGGCGACGATGCCGGCGCCGGCCTGCACGTGGGCGGTCCCGTCCTTGATGAGCGCGGTGCGGATCGCGATCGCCATGTCCATGTCGCCGTGGAAGTCGAGGTAGCCCACGACTCCACCGTAGATCCCGCGGCGGCTGCGCTCGTAGCGCTCGATGAGCTGCAGGGCACGGGGCTTCGGGGCCCCCGACAGGGTCCCGGCGGGGAAGGTCGCGACGAGTGCGTCGAAGGCGCTGCGCCCCTCCCGCATCGTGCCCACGAGGGTGGACTCGAGGTGGATGACGTGGCTGTACCGGCGCAGGCTCATCAGCTCCACGCAGTCCACGGTCCCGGCCTCGCACACCTTCTGCAGGTCGTTGCGCCCGAGGTCGACGAGCATGAGGTGCTCGGCGCGTTCCTTGGGGTCGCCGATGAGGTCCTCCTCGTGGCGCAGGTCCTCCTCGGGGGACTTCCCACGGGGGCGGGTGCCGGCGATCGGGCGGGTGATCGCCTGCCGACCGCTGGCCTTGACGAGCGCCTCCGGCGAGGAGCCGACGACGTCGTACACGCTGCCCTCGGGGTGGGGCAGTCGCACGAGGTACATGTACGGGCTGGGGTTGTTGCGCCGCAGCGCGCGGTAGACCTCGAGGGCGTCCACGGGGCACGGCAGGGAGAAGCGCTGGGAGAGCACGACCTGGAAGACCTCGCCGTCGCGCACGTCCTCCTGGGCGGTCTCGACCAGCTCCTCGAAGTCCTCGACGGTGGTGTCGCTGCCCACCTCGGAGCGGGCCCGGTCCACCTCCTCCGGGTCGATCGTGGCCACGGTGCTCTCCGCCGGGGCCGCGAGCCGACTGGTCATCTCGTCCAGGCGGGAGACCGCGTCCTCCCAGGCCTCGTGCACCCGCTCGTCGGTGTCGTCGTAGTTGATCGCATTGGCCACGAGGAGCAGCGAGCCGTCGCTGTGGTCCAGGACCGCGACGTCGGTGGCCAGGACCATCCCGAGCTCGGGAACCTGCAGCACGTCGGGCAGCTCGCTGGGGATCCGCTCCCACCGGCGCACCGCGTCGTAGGAGATGGCCCCCACCATGCCGCTGGTGAAGGGCGGCAGCCCCTCCACCGGCTCCGTGGCGAGCACCTCCAGGGTGCCGCGCAGGACCTGGTCGGGCTCGCCCTCGGTGGGCACGCCGACCGGCGGCTCGCCGATCCAGTGCGCCCGGCCGTCCTTCTCGGTCAGCGTCGCCCTGCTCCGCGCGCCGATGATGGACCAGCGGGACCAGACGCCGCCGTGCTCGGCCGACTCCAGCAGGAAGCTGCCCGGGGCGTCCCCGGCGAGCTTGCGGTACACGCCGATCGGGGTCTCCCCGTCGGCCACGACCCGACGCACCACCGGCACCACGCGCCGGTCCCGGGCGAGCAGGGCGAAGGTGTCCGCATCCGGCCAGGTGGCGCCCGGGTCCAGGTCGGGCACCCGTGCGGCAGCGCCGGTCATGCCGAGCCCCCGACGACCGCGCCGAGGTCACCGGCGTCGAAGCAGGTGTGATCGCCGGTGTGGCACGCGGCCCCCACCTGGTCGACCCGCACGAGCAGCGCGTCCCCGTCGCAGTCCAGCGCCACCGAGCGCACGTGCTGCACGTGGCCGGAGGTGTCGCCCTTGCGCCAGTACTCGCTGCGGCTGCGGGACCAGAAGGTCACCCGTCCGGTGGTCAGCGTGCGGTGGAGCGCCTCGTCGTCCATCCACCCGAGCATGAGCACCTCTCCGGAGTCGTGCTGCTGGACGATGGCGGCAACCAGACCCGCGGGATCCCGGCGGAGCCGGTCCGCGATCTCTGCGGGCAGGGGTGAGGGCGAAGGGGTGGACACCCTGCACATTGTGCCTTCCGGCTCCCCGCGCCGCCGTGGCCCCCTTCGCTCATCGGCGAGGGTTACCCTGCGGGACCAGAAGAGCACGTCCGCCATCCGGAGAGCCGATGATCCGTCACGCCAAGACCGAGCGCCAGGCCCTGTGCCAGACCCTGCTCGATGCCGGACCGGATGAGTCCACCCTGTGCAGCGGGTGGACCACCGGTGACCTGGCAGCCCATCTCGTCATCAGGGAGGGTCGCCCCGACCGGGCGGCCGGCGTCGTCGTCAAGGCCCTCGCGGAGCGGTCGGCGCGGGCGATGCGTCAGCTGCGGGAGCGCCACAGCCACGAGGAGATCGTCGAGCAGATCCGGCAGGGTCCTCCGAGGTGGAGCCCGGCCCGGGTCCCCGCCGTCGACGAGCAGGTGAACCTCGTGGAGATGTTCGTCCACCACGAGGACGTGCTGCGCAACCACCTGGCCGCGCCGCGGCGGTCCCTGAGCACCGAGTTCGTCGCCGCCCTCGGGGATCGGCTCGCCCTCATGGGGCCGATGCTCTTCCGGAAGGTCCCGGGTGTGGACGTCGAGGTGGTCACCGCCGTGCGGCACCAGCGCGTCCGCCGGGGCAGCGAGGGGAACCCGGTCGTGCAGGTGCACGGCCACCCCGGTGAGGTCCTGCTCTTCGGGTTCGGCCGGACCGCGGTCGCCGAGGTGGAGCTGATCGGGCCCCCGGAGGCGGTCGAGGCCCTGCGGACCGCCCGGCTCGGGGTCTGAGCTCAGTCCGAGCTCGCCCGCCGCACGGGGTGCCCGGCCGCGGCCAGGGCGTCCTTGGCCTCGGCGATGCTCACGTCACCGAAGTGGAAGATGCTCGCGGCGAGCACGGCATCAGCGCCGGCCTCGATCGCCGGCGGCAGGTCCTCGGCCCGCCCGGCCCCGCCGCTCGCGATCACCGGGATGCTCACCTCGCGGCGCACCGCGGAGATCAGCTCCAGGTCGAAGCCGGACTTCGTGCCGTCGGCGTCCATGGAGTTGAGCAGGATCTCCCCGGCGCCCAGCTCCGCGGCCCGGGCGCACCACTCGAGGGCGTCGATCCCGGTGCCCCGCCGGCCACCGTGGGTGGTCACCTCGAATCCCCCGACGGGTGAGCCGTCCTCGCCGCGCCGACGGCGCACGTCCGCGGAGAGGACGAGCACCTGGGCGCCGAAGCGGTCGGCGACCTCGCTGATCAGCTCGGGACGCGCGATGGCCGCGGTGTTGACCCCGACCTTGTCGGCGCCGCTGCGCAGCAACCGGTCCACGTCGTCCACGGTGCGCACTCCCCCGCCGACGGTGAGCGGGATGAAGACCTCCTCCGCGGTGCGGGTGACGATCTCGTAGGTGGTGCTGCGGTCACCGCTGCTCGCCGTGATGTCCAGGAAGGTCAGCTCGTCGGCACCCGCCTGCCCGTAGCGGCGGGCCAGCTCGACCGGGTCCCCCGCGTCGCGGAGGTTCTCGAAGTTGACGCCCTTGACGACGCGACCGGCGTCCACGTCGAGGCAGGGGATGACTCGTACGGCGACAGACACGCGGGCAGCCTATCCCGCGGCCGCTAGGGTCTCCCCGGTGTCCCCGCTGCAGCAGGTCCTCGCCCACGCCGAGCGCGCCGAGCCCTCGTGCGGCCCGGTGCGCGTCGTCGCCATCGACGGCCGCAGCGGCGCCGGCAAGACCTCCCTCGGGCGCGAGGTGGCCGCTGGTTGGGGGGCCGAGCTCGTCTCGATGGACTCGATCTACCAGGGCTGGGACGGACTCGCCGGGGCGGTGCCGCTGCTCGTGGAGCACGTCCTGCACCCGCTCTCCCGCGGTGAGGCGGCCGAGGTCCCCACGTGGGACTGGTCGCTCGATCGTCCCGGGCCGGTCATCCCGCTCGGCACTCCCGCTCGGCTCGTGGTCGAGGGCTGCGGGGCCTCCGTCGGCGAGGCGGGGCGCTACGCCGGCACGCGGGTCTGGCTGGAGCTGGACGCAGCGGAGCGCAAGGAGCGGGCCCTGGCGCGCGACGGTGAGGTCTTCGCCCGGCAGTGGGACCGGTGGGCCGCTCAGGAGGAGCGCCTCTTCACCAGCGACCGCACGATCGAGCGAGCCCACCTGGTCATAGGTCCCTAGGTGGGAGGGGTCAGCAACCGACGAGATCGGCCAGCCGCTGGGCCTCCTCCACCGAGCGCTCCCCGTCCGAGCGCTGGATCGCCATGAGTGTCATGTCCATCCCGTCGCTCAGGTCCAGCCGCGGGAAGGGCATCCCCTGGGAGAAGCGGATCGCCTCGATGTGCTCCCACGGGACGAGCTCGCCGGGGCCGAGGTTGCGCACCCAGAGCCCGTCCGCCTGCGGCCGGGCGTGGATCGTCGCGTAGCGGGAGAGGAAGATCCCCGCCGCGACGCCGATGCCGCCCGCGATGAGGCGGTCCATGATCCCGAACTGGTCGCCGGGCAGTGCCACCGCCAGCGCGATGCCGCCGATGGTCACCGCGACCCCGAGGACGCCGGCGATCCAGGTGCCGCGCACCGGCCGGAAGACGGGCGCGGCGGCGCGGTCGGGTCCCGTCACAGCCGGCAGGCGCTGATCTCGGTGACGAGGATCCCGCGCGCGCCGAGGTCGTACAGCTCGTCCATGACCCCGTTGGTCCGGCTCCGCGGGACCATGGATCGCACCGCGCACCACTGCTCGTCGTGCAGCCCGCTCACGGTCGGCGACTCCAGCCCCGGGGTGAGGCGCACGGCCTCCTCGAGCTGGTCGATGTGGCAGTCGTAGTCGAGCATCACCCAGCCGCGGGCGGTGACGACGCCGGTCAGCCGGCGGTGCAGCACGTCCAGGCCGGACTCGCTGGCGTCGCTGCGGCGGATGAGCACGGCCTCGCTGCGCAGGATCGGCTCGCCGAAGATCTCCAGGCCCTGCTGGCGCAGCGTCGTGCCCGTCTCGACGACGTCGGCGATGGCGTCGGCGACCCCGAGGGTGATGGCCGTCTCGACGGCGCCGTCCAGGTGCACGACCTCGGCGTCCACCCCCTTCGCCGCGAGGTGGTCACGGACCAGGCCGGAGTAGGAGGTGGCCACCCGCTTGCCCTGCAGGTCGGTCACGTCGGTGACCTCACCCGGCCGGGCGGCGAAGCGGAAGGTCGAGCCGGCGAAGCCCAGCCCCATGACCTCGCTCGCCGCGGACCCGGAGTCCAGCAGCAGGTCCCGGCCGGTGATCCCGGCGTCCACGCGGCCCTTGCCGACGTACACGGCGACGTCGCGTGGGCGCAGGTAGAAGAACTCGATCCCGTGGACCGGGTCGGCGACGATGAGCTCCTTGCTGTCCCGGCGGACCCGGTAGCCGGCCTCGCGGAGCATCTCGACGGCGGGTTCGGACAGTGATCCCTTGTTGGGTACGGCGACGCGCACGGAAGTCCTCTCAGAGGTGGGTGTAGACGTCGTCGAGGTCCAGGCCCCGGTCGATCATCATCACCTGCAGGTGGTAGAGCAGCTGGCTGATCTCCTCGGCCAGCTCCTCCTTGCTCTGGTACTCGGCCGCCATCCAGACCTCTGCGGCCTCCTCGACGACCTTCTTGCCGATGGCATGGGTCCCCGCGTCGAGCTCGGCGACGGTGCCGGAGCCCTCGGGCCGGGTCGCGGCCTTGTGCGTCAGCTCATCGAACAGGGTCTCGAAGGTCTTCACGGTGCCCCAGCCTAGTTCGCGACGGCCCCGGGCACGTCCGCGGGTTCAGCCTCCGGACGCTCCGACGCGGTGGCGTGCAGCCACACGAAGAAGCCCGAGATGACGAAGCCCGCGTACACCGCGTAGAGGACGGCGGTCGGCAGGTATCCGCTGTGCCACAGCAGCGGGACGCCGACGAGGTCGACACCGATCCACACGAGCCAGAACTCGTTCCAGCCGCGTGCCATGGCGTAGGTCGCGAGGAGGCTGCCCATAAAGATCCAGGCGTCGGCGACGTGGTACCAGCGCGGCGCGGGCCACCCGGCGCCGAGCATCGTGAAGACCTGCTGCACGACCGCGACGCCGAGGAGCATCGTCACGGCCAGCCCGGCGCGCTCGGCCCAGCTGGCCCAGCGCGGGGTGATGGCGTGCTCGGCACCCGGGTGGCGGGCCGCCCTCGCCTGGCGCCAGCGCCACCAGCCGTAGACGGATGTGATGATGAAGAAGATCTGGCGGGCGGACTGCCCGAAGAGCGGCGCCTTGTCGTCGACCCCCATCGTCACGCCGATGTAGACGAAGAAGAGGATCGCGTTGCCGACGATGCCGATGGGCCAGGCCCAGACGCGCCGGAGCATCCCCCCGATCGCACAGGCGAGGCCGAAGCCGATCCCGATGACCTCCATGAGGGAGAGCCGGTAGCCGGCGATGTCGGTGCCGGTCGAGTAGATCCATTCGATGATGGACATGCGTGGTCCGATCCGCGCGTGCCGCTCTCGTCCGGACTGTCACCGTCGGCCCCGGGGTCCTGACCGGAGTCCACCGGCCGCCCTCGGGCGGCCGGGTCGCGGGCTCTCACCGCCGGTGCGGAATTTCACCGCGTCACGTGGCACGTGCCCTTCCATTGTGCGAAGGGGGCATGCCTCCGGCAATCTCGTGGTGCCGTGAGGTGGCACACGCCCCGGTGGTCAGTGGCGGTGGCGCAGGGCCAGCTCGCGCAGCTCGTCGACGGCGGTGGCCGCCGACTCGGCCCCGTAGACCGCGGACCCGGCGACGAAGACGTCCGCACCGGCCTCGGCGCACTGCTCGATGGTCTTCGCCGAGACCCCGCCGTCGACCTGGACCCAGATGTCACCGCCGTGCTTCTTCACGGCCTCGCGGACCTGCTCGACCTTGGGCATCTGGTCGGCCATGAAGGACTGCCCGCCGAAGCCCGGCTCCACGGTCATGACGAGCACCATGTCCACCTCGGGGAGCAGCTCCTCGTAGGGGGCGAAGGGGGTCCCCGGCTTGATGGCCATGCTCGCCCGGGCGCCCTGGGCGCGGATGTCGCGGGCCAGGGTGACCGGGTCCTTCGCGGCCTCGATGTGGAAGGTGACGCTCTTCGCCCCGGCCTCGGCGTAGGGCGGCGCCCACCGGTCGGGGTCCTCGATCATCAGGTGGCAGTCGATCGGGATCGGGCTGACCCGAAGGAGCGACTCCACGATCGGCAGGCCGAGCGTGAGGTTGGGCACGAAGTGGGCGTCCATGACGTCGACGTGCGCCCAGTCGGCGTTGCTGATCGCGCCCAGCTCGGACTCCAGGTTGGCGAAGTCGGCGGAGAGGATGCTCGGTGAGATCTGCACGTGGGTTCCTTGGTCGGGGTGGATCAGGGTCAGGGCAGCTTGCGCAGGAGGGCGAGGAACATCCCGTCGGTGCCGTGCCGGTGCGGCCACAGCTGCGCGTGCGGGCCGGTCCCGAGGGAGTCCGCGGCGAGCCGGCCGTCGGTGACCCCGGAGAGGACCTCGCGGGCGTCGAGGACCTCGACGTCGGAGCGCTTCCGGGTCACGTCCGAGACGACGAAGGTCGTCTCCGACAGGTGCGGGCTGCACGTGGCGTAGGCGATGACGCCGCCGGGTCGGGTGGCCTCGATGGCGCTGCCGAGGAGCTCCCGCTGCAGCGGTCCGAGGCCGACGAGGTCATCGGGCTGTCGGCGCCAGCGCGCATCGGGCCGACGCCGCAGGGCGCCGAGCCCGGTGCACGGGGCGTCGACGAGGACCCGGTCGTAGGCCTCCGACTCATCCCCACCGATCTCGCGGCCGTCCCCGGTGCGCACCTCCAGGGTGCGTCCGGCACCGGCCGCCGCCTCCAGCGCGGGGCGAAGGGTGCTGCGCACCAGGTCGCTGCGCTGCTCGCTGACCTCGTTGGCGACGAGGTCGGCCCCCTGCTGCAGCGCGAGGGCAGCGAGCAGTCCGGCCTTGCCGCCGGGTCCGGCGCACATGTCCAGCCACCGCTGCGCTCCCCCTTCGCCGCCGCCCTCGACCGGGACGGCGGCGAGCGCCAGGGCCAGCAGCTGGCTCCCTTCGTCCTGGACGGCGGCGCGTCCCTCGCGGACGGCGTCGATGGCTCCGGGGTCGCCACCCGGCAGCTCCGCCGCGACGGGTGACCACCGGCCAGCGGTGGCACCGGCGGCGGTCAGCTCCTCGACGTCGGACAGTCCGGGGCGGGCGACGAGCGCAACGGGAGCGGGTTCGTTGTGGGCGATGAGCAGCTGGTCGAGGACCTCGTCGATGTCCTCCTTCGTCGCGACGCCGTGCCCGATGAGCGCCTGGCGCAGGGCCTTGACCACCCACTCCGGGTGCGAGCGGAGCACCGCGAGCCGCCGCGTCACCGGGTCGGCGGGGACGACGCTCTCCTCCCACTCGGTGCGGCTGCGCTCCCCCACCCGGTGGAGCACGGCGTTGACGAGTCCGGCCGCGCCCTGCCCGGCGACGGCGCGGGTGAGCGCGACGCTCTGGTCGGCGGCGGCGTGGGCGGGCACCCGCATGCCGAGCATCTGGTGCACACCGAGCCGCAGCACGTCGAGCACGGAGCCGTCGAGTCGCTTGACCGGTCGGTCCGCGGCGGCGGCGATGACCGCGTCGTAGAAGCCCTGCATCCGCAGCGTCCCGTAGGTCAGCTCCGTGGCGAAGGCGGCATCGCGCCCCCGCAGCCGGGCTCGCCGGAGCTGGCCGGGCAGCTCGAGGTTGGCGTAGGCGCCGTCGGCGACGGCCCGGAGCACCCGGTGGGCGGTCGTGCGCGCCGGGTCGCCGCCGCGGGATCGCTGTGAGGGTGCGGTGGCGGACCGCTGCCGGGGCCCGCTCCGACCGCCGCGTCCCACGCCGCGCCTCCCACCACGGTCCGTGCCGCGGTGGCCGCCTCGTCGCTCCTGGCTCATGCGGTCTCCTCACCAAGGTGCTCGTCCTCGCCGATGCGCACCCCGCGGGCCCAGTCCGCGGCGGCCATCGGCTTCTTGCCGAGCGGGGTGACCTCGCCCAGCCGGACCGCGTGGTCGGCGGTCCCGACGAGCACCTCGCGCTTGCGGGCCTCGATGAGACCCGGCGCGAGCGTCTCGTCGGTGACCGTGACCGGCCCGACCTTCAGCCGTTCCCCGCGGAAGGTGCTCCACGCCCCCGGCGAGGGGGTGGCGCCCCGGATGTGCCGGTCGACCGCCGCCGCCGGCAGGCCGAAGCGCACCCGCGCGCCGTCCACCGTCAGCTTCGGTGCGTGGCTGACCCCGTCGGCGGGCTGGGGCCGCGCCTCGAGCTCACCCGAGGCGATCCCGTCCATGGTGGCCACGAGCAGCGGCGCCCCGGCTTCCGCAAGCCGCTCCAGCAGGGTCCCGGCGGTGTCCTCCGGCCGGATCCGCTCGGTCATCGACCCGAGGACCGGCCCGGTGTCCAGGCCCTCCT
>CAYLUX010000015.1:13316-33329 GCA_964386935.1 uncultured Janibacter sp.
GGCCGGATCCGCTCGGTCATCGACCCGAGGACCGGCCCGGTGTCCAGGCCCTCCTCGATGCGGAAGGTGCTCGCGCCGGTGATCTCGTCGCCGGCCATGAGGGCCCACTGCACGGGGGCCGCCCCGCGCCAGGCGGGCAGCAGCGAGAAGTGCAGGTTGATCCAGCCGTGCTCCGGGACCGCCAGCACCTGCGGCGGCAGCAGCGCGCCGTAGGCGACGACTGCGCAGCAGTCGGGGGCGAGCTCGGTCAGCTCGGCCACGAAGTCGGGGTCCTTCGCGCTCGCCGGGGTCAGCACCGGCAGTCCGGCCTCCTCGGCGGCCACCCGCACGGGTGAGGGCGTGAGGCGGCGGCCGCGGCCCACCTTCGCGTCCGGCCTGGTGACGACGCCGACCACCTCGTGCTCGGAGTCCAGCAGGGCACGCAGGGAGGGGACGGCGACCTCGGGGGTCCCGGCAAAGAGCAGTCGCACCCGCGAGAGTCTAGATTGCGCGCCCTCCCACCCTCTCCCGGGCCGGTGTAATGTCCGAAACATCGGCCTCGAGCCGACTTCAACGACGAAGGAGAATTGCCGTGAGCAGCATCAGAGGTCCTCAGCGTCTGGGCCCGTTGACCCCGTTGGTCGGCGAGTGGGAGGGCGATGTCGGAGTCGACACCTCGTACCACAACCGCGACGACGAGACGAGCGACACCAGCTACTTCGAGAAGGCGTGGTTCAAGCCGATCCCGCTCCACGAGAACGGCGACCAGCGCCTCGAGGGCGTCACCTACCAGATGACGGCCTGGCGCCATGGTGAGGAGGCGATGAACCCCTTCCACGACGAGGTCGGCTACATCATGTGGGACAAGGCCAATGGCCAGGTGATCCGCACCTTCGCCGTGCCTCGTGGTCTGGCGATCCTCGCCGGCAGCGACGCCGGCGAGCGCGACACCGAACTACATTTCAACTCGATGCCCGGGGACCCCTGCTACGGCTTCTGCCAGAACAAGTACCTGCTCGAGCGCGCGGAGGCCAAGTCCCTGGAGACGGTCTTCACGTTCAACGACGACGGCACCTTCAGCTACACCTCCGACCTCGTCCTGAGCCTGAAGGCGACGGGCAAGGAGATGCACCACACCGACCGCAACACGTTGCACCGGATCAAGCGCTACCACGTCGGCTCGGAGTTCAACTGACGCATCCGTCACCCACCCGGAGGGGCCATCTGGCGCAGCACGCGCGGGGTGGCCCCTTTCCGCGTCTACACCGCGCCGAGACGGCCCACCTTCACCGCGGTCAGGTCGGCCTCCTTGCGGCCGCTCTCCCCCGCCCGGAGGTCCTTGAGCGCGCCGGCGATGAGTGGACCGTCGGCGAAGGGCGCGGTGACGACGAGCCGACGCTTCTCCTCCGCCCCCGCGACGGGCAGCGGACCGAGCACCGCGGACGTAACGGCGACCGACCGCACAGCGTCTTCGACGGCCTCGACGCGCTTGCGGTGGGCGACGACCTCAGCCGTCCACCTCGTCGGCGGAAGCGACAGCTCGGCCCGCTCGGCCAGCTCCCGACCGGCGAACCACTGCGGGTCCCAGCGCACCAGTGCCTCCACGGCCGGGATCGTGGCGTGGGTCGGCGCGCCACAGAGCACGACCACTCCCCCATCGCGCCAGGACCGCGCCAGCGCCGCGGCCGCGAACCAGCGCCGCACGGCCTCCTCCCCCGCCCGCAGGTCGGGCCGGTCGAGGCTCGCCCAGGCGTCGAGCAGCAGGACCGCGGTGTAGCCCCCTTCGGCGACGGGCTCGGCGCCGGGCGTGGCCACGACGATCGCCGGGTCGGGCCCGACCTCCTCGAGCACCTCGCCGGCACCGGAGGTCAGCACCGGGACCCCGGGGAAGGAGCGACCGATCTCCTCCGCGGTCCGGCGGGCCCCGATGATGCCCGCGCGCAGCCGGGTGCCGTTGCACTCGGGGCAGACGAAGCCCTCGGGCGCCCGCCCGCACCACCGGCACTGCGGCGGTCCGGAGGGGCCGGCCAGCGCCAGCGGACCGCTGCACTCCGGGCACCGGGCCGGGCGACGGCAGGTCGCGCAGGACATGGCGGGCAGGTACCCGCGGCGGGGCACCTGGAGGAGCACCGGCCCCTCGGCGAGGGCCTTGCTGGCGGCCCGGTGGGCCGATGACGGGATGTGTGCGCGGGCGCCGGGACCGTCGCGCTCGAGCTCGGCGCCCTCCCCCGCGACGAGCACCCGCGGTGCGTCCGGCCGCGGGACCGCGCCCCCGACCGGGTGCACGCCACCGGCGGACACGAGGGCGGCGACGTCGGTGGAGACCGTCAGGCCGCCCGCGAGCAGCGCGGCCCCCTCGAGGTCGGCGCGGGCGGTGAGCACGTCGCGCACGTGGGGGTAGGGCGCTCGCGGCTCGGTGTGCGAGTCGTCGCCGTCGTCCCACCAGGCGACGAGACCGAGGTCGTGGACGGGCGCGTAGGCCGCCGCGCGCGTGCCGAGGACGACCCGCACGTGCCCGCGCAGCACCTTCAGCCATGCGGTGTAGCGGGCCTGCGGCCCCTGGTCGGCGGTGAGCCGCACGTGCTGGCCGGCGCCGAGCAGCGTGGTCAGCTCGGCGTCGACGCGGGCGACGTCGCGCTGGTCGGGGACGACGAGCACGCTCCCCCGACCGGAGGCCAGGGCTGCGCGGGCGGCCTCGGCCAGCGCCCTCGGCCAGTCCTCCTCCGGTGGCCGTGACGGCGCCGCCAGCCACGCGGCGCGGGGGGACTCCCCCTTCGCCACCCGGGACCACCACGCGGCGCCGGCCCGGTAACCGGACCAGACCGTCGGCACCTCCGGGCTCGAAGGGGGTGCCCCGGCCTCCTCCGGTGGGTCCGCGGGCAGCGCCTTCTCGGCGCGGGCGTGCCGCGGGGGGATCGCCAGACGCAGCACGTCCATGACGGTGCCCGCCTGCTCCCCGGCGATGCGCCTCGCCAGCTCGAGGACGGACGGGGTGAGGACCGGCTCCTCGGAGACGACCGTGCGCAGACCGGCCAGCTTGCCGGAGTGCTCCGGCTCCCCGGCCCGCTCGATCAGGTAGCCGGGCCGGTCACGACCGGCGAAGCGCACCCTGACCCGCACGCCGGGGCGTGCCGCCTCGTCCAGCTCCTCGGGCACGAGGTACTCGAAGGGACGGTCCAGGTGGACCAGTCCCGTGTCGACGAGGACCCGGGCGACGGGCTGGGACGGTGGCACGGGCCCAACCTAACCGGCAGGGGTGACAGGTCCCCTCCGACGGTCGGTGCTCAGCGGACTGCGGTCTGCAGCTCCTCGACCCGGTCGGTGCGCTCCCACGGGAAGGGGTTGTCGTACCCGGGGGCCGAGCTGCGACCGAAGTGGCCGTAGGCGGCCGTCGGCGCGTAGATCGGCCGGAGCAGGTCCAGGTCCTCGACGATGGCGAGCGGGCGCAGGTCGAAGACGCTGTCCACGGCCCGCTGGATCTTCTCCACCGCGACCTTCTCGGTCCCGAAGGTCTCGATGTAGAGGCCGACGGGCTGGGCGGCGCCGATGGCGTAGGCGACCTGGACCTCGCAGCGACCGGCGAGACCGGCGGCGACGACGTTCTTGGCGACCCAGCGCGTGGCGTAGGCGGCGGAGCGGTCGACCTTCGAGGGGTCCTTGCCGGAGAAGGCACCACCACCGTGACGGGCCATGCCGCCGTAGGTGTCGACGATGATCTTCCGGCCGGTCAGGCCGGCGTCGCCCATGGGGCCGCCGATGACGAACTTGCCGGTCGGGTTGATGAGCGTGCGGTAGTCGCTGGTGTCCAGCCGGACGCCGGAGTCCATCAGCTCGGCCATGACCGGGTCCAGCACGTGGCTGCGGATGTCCGCGGGCAGCTGCCGCTCGTGGTCGACCTCGGCGGAGTGCTGCGTGGACAGGACCACGGTGTCGAGACGCACGGCGTCGTCACCGTCGTAGTCGATGGTCACCTGGGTCTTGCCGTCGGGGCGCAGGTAGTCCAGCTCGCCGGACTTGCGCACCTGGGTCAGCCGCTCCGCGAGGCGGTGGGCCAACGAGATCGGCAGCGGCATCAGCTCCGGGGTGTCCTCGCAGGCGTAGCCGAACATCAGGCCCTGGTCGCCCGCGCCCTGCTTGTCCTTGGGGTCCACCCCGCCGGTGCGGTTCTCGTAGGCGGTGTCCACGCCCTGGGCGATGTCCGGGCTCTGCTGCCCGATGGATACCTCGACCCCGCAGGAGCGCCCGTCGAAGCCCTTCTCGGAGGAGTCGTACCCGACGCGCTCGGCGATGACGTCCCGCACGAGGTGCGGGATCTCGACGTAGGCCTCGGTCGTGACCTCACCGGCGATGTGGACCAGGCCGGTCGTGACCATCGTCTCGACGGCCACCCGACTGCGGGGGTCGCTCTCGAGCATCGCATCGAGGATCGAGTCCGAGATCTGGTCGCAGATCTTGTCAGGGTGACCCTCGGTCACCGACTCGGAGGTGAAGAGTCGTCCGGTCACGCAGTGCTCCCATCGTCATTGGCGGCCAACGCCGCTCGGGCGGGCGGTCCCCTGAGTCTAGGGCCCGGGTTCAGCGCGTCCGGAGACTGTCCAGCACGGCGTCCCAGATGCCCTCGGAGACGACCCGCTTGCTCGCCGGACCGATCTCGACCGGCTCCCCGCCGTCGCGGCGCAGGACGCTCACGGTCGTCTCGTCGCGGCCGAAGGTCTTGTCCCGCCCGACCTCGTTGACCACGAGCAGGTCGCAGCCCTTGCGCTCGAGCTTGGCCCGGGCGTGCTCGAGCACCGAGCCGCTGCTGTCACCGGTCTCGGCGGCGAAGCCGACGATCGTCGGTCGCTGCGCCTCGCGCCGCGCGGCGACGAGGCCGGCGAGGATGTCCGGGTTGCGCACGAGCCGGATCGATGGCGCCGCGTCGGGGTCCGCCGGGTCGTGGGTCTTCTTGATCTTGCTCTCGGCGTAGTCGGCCGGGCGGAAGTCCGCGACGGCGGCGACCATGACGACGACGTCGTGGTCCTCGGCCCGGGCGTCCATCTCCTGCTGTAGCTCGAGCGCGGTCTGGACCGGCACGACCTCGATACCGGGAGCGACGGGCAGGTCCACGTTGGCCGCGACGAGGGTGACGGTGGCCCCGCGGGAGGCCGCGGCCTCGGCCAGGGCGACGCCCTGCTTGCCCGAGGAGCGGTTGCCCAGATAGCGCACCGGGTCCAGCGGCTCGCGGGTGCCGCCGGTGGAGACGAGCACCCGGGTGCCGGAGAGGTCCGCGGTCACGGCGCCGTCGACGACGGCGAGCGCGGCCTCGTGGATGGTCTCGGGGTCGGGCAGCCGGCCGGGGCCGGTGTCGGCGCCGGTGAGGCGGCCGGATGCGGGCTCGATGATGTGCACGCCCCGCTCGCGCAGGGTGGCGACGTTGGCGCGGGTCGCCGGGTGCTCCCACATCTCGGTGTGCATGGCCGGTGCCATGACGACCGGGCAGCGGGCCGTGAGGAGCACGTTGGTCAGCAGGTCCCCGGCCAGTCCGTGGGCGGCCTTGGCCAGCAGGTCGGCGGTCGCGGGGGCGACGACGACGAGATCCGCCTCCTGGCCGATCCGCACGTGCGGGACGTCGGTGATGTTGCTCCAGACGTCGGTCTGGACGGCGCCCCCTGAGAGCGCCTCCCACGTGGGGGCACCGACGAACTCCAGGGCCGCGTCCGTGGGCACGACGGTGACGTCGTGCCCACTCTCGCTGAAGAGGCGCAGCAGCAGCGCCGACTTGTAGGCGGCGATGCCACCGCCCACGCCGAGGACGACCCGCACGGTGCCTACCGGCTCAGGACTGCTCGGAGGTGGGCTGCTCGTCCGCCCCGGTCTCGTCGGGCAGGACCGGCTCGTTCGCGGCCGGGACCGGCGCGACGCGGGCCGCGGGGTCGATCGCGTTCTTGGTCAGCAGCCCCTCGTTGATCTCGCGCAGCGCGATGGACATCGGCTTGTCGTGCACCTGCGCGTCCACCAGCGGGCCGATGTACTCCAGCAGGCCCTCCTGGAGCTGGGAGTAGTAGGCGTTGATCTGCCGGGCCCGCTTCGCGCCGTAGATGACGAGGGCGTACTTGCTGTCGGCCTTGGTCAGCAGGTCGTCGATGGGCGGGTTGGTGATGCCGATGGGGTTGGCCTTGGTGCCGGACACGTCGAGGTGGTCCTTCTGGTCGGGGTCAGTGGGATCCCATCCATGATACGAGTTCCTCCGCCGCGCGACGAATGTCGTCGTTGACGATGACCACGTCGAACTCGTCGCGGGCCGCGAGCTCGACCTTCGCGGTCTCCAGGCGCACCGCCCGCTCCTCCTCGGTCTCGGTGCCCCGTCCCTCGAGCCGGTGCTCCAGCTCCTCCCAGGACGGGGGTTCGAGGAAGACGAACCGGGCCTCGGGCATCGAGGCCCGCACCTGCCGGGCACCCTGCAGGTCGATCTCCAGCAGGGGGAGCATGCCCTGCTCGAGGGCCTCCTCCACCGGGCGTCGGGGGGTGCCGTACGAGGCGCGCCCGTGCACGACGGCCCACTCGAGCATCTCCCCCCTTCGCACCATGTCGGCGAAGTCCTCGCCCGAGATGAAGTGGTAGTGGACCCCGTCGACCTCCCCCGGCCGGGGGCGGCGGGTCGTCGCGGAGACCGAGAGCCACACCTCGGGGTGGTGCTCCCGGATCCAGGCGGCGACGGTCCCCTTGCCGACGGCGGTGGGTCCGGCGAGGACGGTCAGGCGTGGCGTGCTCATGCTCCTTCGAACCTCGCGACGAGGGCGGCGCTCTGGTGCTGGCCCAGCCCACGGATCCGCCGGGACCGGGCGATGCCGAGGTCGTCCATGACCTGCTCGGCGCGCACCGGACCGATGCCGGGCAGCGCCTCGATGAGGGAGAGCACCTTCATCTTCGCGATGGCCTCCTCCTGGGCGCGGCCCTCGATGACCTCCCGCAGCGCGAGTACTCCGGCCTTGAGGTCGGCCCGCACGCGTGCCCGCTCCCGACGGGCGGCGCCGGCCTTCGCGAGGGCCTCGGCACGCTGCTCCGGAGTGAGCGGGGGTAGGGGCACGGCTTCTCCCGGGGGTCGGCGAAGGGGGTGGACCTCACCTTCTCATGAGGTGGTGATGGCGGCGACCTCGGCCGCGACCGCCGCGGCCCGGTCGCGCAGCGCCCGGACGTCAGGGCCCGCGCGGAGCACGTCGCGGCTGCTGCTGGCGAGGACCTGGGGCAGCGCCCCGGCGAAGACGTGGCGCACGTCGGCGGCCGTGGCGCCCTGCGCGCCGAGGCCCGGGGCGAGGATCGGGCCGGCCATGGCCGAGAGGTCGACGCCGAGGTCGTGGACGGCGTCCCCGACCGTGGCTCCGACGACGAGCCCGACGCTGCCGAGCCGGCCGGCCTCGCGGGCGGTCGCGTTGTCGCCGGCCGCACCGTCCGCGACGGCACCGGCGACGGAGCGCCCGTCGGGCAGACGGGCGTGCTGGACCTGCCCGCCCTCGGGGTTGGAGGTGAGGGCGAGGACGAAGACGCCGCGGTCATTGGCGTGCGCGAGGTCGATCGCCGGTCTCAGCGACTCGTAGCCGAGGTAGGGGCTCAGGGTGATGGCATCGGCGGCCGTGGGTGCGTCCTCGCCGAGGAAGGCCGCTCCGTAGGCGTCGACCGTGGTGCCGATGTCACCGCGCTTGACGTCGAGCACGGTGAGGGTACCGGCCGCGCGCAGCTCGGCGAGGGCCCGCTCGAGGACCGCGATTCCCTTCGCGCCGAAGACCTCGAAGAAGGCCGACTGCGGCTTCACGGCCGCGACCGCTCCCCCGAAGGCCTCCACGCAGGTCATCGTGAAGCGCTCGAGCCCCGCGAGGTCGTGGCCCAGGCCCCAGGACTCGAGCAGGCCGCGGTGCGGGTCGATGCCCACGCACAGCGGGCCGTGCTCGTCCATCGCGGCCCGCAGCCTGGTGCCGAAGGAACTGCCGGGCGTCATGACGTGAACCTCTCGTGGGCGATGCCGACGACGTCGGCGAGGCGGTCGAAGCCACGCTCGGCCACGAGCTGCTCGAGCTCCCGGCCGACACGCGACGGCGCGGTCGGGTCGTTGAAGGCGGCCGTGCCGACCTGGATCGCGCTCGCCCCGGCCGCGATCAGCTCGAGCGCGTCCCGGCCGTGGCGCACGCCCCCGACACCGACGACGGGGACCCGGGGCAGCCGGCCGGCCCGCATGGCGCCGACCACCTGCCAGATCGCGCGCACCGCCATCGGCCGCACGGCCGGCCCGGACAGGCCGCCGGTGGCGGCCGCCAAGTGCGGTCGCAGCCGGTCGGTGTCGATCGCGACCCCGAGGGTGGTGTTGATCATCGTCAGGGCATCGGCCCCGGCCTCGAGCACGACTCCGGCGATCTCGACGATGTCGGTGACATCGGGGCTGAGCTTGGCCAGCAGCGGCACCCCGGCGTCCTCCGGGACCACCTCGCGCACCCCGGCGACGACGTCGCGGGCCCCCGACGGGTCGCACGCGAAGACGAGGCCGCGGTTGGCGACGTTGGGGCAGGAGATGTTGACCTCGATCGCCGCGACCGCGGCACGGTGCTCGCCCTCCAGCACCGTGCGGGTCACGTGCGCGAACTCCTCGGCGGTGTTGCCCGCGACGGAGACGACCACCCGGGCGCCGATCGAGTGCAGCCAGGCGAGGTCGTGCTCGACGAAGGCGGCCACGCCCGGCCCCTGGAGCCCGATCGAGTTGAGCATCCCCGAGGGCGTCTCGGCCATCCGCGGGGTGCCCCGCCCGGAGACGGGGTCGGCCTTGACCGACTTGGTGACGAAGGCCCCGAGCTCGGTGATGTCGATGAAGCGGTGCATCTCCCGCCCGCTCGCGGCGCAGCCGCTGGCGGTCATCATCGGGTTGGGGAGCACCGTCCCGGCGAGGTCGACGGACATGTCGGGGCCGGCCCCGGACGCGGCAGTCATCAGGCGGCTCCCTTCGGCGCACCGACGGCGTCCGAGGGGACCTCGCACCGGCCGTCGGAGAAGGCGTCCCAGCGCACCCGGCCGCCGTCCAGGACGGGCCCGTCCACGCAGCTGCGGACCATCGACGTGGTGCCGCCGGCGTCACGCACCGGCAGCACGCAGGTCATGCAGAGGCCGACGCCGCAGGCCATGGCCTCCTCGACACCGACCTGGGCGGGGACGCCGTGCTCGGCGGCGATCCGCGAGATCGACTCCAGCATCCCCATCGGACCGCAGCCCTGGACGGACACGGCCCCGACCCGTTCGATGAGTTCGGGCAGCACGTCCGAGACCCAGCCGCGCCGGCCCGCCGAGCCGTCGTCGGTCGTGACGACGACCTCGCAGCCGAGCCGCTCGGCCTCCTCGAGGCCGAAGAGACGCCCCCGCGTCGCCGCGCCGAGCACGAGGTGCACGGTGCACCCGCGCTCGAGCAGCTGCTCGGCCAGCCAGAAGAGCGGTGCCGAGCCGTACCCGCCACCGACGAGCACGCAGGCCCCGGGCTGCTCGGGCGCGGTGAAGCCGCGCCCGAGCGGGCCGATGACCGAGACCGTCTCCCCCGGCTGCAGTCCGGTGAGGACCCGGGTGCCCTCCCCCTGGACGGCCACGACGATCTCGGTGGTCCCGGCCCCGACGTCGACCCGGTGGATCGAGAAGCTGCGACGCAGCAGCATCGAGCTCGTCCCGTCGCCGACGGACAGTGCCACGAACTGGCCCGGCTCCGCGAGCTCCGCCAGGCCCGGGGTCGCCAGGAGCAGCCGGCGGTAGTCGCCGGCCGCCGTGTTGGCGAGGACCTCCGCCTCGACCTCGACGACCCCGGCGCCCTCCCGTGCGGCGACGGTGCTCACCGACCGACCCCGTAGAGGTCCAGGTCGCGTGCGTGCTCCTGCAGCGGCTTGACCTGCAGCTCGCCGTCCCGACGGGACTCGATGGCCTGCACGGCCGCCCCGAGCTCCTGGACGGTGGTGACGATCGGCTTGTCCATCGCGGTCGTCGCCGCGCGGATCGCGTACCCGTCGGCGCGGGCGTCCTGACCCGAGGGGGTGTTGAAGACCAGGTCCACCGAGCCCGCGAGGATCCGCTCGACGATGCTCGCCTCCCCCTCGACGCGCTCGGAGCGCTTCGTGACGACCTCCGAGTCGATCCCGTTGCGGCGCAGCACCTCCGCGGTGCCGGTCGTGGCGAGGATCGTGAAGCCCAGGTCGGCGAGGCGCTTGATCGGGAAGATCATGGCCCGCTTGTCCCGGTTGGCCACCGAGACGAAGACGGTGCCCGAGGTCGGCAGTCCGCCCCGGACCGCACCGAGCTGGCTCTTGGCGAAGGCGGCACCGAGGGTGGCGTCGACGCCCATCACCTCGCCGGTCGAGCGCATCTCCGGGCCGAGCAGGGAGTCGACGACCTCGCCCTCCTTGGTACGGAAGCGCTGGAAGGGCAGGACCGCCTCCTTGACTGACATCGGCGCGTGCGCGGGCATCGAGCCCCCATCGGCGTCACGCGGCAGCATGCCCTCGTCCTTGAGCTCGGCGATGGTCGCCCCGAGCATGACCCGGGCCGCGGCCTTGGCGAGCGGCACCCCGGTCGCCTTGGCGACGAAGGGCACGGTGCGCGAGGCACGCGGGTTGGCCTCGAGGACGTAGAGGACGTCCTGGGCGAGTGCGAACTGCACGTTCATCAGGCCCCGCACCCCGATGCCCTCGGCGAGAGCCCGGGTGGCCTCCCGCACTCGCTGCAGCTCGCTCTCACCGAGCGTCGCCGGCGGCAGCGTGCAGCTGGAGTCACCGGAGTGGATGCCGGCCTCCTCGA
The DNA here is from genome assembly GCA_964386935.1 of uncultured Janibacter sp. GTDB lineage: Bacteria > Actinomycetota > Actinomycetes > Actinomycetales > Dermatophilaceae > Janibacter. The sequence goes on from CAYLUX010000015.1 coordinate 24,087, forward strand.
TGTGCTCCATGATCCCGCCGAGGTACATCTCCTGCCCGTCGTAGAGGGCGTCGACGTCGATCTCGACGGCATCGTCGAGGAAGCGGTCGATCAGGATCGGGTGCTCCGGGCTGGCCACGGCCGCCCGGGTGACGTACTCGGAGAGGGTGGCGTCGTCGTAGACGATCTCCATGCCCCGACCGCCGAGCACGTAGGAGGGACGCACGAGGACCGGGTAGCCGATCCCGCGGGCGATCTCGACGGCCTCCTGGGCGCTGAAGGCCGTGCCGTGCTTGGGCGCGTTGAGGTCCGCCTCGGCCAGGACCCGGCCGAAGTGGCCCCGGTCCTCCGCGAGGTCGATCGCCTCCGGCGTCGTGCCGACGACCGGGACACCCGCGGCCTTGAGGTCGCGCGCCAGCCCGAGCGGGGTCTGGCCGCCGAGCTGGACGATCACCCCGGCGATCGGCCCGGCCTCGGCCTCGGCGTGGATCACCTCGAGCACGTCCTCGAGGGTCAGCGGCTCGAAGTAGAGCCGGCTGCTCGTGTCGTAGTCGGTCGAGACCGTCTCCGGGTTGCAGTTGACCATCACCGTGTCGTAGCCGGCCTCGCGGAGGGTGAAGCTGGCGTGCACGCAGGAGTAGTCGAACTCGATGCCCTGGCCGATCCGGTTCGGGCCGGAGCCGAGGATGATCACGGCCGGCCGCTCGCGCGGCGCGACCTCGCTCTCCACGTCGTAGCTGCTGTAGTGGTACGGGGTGAGGGCGGCGAACTCGGCGGCACAGGTGTCGACCGTCTTGTAGACCGGCCGGACACCGAGGGCGTGGCGCACCCCGCGCGCGACCGCCTCGTCCATCCGGCGCAGCCGCGCGATCTGGGCGTCGGAGAAACCGTGGCGCTTGGCGACCTGCAGGATCTGCGGGTCCAGCTCCTCGGCGTCGTGGATGTCCTGGGCAAGACCGTTGATCAGCTCGATCTGGTCGAGGAACCACGGGTCGATGCCGGTCGCCTCGTGGACCTCCTCGACGCTCATCCCACCGCGCATCGCCTGCTGCACCCGCAGCAGCCGGCCGTCGGTCGGGGTGCGGGCCTCCTCCAGCAGCGCCGCGGCCTGCTCGCGGGTCGGCTCCTCGCCGGCCCAGTGGAAGGAGGAGCCGGTCTTCTCGACGGAGCGCAGCGCCTTCTGCAGCGCCTCGGTGAAGTTGCGCCCGATGGCCATCGCCTCGCCGACCGACTTCATCGTCGTCGTGAGGGTGGGGTCGGCGGCCGGGAACTTCTCGAAGGTGAAGCGCGGCACCTTGACGACGACGTAGTCCAGCGCCGGCTCGAAGCTCGCCGGCGTCTCCTTGGTGATGTCGTTGGGGACCTCGTCGAGGGTGTACCCGATGGCCATCTTCGCGGCGATCTTCGCGATGGGGAAGCCGGTGGCCTTGCTCGCCAGCGCCGAGGAGCGCGAGACGCGCGGGTTCATCTCGATGACGATCATCCGACCGTCCTGCGGGTTGACGGCGAACTGGATGTTGCAGCCGCCGGTCTCGACGCCGACCTCGCGGATGACGTCGATGCCGACGTCACGCATCCGCTGGTACTCGCGGTCGGTGAGGGTCAGGCTCGGCGCGACGGTGATGGAGTCGCCCGTGTGCACGCCCATCGGGTCGAGGTTCTCGATGGAGCAGACGACCACGACGTTGTCGGCCTTGTCGCGCATGACCTCCAGCTCGTACTCCTTCCACCCGAGGATGGACTCCTCGAGGAGCACCTCGGTGGTGGGGCTCGCCCGCAGCCCGGCGCCGGCCATGCGGCGCAGGTCCTCCTCGTCGTAGGCGAAGCCGGACCCGAGGCCGCCCATGGTGAAGGAGGGCCGCACGACGACCGGGTAGCCGAGCTCCTCGGCGGCCGCCATCGTCCGCTCCAGGGCGAGGTCGACCTCCTCGGTGGGCGTGGCCCCCTCGGGCGCGCCGTGGGCGTTGCAGATGATCGAGCGGGCGGACTCGGCGCCGCAGCGCTCGACGACCCCCTTGAATCGCTCCCGGTCCTCGCCGAGCTGGATCGCCTCGACACTGGCGCCGATGAGCGGGCAGTCGTACTTCTCGAGGACGCCGGCGTCGTGCAGCGCGACCGCGGTGGTGAGCGCGGTCTGCCCGCCGAGCGTGGCCAGGACGGCGTCGGGACGCTCGCGGGCGATGATCTTCTCGACCACCTCGGGGGTGATCGGCTCGATGTAGGTCGCGTCGGCGAACTCCGGGTCGGTCATGATCGTCGCCGGGTTGGAATTGACGAGGATGACCCGGATGCCCTCCTCCTGCAGCACCCGGCACGCCTGGGTACCGGAGTAGTCGAACTCGCAGGCCTGGCCGATGACGATCGGGCCGGAGCCGATGACGAGGACGCTCTTGATGTCGTCGCGCTTGGGCATCAGGCCTGGTTCTCCTTGCTGTTGGCGGTCTCGAGGACCTCGAGGAAGCGGTCGAAGAGGTAGGCGGCGTCGTGCGGACCGGCCGCGGCCTCCGGGTGGTACTGGACGGAGAAGCCACGCAGCCGGCCGGCCGCGTCGTGCAGCTCGAGCCCCTCGACGACGTCGTCGTTGAGGCAGACGTGGCTCACCGTGGCCGTGCCGAAGGGGGTGGTCGTCGCCTCCTCCAGCGGTGCGTCCACGGCAAAGCCGTGGTTGTGGGCGGTCACCTCGACCTTGCCGGTCGAGCGGTCCATGACCGGCTGGTTGATGCCGCGGTGCCCGTACTTCAGCTTGTAGGTGCCGAAGCCGAGGGCACGCCCGAAGAGCTGGTTGCCGAAGCAGATCCCGAAGTAGGGCAGCCCCTCCGAGAGTGCCTCCTGCAGCAGCTCCACCTGGGGCCCGGCGGTCGACGGATCACCCGGACCGTTGGAGTAGAAGAGCCCGTCCGGGGAGACCGCGCGCACGTCGGCCATCGTCGCGGTGGCCGGCAGGACGTGGACCTCGATGCCGCGCTCGGCGAGGCGGACCGGGCTCATCGTCTTGATGCCCAGGTCCAGGGCGGCGACGGTGAAGCGCTTCTCCCCCTTCGCCTCGACCACGTAGGACTCGCCGGTGCTCACCTCCTCCGCGAGGGCGGAGCCGGCCATCGCCGGGGCGTCGGTGACCCGCTCCACGAGGCCTGCCTCGTCGGCGAGCGCATCACCGGAGAAGATCCCGGCGCGCATGGCGCCCCGCTCGCGCAGGTGGCGGGTGAGGGCGCGGGTGTCGATGCCGGCAATGCCGACGACGCCCTGCTCGGTGAGGGCGGACTCCAGCGAGCGCCGGGAGCGCCAGTTGCTCGGGCGCAGCGCGGGGTCACGCACGACGTAGCCGCTGACCTGGATGCGACCGGACTCGTCGTCCTCGTCGTTCCAGCCGGTGTTGCCGATGTGCGGTGAGGTCATCACGACCACCTGACCGCGGTAGCTGGGGTCGGTGAGCGTCTCCTGGTAGCCGGTCATCCCGGTGTTGAAGACCGCCTCGCCGACGGTGGAGCCGACGGCGCCGTAGGCGTGCCCCGTGAACGTGGCACCGTCCTCGAGGACGAGGACCGCGGGCTCGGCGGCCCACTGCTTGACCTGATTCATGCACTGACCTCTCGATCGGCGGTCGTGGCCCGACCGCGCAGGAACGTTGTCCGGACCGCCCCGGTGAGGGTGCGTCCGGCGAAGGGGGTGTTGCTCGACATCGAGCGTGAGGTGGCCGCGTCGACGGTGACGCTGGCGGTGGGGTCGACGAGCACGAGGTTGGCCGGCTCCCCCACCGCGATCGGCCGCCCCTGGTCGGCGAGGCCGGCGATGCGGGCGGGGCTGGTCGACATCCGGTCGGCCAGCTCCGTCCAGGACATCCGGCCGCTGGCCACGAGGCCGTCGTGGACGACGCCGAAGGCGGTCTCCAGCCCGAGGACGCCGAAGGCGGCGTCGACGAAGGCGTGCTCCTTGTCGTGCCGGGCGTGCGGCGCGTGGTCGGTCGCGACGGCGTCGATGGTGCCGTCGACGAGGGCCTCCCGCAGGACCTCGACGTCCTCCGCGGTCCGCAGCGGCGGGTTGACCTTGTACACCGGGTCGTACCCGGTGAGCAGGTCCGTCGTGAGGAGCAGGTGGTGCGGGGTGACCTCGGCAGTGAGCCGGGCGCCGCGGCGCTTGGCCCAGCGCACCGCCTCGACCCCCTCGGCGGTGCTCACGTGCGCGACGTGCACCCGGGAGCCGGTGTGCAGCGCCAGCTCGGCATCGCGGGCGATGATCGCCGACTCGGCGACGGCCGGCCACCCGGGCAGCCCGAGCCGCCCGCTGATCTCGCCCTCGTGGCAGCAGGCCTCCGGGCCGGCCAGGCTCGGGTCCTGGGCGTGCTGGGAGATGACCCCGTCGAAGGCGCGCAGGTACTCCAGGGCCCGGCGCATCACGCGCGAGTCGTGCACGCAGCGCCCGTCGTCGGAGAAGACGCGCACCCGGGCGCGGGACCGGTGCATCAGCCCGAGCTCGGCCAGCTCGGCGCCGGCCAGCCCCTTGGTGACGGCACCGATCGGGTGGACGTCGACGGCCCCGACGTTCGCGCCGAGGTCGAGGACGCGCTCAGCGGCCTCGGCGGTGTCGGTCACCGGCTCGGTGTTGGCCATGGCCAGGATCGCGGTGTACCCGCCCGCGGCGGCCGCAAAGGACCCGGTGCGGATCGTCTCGGCGTCCTCACGGCCCGGCTCGCGCAGGTGGGTGTGCAGGTCCACCAAGCCGGGCAGCAGGACGAGGCCGTCGGCGTCGACGCGCTCCGCGCCGGCGGCATCGACGCTCGCGTCCTTGCCGATGGCCGCGATGCTCCCCTCGCGCACCAGCACGTCGGTGGTCGGCCCGCCGAGGGGGCAGGCCCCGGTGATCAGCAGGTCCGTGCTCATGCTGCACTCCCCTTCGTCTCTCGGCCCCGGTCGCTGACGTCGGAGGCCAGCAGGTGGTACAGGACGCTCATCCTCACCGCGACCCCGGCGCTGACCTGCTCGAGCACGAGGCTGCTCGCGGCGTCCGCGGCCTCGGCCGCGATCTCCAGACCGCGGTTCATCGGGCCGGGGTGGCAGATGACCGCCTCCGGGGAGCTCGCGGTCAGGGCGGCGAGGCGCTCGCGCGTCAGGCCGTAGCCGACCGTGTACTCGCGCGGCGTCGGGAAGAAGCCGCCGGACATCCGCTCGCGCTGCACGCGCAGCATCATCAAGGCGTCGACGCCGGAGTCGATGACCTCGTCCAGGTCGTGGCTGACGGTGAAGCCCTCGGCGGCCGCCCACTGGGTGACTCCGCTCGGCAGCAGCGTCGGTGGGGCGACGACGGTCACCTCGGCGCCGAGCCGGGGCAGGCACAGGACGTTGGAGCGGAAGACCCGGCTGTGCGTGACGTCGCCGACGATCGCCACCCGACGCCCCGTGAGGTCGCCGAAGCGGCGCTGCAGGGTGTAGGCGTCCAGGAGCGCCTGGGTCGGGTGCTCGTGCATCCCGTCCCCGGCGTTGATGACGCTCGCGCGCACGCCCCCTTCGTCGAACCACCGGGCGACCTGGTGGGCCGCGCCCGACGCCGCGTGGCGCATCACGATCGCGTCCACGCCCATCGCGGAGATCGTGCGCACGGTGTCCCGCAGCGACTCCCCCTTCGAGGTGGAGGAGCCCTTGCCGGTGATGTTGATGGTGTCCGCGCTCATCCACTTGCCCGCGATCTCGAAGGAGGACCGGGTGCGGGTGGAGTCCTCGAAGAAGAGGTTGATCACGGTCCGGCCGCGGAGGGTCGGGATCTTCTTGACCTCGCGGTGCTGCACGTCGTGCATCTCCACGGCGGTGGCCAGCACGGAGCGCAGGGACTGATCGTCCAGATCGGTGATGCTCAGCAGGTGCCGGCTCATCGGCGATCACCCCCGCCGATCGTGACGGAGTCGGGGACGCCGTCGTGCTCGTGCAGCCGGACGGTGACCCGCTCGGTGTGCGAGGTCGGCAGGTTCTTGCCGACGTGGTCCGCCCGGATCGGCAGCTCCCGGTGGCCGCGGTCGACGAGGACCGCGAGGCGCACGACCCGGGGCCGGCCGTAGTCCGCGAGGGCGTCCAGTGCCGCCCGCACGGTGCGTCCGGAGTAGAGGACGTCGTCGACGAGGACGACGACGAGCCCGTCGACACCGGCGGCGGGGAAGCTCGTCTGGTGCGGCGTGCGGGTGGGGCGGCCGCGCAGGTCGTCGCGGTACATCGTCACGTCGAGGGAGCCGACGGGCACCGACTGTCCCTCGATCTCGCCGATGAGCTCACCGAGCCGCCGTGCGAGCTCGACGCCGCGGCTCGGGATACCGAGCAGGACGACGTCCTCGGCCCCCTTGTTGCGCTCGACGATCTCGTGGGCGATACGGCGCAGCGCACGCGCGATGTCGCCGGCGGCGAGGACCTCGCGGGCTGGTGGTGGGTCGGTCGGGCCCGAGGGCTCGACGAAGTCTGGACGCATGCGCGTTCGGACCTCCTTCCCTGCCTCACAGGACAGCTGGTTAAAGGATGTCGATCAGGTGGCACGATACCGTTCCTGCCGTTCGGGCTCCGCCGCGGCCACGACGTGGACGGGACACGAGCCGTCCCGGACACCAAACACAGGAAGTTTGGTTATGCGTTCCATAACGTCTTATTATTTCGCTCGTGATCAACGCACCTGCCCTGCTCGAGCTGCGCGACCTGCGCAAGGAATTCGGCTCCGAGGACGACCCCGTCGTGGCCCTGGCGGACATCGACCTGATGATCCCAGCCGGGTCGATCCACGGCATCATCGGGCGCTCCGGCGCCGGCAAGTCCACCCTCATCCGCTGCCTCACCGGGCTGGAGCGGCCCACCTCGGGGCAGGTCGTCCTCGACGGCCGGGACATCTCCTCGCTGACCGGCGCCGCGCTGCGCGAGGCCCGTCGCCGCTTCGGGATGGTCTTCCAGCACGCGAACCTGCTCGACTCGCGCACCGCGGCCGAGAACATCGCCCTCCCCCTCGAGATCGCGGGATGGGATGCGGCCGCCCGTCGCGAGCGCACCACCGAGCTGCTGGACCTGGTCGGGCTCACCGACCGCGCGGGCAACCACCCGGCCCAGCTCTCCGGCGGCCAGCAGCAGCGGGTCGGCATCGCCCGTGCCCTGGCGACCCGCCCGGACATCCTGCTGTGCGACGAGCCGACGTCGGCACTGGACTCCGCGACGACCGGCTCGATCCTGGAGCTGCTGCGCGACCTGCGGCGGCGCCTGGGCATCACCGTCGTCATCATCACCCACGAGCCCGGTGTCGTCCGGGAGGTCTGCGATGCCGTCACCCTGCTCGGCGAGGGCGTGATCCTGGAGTCGGGCAGCCTCCAGGACGTCGTCGCCGACCCGAGCAGCCGCCTGCACCGGGACCTCATCCCGCTGCCCCCGGCCCCGGTCGACGACGAGCAGGGCCACCTCGAGGTCGCCCTCGGCGGGCCCGACAGCGACGTCGCGACCGTGGACCGGGTCCTGGACCTGCTGCGCGGGCACGGCATCGCCGCCGAGGTCGCCGCGGCGACCCTGGAGACCATCGGCGGGCGACGCATCGGCCGGATCCGGCTGGAGGTCTCCCCCGAGCACGTCGAGCCCTCCCTGCGCCTGCTCGAGGGCGCCGAGCTGACGCCGGAGGTGGCCGCATGAGCATCGCCGCCACCGTCGCCGACCCGCGATGGCTCGACAACCCCGTCATCCGGGACGGCATGCTCCCGGCCACCGGGGAGACCCTCGCGATGGCCGGTGTCACCTGCCTGCTCACCGCGCTGCTGGGCATCCCGCTCGGGGTCCTGCTGCAGACGACCTCCCCCGACGGCATGGCACCGAACCCGCAGCTGAACCGCGTGGTCGGCGCCGTCGTCAACGTCGGGCGTTCGCTGCCCTTCCTCATCCTGATGATCGCGGTCATCCCGCTCACGAAGAAGCTCGTCGGGACCTCCCTCGGCTGGCAGGCCGCCTGCGTACCGCTGACCATCGGGGCGATCCCCTTCTACGCCCGGCTCGTCGAGATCTCGCTGCGCGAGGTCGCCTCCGGCAAGGTCGAGGCGGTCACGATGATGGGCGCCACCCGCTGGGAGATCACCCGCAAGGTGCTGCTGCCCGAGTCGCTGCCCGGCCTCGTCGGCGGCCTGACGACCACGGTCATCGCCGTCATCGGCTACACCGCCATGGCCGGCGCCGTGGGCGGCGGTGGCCTGGGCGCCGTGGCCATGACCTACGGGTACTCCCGCTTCGAGGAAGACGTGATGATCGTCTGCGTCGTCCTCCTGGTCCTCGTCGTCACCCTCGTCCAGGTCCTCGGCGACCTCCTCGTGCGACGGCTCGACCACCGCTGACCCGAACGCCCCTGACGCACCACCCCTGAATCACCGTGACCGGCCCCGGTCACGGCACCCACCCCTCCCCGGAAGGAATCCCCATGTCCCTGCGCAACCGCACCCGAGCTGCCGCCCTGATCCCCCTCGTCTCCCTCGGCCTCGCGGCCTGCGGCGGAGCCGACGACACGGCCGGCGGCCCGCAGCCGGGCGACGACGGCGTGACGACGATCCGCATCGGCGCCTCCCCCACCCCGCACACGAAGATCCTCCAGTACATCGACAAGGAGCTGGCGCCTGAGGCGAAGCTCGACCTGGACATCACCCCCATCGCGGACTACGCGCAGCCGAACATCCAGCTGGACGAGGGCGGCCTGGACGCGAACTTCTTCCAGCACGAGCCGTACCTGGAGGACCAGATCAAGGACCGGGGGTACGACTTCGCCCACTACAAGGGCATCCACATCGAGCCCATGGCCCTGTACTCGGAGTCCGTCAAGGACATCAAGGACCTGCCGAAGGGGGCCGAGATCGGCCTCCCCAACGACCCGTCGAACCAGGGCCGGGCCCTGGCCCTGCTCGAGCAGGCGGACGTGATCACCCTCGCCGAGGGCAAGGACGCCACCGACGCGACGCTGCACGACATCGCGAAGAACCCCAAGGACGTGGAGTTCACCGAGACCGACCCGGCCCAGCTGCCCCGCTCCCTGAGCGACCTGGACGGCGCGGTGATCAACGGCAACTTCGCGATCGAGGCGGACCTCGACCCGTCGAAGGACGCCCTGCTCATCGAGGACGGGAAGGACAACCCCTACTCGAACATCCTCGTCGTCCGCAGCGAGGACAAGGACAACAAGGCCCTCAAGGAGCTGGACCGGCTCACCCACTCCCCGAAGGTGAAGAAGTACATCGAGAAGAACTGGCCCGAGGGCGGGGTCCAGCCCGCCTTCTGATCGACC
>CAYLUX010000016.1:0-33307 GCA_964386935.1 uncultured Janibacter sp.
CGCCCTGGGTCCAGGTGCGGAACTCCATGTTCTTCTCGATGCCGGTGTGCAGGTACCCGATGCCCGCGCGGGCCTCGGTGACCGTCTCGCCGTCGAGCTCGAGGATGATCCGGAGCACGCCGTGGGTCGAGGGGTGCTGGGGCCCCATGTTGAGGATGATCCGCTCCTCGGGGTTCATCCCGAGCTCGCCGATCTCGCGGTCGAAGTCACCGCCGCCCTGGACGTCGACGATGTAGCCCTCGGCGTAGTCGTCGGCGCCCGGGGTGGAGTGCACCCCGGCGTCGCCTGTGTGCGTCGTCATCAGTTGTACGACCTCCGCTCGTCGGGCGGCGGGACGGTGCCGCCCTTGTACTCCACGGGGATCCCGCCCAGCGGGTAGTCCTTGCGTTGCGGGTGCCCGACCCAGTCGTCCGGCATGAGGATGCGGGTCAGCGCCGGGTGGCCGTCGAAGACCACGCCGAACATGTCCCAGGTCTCCCGCTCGTGCCAGTCCGCCGCCGGGTAGGTCTCGACGATGCTCGGGACGTGCGGGTCGGCGTCGGGTGCGGACACGTCGAGCCGCAGCCGGCGGCCCCCGTGGGTGATCGAGAGCAGCTGGTAGGAGACGTGCAGCTCGCGACCGGTCTCGTTCGGGAAGTGGTACCCGGAGACCGACATGCACATCTCGAAGCGCAGCCGCGGGTCGTCCCGCAGGGCGCGCGCGACGCGCGGCAGGTGCTCCCGGGGCACGTGGAGGGTCAGCTCGCCGGCGTGGACGACGACCCGTTCGAGGAGGTCCTCGCCGGTGCTCTCCTGCAGCAGGTCGACGACCTCGTCGAAGTAGCCGCCGTAGGGGCGCTTGGCCGCCCCGGGGAACTCGATGCGCCGCTCCAGCTCGCCGTACCCGGAGGTGTCCGAGCCCTGGCTGACGCCGAAGAGGCCGCGACGGTGGTCGACGACGACCGGCTCGTGGCCCGGCTCGGGCACGCCGAGGGAGTCCTCGTCCTCGAGATTCGTGTACTCCACGGGGCGGTGGCCACCGGTGAGCCCGCTCGTGTCGGGGTAGTTCGTGTGCGCGGTCCCGGCCAGGCCCGGCCCCTCGGGGCGGACCCCCTTCGGCTTGGGGGTGTCGACGTCCTGCTTCGCGGCCTCGACGTCCTTGCCCGCCTCGTCCTTGGGCTTGTCCTCCTCGGTCATGCCAGCAGGTTCCTTCCGAGGAGCGACTCGTGGTCGTGGGTGGGCTCCTGCAGCTCGGTCGGCGTGGCGGTCATCGCCGCCTTCTCCGCGGCACGCGCCGCGGCCTCCCGGTTGACGCCGAGCTTGGAGCCCTGGATCTGCTCGTGCAGCGTGATGATCGCGTTGAGCAGCATCTCCGGGCGCGGCGGGCAGCCGGGCAGGTAGACGTCGACCGGGATGATGTGGTCCACGCCCTGGACGATCGCGTAGTTGTTGAACATGCCGCCGGAGCTGGCGCAGACGCCCATCGAGATGACCCACTTCGGGTTGGCCATCTGGTCGTAGACCTGCCGCACGACGGGCGCCATCTTGTTGCTGACCCGGCCGGCGACGATCATCAGGTCGGCCTGCCGCGGGGTGGCGGCGAAGCGCTCCATGCCGAAGCGGGCCAGGTCGTAGTGCGGGGTGCCGACCGCCATCATCTCGATGGCGCAGCACGCGAGGCCGAAGGTGGCCGGCCACATCGACGACTTGCGCATGTACCCGGCAAGCTTCTCGACCGTGGTGAGCGCGATCCCTCCGGGGATCTTCTCCTCGAGTCCCATGTCCTAGACCTCCGTCCTCGTCAGTCCCACTCGAACCCACCGCGACGCCACACGTAGGCATCGGCGATGAAGAACGCGTTGAACAGGAAGAGCACCACGGCAAAGAGGGTGAACGCCCCGAGCTCGTCGAAGGCGACGGCGAAGGGGTAGAGGAACAGCGCCTCGATGTCGAAGATGATGAACAGCATCGCGGTCAGGTAGTACTTGACCGGGAAGCGACCGCCCTCCTCGGCCTGCGGCGTGGGCTGGATGCCGCACTCGTAGGCCTGGGACTTGGCCAGGTTGAACCGGGCCGGCCCGACGATGAGGCTCATCCCGACCGACACGGCGGCGAAGCCGAAGCCGATGAGGAGGAGGAACAGCAGCGGGATGTAGGGGTTCATCGCTGCACGACCTCTCTTTCTGACGGGGCGGTGACGCCGCCTTCGATACTAGGGCCGACCGTGATCGAGGCCACACCCGACTCACGCATTGGGGGCCATCCGCGTCATCAGGTGCACGAGCCGGTCGTCCAGACCGCCGCCCTTCTCCTCCGGCAGGTTCGCCATGAGCTTGAGCATGAAGCGCATGAGCGTCTTGCGCGGCAGGCCGTACCTCGTGGCCAGGCGCATGATCTCTGGCCGGCCGATGAGCTTGGCGAACTGGGCGCCGAGGGTGAAGTAGCCCCCGTGCATCCGCTTCATCGTCTCGACGTAGGAGGCGAGCACCCGCTCACGGGAGTCGGCGTCCCGGCGGGCCAGTGCCTGCAGGATCGTGTCGGCGGCGGCCCGCCCGGCCTCGAGCGCGTAGTCGATGCCCTCCCCGTTGAAGGGGTTGACCATCCCGCCGGCATCGCCGACGAGCATGAGCCCGCGGTCGTAGAGCGGCTGCCGGTTGAAGGCCATCGGCAGCGCCGCGGCGGTGATCGAGCCCTGCATGGTGTCGGGGTTGATGCCCCACTCCGACGGCATCGTGTCGACCCACCGGCGCATGACGTCCTTGTAGTCGGTGCGCCCGAAGGCCTCCGAGGTGTTGAGGATGCCGAGCCCGACGTTCATGCGGCCGTCGCCCAGCCCGAAGAGCCAGCCGTAGCCCGGCATGAGGATGGGCTCCCCCTTCGGGGTGCTCGACCACAGCTCGAGGTGGCTCTCGAGGTACTCGTCGTCGTGGCGGGGGGTCTCGTAGTACGCCCGGACCGCGACCGCCATCGGCCGGTCCTCGCGCTTCTCGCGGCCCATTTTCACCGAGAGCCGGGAGGAGACGCCGTCGGCGGCGACGACGACGGGGGCCCGGTAGGTCTCCTTCTCGCCGGTGGCCCGGCCGCGCTCGTCGACGACCTTGGCGACGACACCCTCGATCCGACCGTGCTCGTCCAGGATCGGCTCATGGGCGTTGCGTCCCTCCAGCAGTGTCGCGCCGGCGGACTCGGCGTGCCGGGCGAGGACCTCGTCCAGGTCGGCCCGGGCGCGGACCATGCCGGTCGCGGGGAAGGAGGTCACGTCCGGCCAGTCCAGCTGCAGCCGCATGCCGCCGCCGATGATGCGCAGCCCCTTGTTGTGCGCCCACCCGTCGGTCTCCTCGAGGGGGACGCCGAGGTGGATCAGCTGGCGCACCGCGCGCGGGGTCAGCCCGTCGCCGCAGATCTTGTCGCGGGGGAACTGCGCCTTCTCCAGCAGGACCACGTCCTTGCCGGCCTTGGCCAACCACGCAGCAGTGGCACTGCCACCCGGTCCTGCACCGACGACGATGGCATCCGCCGTCGAACCGTCCGTCGCGTCACTGGTCACGAAAAGTTCCTCGAAGGCTTGTGAATGAATTCACGATCGCCGGGCAGCCTACCCCTCGCCGATCGGGTGGACTCACGCCCCCTTCGTCGCCCGGTGCAGCGCGACGATGCCGCCGGTGAGGTTGCGCCACTCGACCCCGCCCCAGCCGGCGCCCTCGACCCATCGGGCCAGCTCCTCCTGCGCCGGCCAGGCCTGGATCGACTCGGCGAGGTAGACGTAGGACTCCGGGTTCGAGCTCAGCCGGCGCGCCACCGGCGGGAAGGCCGCCATGAGGTACTCCGAGTAGACCGTGCGGAAGAGCCGGTTCACCGGCTGGCTGAACTCGCAGATGAGCAGCCGGCCGCCGGGCCGGGTCACCCGCAGGAACTCCCCGAGCGCCACCTCCGGCTCCACGACGTTGCGGAAGCCGAAGGACATCGTCACCACGTCGAAGGACTCGTCGGCGAAGGGGAGGCGGGTCGCGTCGGCCGCCGAGAAGTCCAGCTCCGGTCGCTGCCGCAGCCCCTGCCGGAGCATCCCGAGGGAGAAGTCCGCGGAGACCACGTCCGCCCCGGCACCGCGAAGGGGGACCGAGGAGGACCCGGGGCCGGCGGCGATGTCGAGGATCCGCTCGCCCGGGCGAGGGTCGATCGCCGACACGACGCTGCGCCGCCACAGGCGGGTCTGCCCGAGCGACATGACGTCGTTCATCAGGTCGTACTTCGCGGCGGTCTCGTCGAACATCGCGGCGACGTCCTTGGGGTCCTTCTGGAGAGAGGCACGACTCATGTCCTCATCCTCGCACCCGCAGTCGTACCCTGTTCACGCCATGACCTCCCCTTCACCCGCCGACCAGTCCCCCGTCGGTGACCCCGGCCCCACCCTGCTCGCGCGTACCGTCGCCGTCCCCCTCCCCCACGTGGAGGACCTGCTCGGGCTGCTGCCCGAGCCCGACGACGTCGGCGACGTCGTCTCCTGGGTCCGGCGAGGTGAGGGCTTCGTCGGGTGGGGGCGCGTGGCCACCTTCTCCTCGAGCGGGCCGGACCGCTTCGCCGAGGCGCAGGAGTGGTGGCGCCGCACGACGGCCGAGGCGATCGTGCGCGACGACGTGCAGGAGCCCGGGACCGGCCCGATCGCCTTCGGGTCGATGGCCTTCTCCCGCCACTCCGAGTCCGACTCGGTGCTCGTCGTCCCCGAGGTCGTCGTCGGGCGGCGTGGCTCGCAGGCCTGGATCACGACGATCACGCGGGCCTCGACGGTCCCTCCGGCGGACGTGCTGCTGACGCGGCAGCCGGCACCCCGGGCGCCCGGGCGGGTGGGCTTCGAGGACGGCGACCTCGGCGTGGAGCACTGGTCGAAGGCCGTCGACGAGGCGGTCGAGCGGATCAGCGCCGGTGAGCTGGACAAGGTCGTGCTCGCCCGCAGCGTGCGCGCGTGCGCCGGGCAGCGGATCGACCCGCGCTGGGTGCTGCGGCGCCTCACCGAGGACTACGACACGACGTGGGTCTTCGCCGTCGACGGGCTGCTCGGTGCCACGCCCGAGATGCTCGTGCGTCTCGAGCGGGGTCTGGTCACCTCGCGCGTGCTCGCCGGCACGATCCGGCGCAGCGGCGACGACGGCCACGACCTCGCTCTCGCCGGCTCCCTCGCCCGCAGCAGCAAGGACCTGGAGGAGCACGAGTACGCGGTGCGCTCGGTCGCGGACGCTCTCGCGGACCACACCTCCTCGATCAACGTGCCGGAGTCCCCCTTCGTGCTGCACCTGAACAACGTCATGCACCTGGCCACGGACGTCGCGGGCGTGGTCGACGACGACTCGACCTCGCTCGGGCTCGCCGCCTCGCTGCACCCCTCCGCGGCGGTCTGCGGCACCCCAACGCCGGTGGCCGACGACGTCATCGAGGAGCTGGAGTCGATGGACCGCGGCCGCTACGCCGGGCCCGTCGGCTGGATGGACGCCTCCGGTGACGGCGAGTGGGGAATCGCGCTGCGCTGCGGTGTCTACGAGGACCCGACCTCGATCTCGCTCTACGCCGGCTGCGGCATCGTCGCGGGCTCCCGTGCCGAGGACGAGGTCGCCGAGTCGGTCGCCAAGCTGCTGCCGATGCGGACCGCGCTCGGCGGCTGAGGGTCCCGGCCCCACTCAGCGGGAGAGTGCCTCCTGGACGGCCGCGACCTCCCGGGCTGCGGCGTCCCGCCGGTCGCTGCCGTCGATCGGCACCCGCAGCACCCGGATCCCCTCGGGCGGGGTCCGCAGCAGGTCCCGCAGGGCGGCGACGTCCTCGACGCTCGTGCAGGGCACGCCGTGGGCGGCGCACAGGATCGCGATGTCGGTGCCGGTGGGTGTCGTGAAGAGCCGCCCCAGCCGTCCCGCGCGCTCCGGCGCCCCGTACTCGAGCGTGCCGAAGATGCTCCCGCCGTCGTCGTCGACCACGACGATCGTCAGGTCGGGGCGGGGCTCGTCGGGCCCGATGAGCAGCCCGTTCGCGTCGTGGAGGAAGGTCAGGTCCCCCAGCAGCGCCGCAGTGGGACGACCCGGCCGCGAGAGGGCGAGGCCCACCGCGGTGGAGACGCACCCGTCGATGCCGGCGAGGCCCCGGCTGGTGACCGGGTGCACGTCGGGACGCTGCCTTGGGATGCCGAGGTGGACGTCTCTGGCGACGCTGCTGCTGCCGAGCAGCAGCGCGGTGTCCGACGGCAGGGCGTCGTGCACGACACGCGCGACGGCGGGTCCGTCGAGGGCGGTGCCTGCGAGGGCGGCCAGGGCGTCGGTGCAGCGTGCGGCAGCCTCCAGCCACATCCGGGCGAAGGGGGTGACCCCCCGCTCCTCACCGGTCACCGCGAGCGCGGCGAAGGGGTGCACGGCCTCGGCCTCGTGGGTGGAGTCCGCCCAGCCGTGGGCTCCCGGCTCGCCGGGGGTGACGACCTCCACGCGCACGTCGGGGCGGCGGGTGAGGGCGGGCACGAGGCGGCCCAGGGTCGGGCGGCCGATGACGAGCAGCCGGGAGGGCAGGTGCGCATCGACCCAGTCCTTCGCGCCGAGCAGCCGGGTCCCGTGGGGCAGGACGAGGTCGTCGGTGCCGGCGCCGGGCTCGGCGATGACCGGGGCACCGTGGTGGCGGGCCCAGCGAAGGGCATCGGCCCGGTGCTCGGCCGTCGGCAGCTCCCCGATGACGACGAGGGTCTCCGGGTCGTGCTGCAGCGGCGGGACCGATCCGGTCGTGGGCGCCGGGGGCTCGGGCAGCGCGACCCAGGGCTGACGGCCGTCCCGGCCGGCCACGGCACCTCCGGCCTCGCCGGATCCGAGGTCGGGGGCTTCGGGCGCGAGCGGGTCGCGGTAGGGCAGGTCCAGGTGCACGGGTCCGGCGAGCCCGGACCCGGCGAGGGCACCGGTGGCGGCCGCGTGTGCGCGGGCGGCGGTCGTGCGCCAGGCCGCGGCCTGCCGGACAGGGTCGCTCGGGGCCTCCAGCTCGGCCGTGAGACGGACGGCGCCGCCGAGCAGGCCGGGCTGGTCGGTGGCCTGGTTCGCCCCGACGCCGCGCAGCTCGGGCGGCCGGTCGGCGGTGAGCAGGATGAGCGGAACCGCACCGTGGTGGGCCTCGAGGACGGCCGGGTGGAGGTTCGCCACCGCGGTCCCGCTCGTCGTGACGACGGCAGCGGGGCGGCGGCTCTCCTTCGCCAGGCCGAGCGCGAGGAAGGCCGCGCTGCGCTCGTCGACCCGCACGTGCAGCCGCAGCCGCCCCTCGGCCTCCAGGTCCTCGGCCGCGTAGGCCAGCGGCGCGGACCGGGAGCCGGGGCAGAGGACGAGCTCGCGCACCCCGAGCCGGCAGAGCTCGTCGAGCAGCACGCGGGCGCCTGTCGTCGAGGGATTCACGGGCCCGATCCTGCCACGCGGCAGCCGGGGCGGCGGGGGTCGTCACTCCGGCACCCGCTCGATGTCGTAGTCGATGACGACGACCTCCGGGGCGTCCGGCGCGAGCAGCCGGTCGGGGTCTCCCAGGAAGGGCGCGGCGCCCTCCCGCCACGCGCGAACGGAGGGATGGTCGCTCTCGTCGACGAGCCCGGCAGTCTCGGTGTACTTCCCCAGGGCGTGCGCGTCGGTGGCCCCCGCGTCGGCCGGCAGGTCCTCGGCGAGACTGCGGCGGATCGTCACCCAGTCCTCACGGTCGGAGTTGGGTACCCCGTCGAGGCCGGCGACGAGGTCCTCCTCGTGCTCGAGGCTCAGCACCGAGACCCCTTCGGGGACGGGCACGTCACCGATCGGGGCGCCCGAGGTGACGACGTGGGTCACGTCGTGGTCCTCGCGGAAGCGCGGGTTGGCCGCGAGCGCAGCGGCGGTCAGTCCGCCCTGGCTGTGTCCGGTGAGCATGACCGGACCGGAGCGGCGGGCGCCCGTCCGGGCCCGGGCGTCGTCGAGCGCCCGGGCGACGCCGCGGCTCGTCAGGCTGGTGCCCCGCGCCGAGAGCAGGACGTCGCTCGTCAGGTCCCAGGGGTTCTCACCGGCACGCGGGTCGAAGCTCTGCGTCCCCGGCAGGTCCACGATCCAGCGCCACCGGCCGTCCGGGCCGGGGATGCCGGTCACGCGCAACCGGTCCCGCCCCGAGGTCGGCCCGTCACGGGCGACGAGGCTCGCCAGGCTGCGCGGAGCGGGCACCTGCCGTGGTTCGCCGTGGGGCCTCACGCGCACCCGGCTGTCCGACTCGTCGAGAACGGCGCCCGAGGCCGCGGCGACGATGACGCCCAGCGCCTCCTCCCGGGTGCGCGGCGGGTAGGCGACGCCGGCCCGTGCCGACCGCCACCCGAGCCAGGCCCCGAGGGGCGGCAGGCCGCTGCCGAGCCCGGTGACGAAGCCGTCGAGCCCGTCCGCGGCAGCGGGGACGAGCCATGGCTGGTCGAAGAGCACCTCGTCGAGCCCGCCCCCGGCCGAGTGCCCGACACCGGCGACCGCGTCCTGCACGTCCTCGCCGATCGCAGCGCCGACGGGAGTGGCCAGGGCCGTCCCCACGAGTGGCACGGCGAGCACCCCCAAACCGACTGCGGGGACGCCGATGCCTCCGAGGACCGACCCGACGGCCGCTCCAGCCCAGGCCCCCACGGCGGTCGCTGCCTCGTCGGCGAGCCGCTCGGCGAGGTCCTCCCCGCGCCGGTAGGCGCCCACGGCCAGGTCGGTCACCGTGCCGGTGGCCAGGAGCCGGGCTGCCGCACCTGCCGCGCCGCCGGGGCCGACGACGGAGGCAAGGGCGCGCTCTGCCTCGAGCAGCTCGGCGGGGGCGAGCACCCCGGCCGCCGCGAGCGCCGGATCGGCCGACAGCCGCCCGACCGAGAGGGCGACCTCGAGCAGGTCGTCGGCGAGCGTGCGCAGCCGGGCTGCGGCGTACTCGAGCTCCTCCAGGGTCACGGCGAGCCCGGCGGTCCCACCGACCACCTCGATGCTGCTCACCACAGGACCCGAGGGTCGGGCAGGGCAGGTTCGACCGCTGCGAGTCGCTCGAGCGTCGCCAGCCGCTCCCGTGCCGTCGTCTCGAGGTCCCGGACCCGCCGGGCGGCGTGCCGGACCTGCTCGGCCAGCTCGAGGAGCTCCTCCCGGTGCCCGGCGACGCGGTCGGCGAAGGCATCGGCTGCGGCGCCGCGCCACTCCCCCTTCGCCATGACCGGGAGCCGACCGGCGGCACCGTCGACGGTCTCGGCGCAGCCCCGCAGGGCGGTCACGACCCGTTCGGCGTCGGTGATCTGCCCGATGTCCGGCAGCCCCTCGATGTCCATGCTCCATGGCACCGCTCAGGAGGTGGGTGCCGCAGCCGCCCTTCCGGACCTGTGGGCAAGCGGCTCCGGCCGGGCGTGGATGTGGAGAGTCAGTCCGGCAGCTGCGCCCGGGCGGCGGTGATGCGTTCGCGCCACCACGCGAGCCGGTCGGGCGGTGCGGCGTGCTCCTCGAGCAGCGCCGGATCCGCGGTGACCTCGCGCACCGGCAGTCGACCGGCGTGCGGGCGGAGGGGCTCGTCGGTGACGTCGGCGGCGAGCATGGCCCCGGTACCGAGGCCGCAAGCGTGCTCCAGGGACGGGAGGGAAGCGGCCAGCGCGACGCCGGCGCGCAGCCCGATGCTGGAGTCGATCGCGGAGGAGACGACCGCGGGCAAGCCGGTCTCGGCGACGATGCGCAGCGCCGCCTCGACCCCTCCGAGGGGGGCGACCTTGACGACGACGAGGTCGGCGGCGCCGAGCCGGGCGACCTCGAGGGGATCCTCCGCCTTGCGGATGGACTCGTCGGCGGCCACCCGCACCTCGACCCCGACGCGGGCCAGCTCCACCCGCAGCCGCGCGAGGTCGGTAACCGCCGCGCAGGGCTGCTCGGCGTACTCCAGGTCGTAGCGCCGCAGCCGTGCCAGAACATCCGCCGCCTGGGTGAGGCTCCAGCCGCCGTTGGCGTCGACGCGCACCCGCCCCTCCGGACCGATCACGTCGCGGACCGCGGCCACCCGGTCGATGTCGTCCTGCTCGTCCTGACCCGCTTCGGCGACCTTGACCTTGACCGTGTCGCACCCGTCGTAGCGGGCCAGCACCGCGGGGACCTGGTCCGCCGGGACGGCCGGGACGGTCGCGTTGACCGGGACGCTCTCGCGCACCGGCTCCGGCCAGCCGGTCCACGCGGCCTCGATGGCGGCCGCCAGCCAGCGGGAGGCCTCGGCGGGCCCGTACTCGACGAAGGGGGCGAACTCCCCCCACCCCTTCGGCCCCCTCACGAGGGCGACCTCGCGCTCGGTGACGCCCCGGAAGCGCACGTTCAGCGGCAGCGTGACCACGGCCAGCCCGTCGAGCAGCTCGGCCACGCCGGGCCGCGGCGCGTCGCCCGCGGCGCTCACCGGTCGCGGCTGGAGAGCACGCAGAACTCGTTGCCCTCCGGGTCGGCGAGGACCGTCCACGTCACGTCCGCGTCCTGCCCGACGTCGGCGCGCGTCGCCCCCTTCGCCAGCAGCTCCTCGATGAGTGCGTCCCGGTCCTGGTCGATGTGGGGCGCGAGGTCGATGTGCAGCCGGTTCTTGACGCTCTTGTCCTCCGGCACAGGCACGAAGCAGAGGGTGGTGCGCTGCGCCTGCCACGTCGCGACGTCGTCGACCGGGTCCTCGCTGTGCTCCGGGGGCAGGACCTCGCACTCGTGCTCGTCCTCGTAGCCGATGCGGTAGCCGAGGACGTCGGCCCACCACCGGGCGAGCGAGCGATGGTCGTGGGCGTCGATGGCGAGCTGGTAGAGGAGCAGGCTCATACGAGCAGACCGTAGACCTTGTCGATCGCCAGCACACCGAAGGCGATGGCGCAGAGCACGAGCGCGGCGTTGGCGGGCCACTTGTTCCGCCACTGCCGGGGGACGCGATCGGTGTTGAGGATCCACAGCAGCGTCACCGAGAGGAAGGGCATGAACAGCGCCCCGAGCACCCCGTAGGCGAGGATCAGCCACACCGGCTTGCCGAGGAACATCATGGTCATCGGCGGGAACGTCAGCCAGAGGATGTAGACGCGGTACCAGAGGCCGCCGCCCAACCGCTCCGGCGCGTCCTCGTCGAGTCCCCGCAGGTGACCGACGAGGTCGGCGAACATCAGGGAGACGCCGTTCCAGACCCCGAGGAGCGAGGACATGGCGGCGGAGAAGAACCCGATGAGGAAGATCTTGCCGGCCCACACCCCGTACCGTCCGGCGAGCACGTGCGAGAGGTCGAGCAGCCCCTTGTCCCCGTCGGTGATGGTGATCTGGGTGGAGTAGAGCAGCTCGGCGCCGACGATCAGGGTGGCGAGGACGAAGATGCCGGTGACGGTGTAGGCCACGGTGTTGTCCACCCGCATGAGGCGCATGTGTCCGGGGGTGTCCCAGCCCTTCTCACGCAGCCAGTAGCCGTAGGCGGCCAGCGTGATGGTGCCGCCGACGCCGCCGGCGAGCGCGAGCACGTTGATCAGGCCCTCGTCCGGGATCATCGGTCGCAGTCCGGAGAGGATCTCCGGAAGGTTCGGGAGGGTCATCAGCGCCGCCCCGACCATGGTGATGAACATCAGGCCGACGAGGGCGGCGCAGACTTTCTCGAAGAGGCCGTACCGCCCGGTCCACACCAGGGCCGCGCCGACGAGGGCGGCGATGATCCCCCACCAGGCGACACCGAGGACGGGGAAGAGGGAGCGCAGCGCGAGCCCGGTCCCCGCCATGGCGGCGGCCCCGTAGACGAAGCCCCAGATGACGATGTACGGCACGAAGTAGACGTGGGTCCAGCGCCCGAGGCTGGACCACCCCTCGTAGATCGTGTGGCCGGTCGCGAGGCTGTACCGGCCGGCACCCTCGACGAGCACGATCTTCATGATGCAGCCGATGACGACGCACCAGACGAGTGCGTACTGGAACTTCGCTCCCGCGATGAGGGTGGCCACGAGGTCGACGGCGCCGACGCCGGTGGCGGCGACGACGATGCCGGGCCCGACGAGGGACCATCTCTTGGTACTGACCTGCTGAACCTCGGAGGCGGCCATCGCGTCCTCCTGTCGAAATCGGGGCCACCCATCATCGCGCACCCGCGGCCTCGCTGCAGGGCCGCAGCGCTCAGGCGGACTCGGCCTCCTCCGCCCCTCCCGTCTGTGTCGCCCACCGATCGGCGAGGTCCCGGAAGTCGATGAGCTCCCGGCGGAAGCGCCCGATGAGCAGCTGCGGGTCGCCCAGCAGGTACACCTCGGGCGCGTCCGCCGGCGGCCTGCCGTGAGGCCACTGGCGCCCGCCGATGACCTTGGCCAGGGCCAGCGAGCGGGTGTGCGGTGCAGCGTTCGTGCCGAAGTCGCGCAGCCAGTGGGCCACCGTGAAGGCCGCCCCGTTGCCCACGAGGGCATTCGCCTTGGCCATGCAGTGCACGATCGTGGCTGCGACCTTCTCCGGCGGCAGGTCCCGCCAGGCCCGCAACATGCCGGCCTGCGCGGCCATGACGAGCAGTCGGCGGCAGGCGGTGAGCGCCTCCTCGCGCACCACCCAGCCACTGGCCGCGTGCTCGATGTGCTCGTCGACCACCACGGCGAGCTCGCGGGACTCCTCCGGCAGCTGTGAGGGCTCCAACGGCTCCGGCCCCGGCAGGGGCGACCCGTCCAGCCCGGCGAGCGCGGCCTCGCTCCCGACGACCCGCGCGAGCCACTGCCGCATGGGCTCATGCGGGAGTGGTTCGCGCACGACCACCCGCTCCACGCGGGGCTTCGGCCGGCGCTGGCCCAGCTCCAGCGCAGCGCACTCGTACCCGCTGCCCTGCACCGGTGGTCGGCGTACGTCGATCACCTCCCCCTCCAGCAGCACCACCTCCGTGAGGGTGCCCCGCCTCGGGTCGTCGGCGGGCAGCTCGTAGTGGTCGTACTCGTCGTCGAAGCCCTCCTCGGCGTAGCCGCCATCCCACGGCGAGTCGTCCACCTCCTCGCGCACGAGCAGCTCCTCCACCGATCGCAGCCATCGGTCGTCCATGGTCTCCTCCGTCCCGGCCGGCCCCGGGCGGGACGGCTGGCCCCAGTCCACCGGCCGCGAAGGAGGCGGGGCAGGCCCCCTTCGCTCGCTGTGGACGGACCCGGACGGGTGCCGGGGTTGTGGACGGAAGCGGACTCAGCCGCTCATGACCACCTCGAAGTCGCCCTCGTCGGGGTCCTCGGACAGACGCAGCTCCCACCGCCACTTCGTCCAGTAGCTGCCCCGACCGTCTGAGCGGGCCTGCCAGCCGCCCTCGACGAGCGCCTGTCCGAAGCGCCTGCTGCTCTCCTGCTCCGACCAACCGGGCCGTCCGTCGTACGCGACGGTCAGCTCGGGACATTCCATGAAGCACCACGTGTTCCCGCGCTCGTCCCGGGCTGCCTCGGTGAAGCCCGTCGGAGGACGGACCTCGTCCTCGAACGCGGCCGCGAGTCGCTCGGGCGTGGGCGGGACCGAGTACCAGGTCACCCCGCCCGCGAGCGCGGCGACGACCGCCGCCCCGAGCAACCACCGGCCCCGCCGCGGCGGGCCGAGCACGAGGATGGGCAGGCCGAGAAGGACCAACCACACCAACCCGCCCCAGACGAACCCCAGTTGACCCGATGCGACGCTGAAGAAGTTGATCGCGAACCAGGCGAGCACCGCGAGCACACCCAGCACGAGCAGCGCCATGACGATGCGGCCGACGCGGACGGGGCGGCGTGGGGAGCTCATGTCCGGAACCTACGGAAGCGGCACCGGGCGCGCCTGAGTCCTCCTACTCCTCCCGGCCCGCCCGCGACGTAGGCTCACCGGCGTGAGTGCACTGGAGAACGTCAGCGAGACCTTCGACCCGCAGGCCTGGGAGGTGGTCCCCGGCTTCGAGGACCTCACCGACATCACGTACCACCGGGCCAAGGAGCTCGGCTGCGTGCGGATCGCCTTCGACCGGCCGGAGATCCTCAACGCCTTCCGCCCGCACACCGTCGACGAGCTCTACCGCACGCTCGACCACGCCCGGCGCACCCCGGACGTCGGCGTCGTCCTGCTCACCGGCAACGGACCGACCCCGCGCGAGGGCAGCAGCGCCACCACCGAGGGCTGGGCCTTCTGCACCGGGGGCGACCAGCGCATCCGCGGCCGCTCCGGGTACCAGTACGCGAGCGACCCGACCGGCGACGACACCGTCGCCGGCGTCGACGAGCGCCGGGTCAAGGCCGAAGGGGGGCGCCTGCACATCCTCGAGGTGCAGCGCCTCATCCGCACCATGCCGAAGGTCGTCATCGCCCTCGTCGGCGGCTGGGCGGCCGGTGGCGGGCACTCCCTGCACGTCGTCTGCGACATGACGATCGCCAGCCAGCACGCACGCTTCAAGCAGACCGACGCCGACGTGGGCTCCTTCGACGGCGGCTACGGCAGCGCTTACCTGGCCAAGATGGTCGGGCAGAAGCGCGCCCGGGAGATCTTCTTCCTCGGCCGCGCCTACACCGGTGCGGAGATGAAGGAGATGGGCGCGGTCAACGCGGTCGTGGAGCACGCCGACATCGAGACCGAGGCGCTGCAGATGGCCCGGGAGATCATGGCCAAGTCCCCCACCGCGATCCGGATGCTCAAGTTCGCCTTCAACCTCACCGACGACGGGCTCATGGGCCAGCAGGTCTTCGCCGGCGAGGCGACCCGGCTGGCGTACATGACCGACGAGGCGGTCGAGGGGCGGGATCAGTTCCTGCAGAAGCGGGACCCGGACTGGTCCTCCTTCCCCTGGTACTTCTAGACCCCCCTTCGCCGGACCTCCCATGAGGTGACCGGCGTCACGTTCGGGCCGTAGGGTGTCCCGTTGGACGTCCTGCACACACTCATCGCCATCGCCGTCGCGATCCTGCTGATCATCCGTTTCCGGATCGATCCGGTGATCTCGCTGATCATCTCCTCGATCTACCTGGGTCTGGCCGCGGGTGTCGGGCTCAAGGGCACCGCCGACGCGATCACCACCGGGTTCGGCGACATCATGGCCGAGGTCGGTCTGCTCATCGGCTTCGGCGTGCTCATCGGTGCGCTGCTCCAGGCCACCGGCACCTTCCGCGACCTCGTCGACCTCATCGCCCGGCGCGTGGGCACCCGCCTGCCGTACGCGATGGCGGCGGCCCTCTCGACGATCTTCCCCTCGATCTACGTCGACGTGCAGGTCGTCCTCGCCTCCCCGATGGCGCGGCAGGCCGCTCCCGTCATCGACAAGCGACGAGGTCTGCCCTGGCTGGCGGGGTCGATCGCGATCGGGATCTTCGCGGGCTACGTCTTCGTCGTGCCGGGCCTCGCGGCGGTCGCCGTGGCCGGGCTGCTCGACCTGCCGCTCGGGACCTACCTCGTCTTCGGTGCGCCGATCGGCCTGCTCACCGCGCTCGTCGTCGCCTTCCTCTTCCGGCAGCTGCTGCGCACCGGCTTCTGGGACGAGCGCAGCGACATCGACGAGGACGAGATCGAGCATCCGGACCACCCGGAGCACGCCGCCTGGGAGGCCATCGGCACCGACCGCGAGGACCATCACGCGCACGGCCCGGCGACCGAGCTCGACGAGGTCCCCGAGAAGGCCGAGCGGATGCCGCTCCTGCTGCGCCTGACCCCGATCCTCGTGCCGCTCGTGCTCATCGCCGTCGGTGCCTTCGCCGAGCTCTTCGACGCGAGCACCCCGGTCATCGCCTTCCTCGGCAACGCGAACATCGCCCTCTTCATCGGTCTGCTCGTCGCCTTCGTCCTCGGCCGGGCCACGCTCGGGACCGACCGGGCAGGCGACGCGCTCACCCACGGCTTCCGCACCACCGGCGAGATCCTGCTCATCACCGGCATCGGCGGCTCGCTCGGCGCGGTCATCACCGAGACCGGCCTGGACAAGACGCTCGGCGGGCTCTTCTCCGCGGACGCCGGGGCGCCGGTCGTCATCAGCGTCCTGCTCTCGTGGTTCATCGCCGCGCTGCTGCACTTCGCCATCGGGTCGGTCTCGGTCGGCGCGATCACCGCGGCCGGCATCATCGCCCCCGTCGTCTCCCAGATCGGGGTCGACCCGGTCGTCATCGCCCTGGCGATCGCCTCCGGTGCGATGTTCGCGCTGCACGTGAACAGCAACTTCTTCTGGATGTTCAAGACGCTGCTCGGCCTGTCCACCAAGGGGGCCCTGAAGACGCTCACCATGGCGACCTCTCTCGGCGCGATCGTCTCGCTACCGTTGGTGCTCGTGGTCAGCGTCATCGTCTGAGGGAGAGCAGCTCGTGGAGGAACCCGCACCGACCTGGGAGGCCGTGCTCTCCCTCGTGCCGGAGGCCCGTTCGGTCCCGCAGTCCCGCAGTGACGCCGTCACCCAGCACGTCGAGACGCTGCCCCGCTCGCCGCAGGAGAGCACGCCGGGCAGGATGCTGGCGGAGGTCCTCACGGTCGCCAGCGGACCCGCCGGGAAGGCCGTCCGAGAGGCGCTAACCCGCGATACGAGCCGACGTGCGGAGTGGGCACGGGGTCCAGCGAATCGGTGGACCCCGTTGATCTGCCTCGCCCTGACCGTTGCGGCCATGGTCATCTGCCTGCCACCGTCCTCCCGTTACGGCGGGAGTGCCGCTCCCATGTTCGACCCGGACACGGCCCTGCTGGTTGCCGGTGTGCTCGCACTCGTCTCGCTCGTGGGGCTCTTCGCACTGACGCTGAGGTCGCCGACCCGTAACGAATGGCTCTCGTACCGGTTCTTCGCGGCGCCCCTCGCCGTCGGCCTCGTCGTGGCGCTCTTCCGAGTCGACCCGGACTCGTACCGCCCCCTCCTCGACCAGCTCGACGACTACCTGTTGCAGGCGACGATCGGGACGGTACTGATGGTGGTCGCCATCATCGGGTTCTTCGCCCTGGACCTGTTCGTGCGACGGCACCGGGAGGCCCGGCCGTCCCCCTTCGGCTACACCGAGGTGGCACAGCAGTTCGACGAGGAGCTCCTCGTCGACGTCCGGCGGGCCGTCCACTCCCGCGACGACGTGCACCCGGAGGCGCTGCGTGCCCAGGCGGTCACGGGGGTGCACGAGCTCTTCGACACGGAGCGCGTCGACGCGCTCGCGGCCACCCGGATGCTCCGGGAACTCTTGGAGCACTACCCGCCGGCGGAGGCACCGCACTCCTGAGGGCGACCAGCGGATCCGATCTAGCGAAGGGGGCTCCGGCGCCGCCAGTAGCCGACGAGCGCCACGGTCAGCACCAACGGCCAGCAGAAGAGCGGGGCGTAGGCCACACCGAGCACCGTCGCCTCGAGCGGGTCCATCCCCGCTGCCGGGGTCCAGCCCTCACGCAGACCCAGCCACACGCTGCCGAACGCCCCCACCAGCTGACCCATGACGAGGTAGAGCACCACCGCACCCATCCCGCCGAGGGTCATCGGCACGAGCCGGTGGATGGTCCGCCCGCCGAGGCCCGGCACGAACGACGGCACCCGCTCACCCCACGGCAGGGCGAGCCCGAGGCACAGCAGCGCCCCCGCGAGCTGGAGGGCGTCGAGCCCGAGCACGTAGGCGACCCGGTAGCCCTCCGCCCGGTACCAGCCCGCCTCGGCGAACCCGGTGTCCACGCCGGCGAGCATGGTCACCCGCCAGAGGATCGAAGGGAGTACGCACAGCACGCAGGCGAGCGCCGCCCTTCGCGCCCATGCTTGCGGCGCAACGCCCACGCGGCCGGCTGCGGTCAGGTCTATGATCCCCATGCAGATCACGGTAGGGAGACCGTGGCAGCACGGCGATGGAGTTGTCCCCACCCTTGGCGGCGGAGAACCCTCGGTCCACAGCCACAGGCCCCACGACCACCTGGCGACCGGTCGTCGGACAAGATGGACGGGTGCCGATCACCCCGCTAGCCCTACCGCCAGGCCCCGACGTCCTCGATGCCCTGCCCCGACTCGAGCAGGCGCTGACCGGCACCGCCCCGATCCTCCCGCACGCGCCGGGTGAGGACCCGCAGCTGCCGGCCGGGGACCTGCCCGCCGACCTCGCGGTCGTCGTCGCCACCTCCGGGTCCACCGGGACGCCGAAGCTCTCGATGCTCACCGCCTCGGCGCTGCTCGCGAGTGCAGAAGCCACGGCGACCTTCCTCGGCGGCCACGGGCAGTGGCTGCTGACCCTGCCCCCGCACCACGTGGCCGGCCTGCAGGTGCTGCTGCGCAGCATCACGGCGGGCACCACGCCGGTCGTGGTCGAGGAGGCAGCCCCCTTCGCCCTCGTGCAGGCGACCGCGGCGATGACCGGCGAACGGCGCTACACCTCGCTCGTGCCGACCCAGCTGGCCCGTCTCGTGGAGGACCCGATGGGGCTGGAGGCGCTACGGCGCGTCGACGCGATCCTGCTCGGCGGTGCCGCCACGCCCGCCGGCCTGCTGGACCGGGCGCGCTCGCTCGGCCTGCGGATCGTCACCACCTACGGCATGTCCGAGACCTGCGGTGGGTGCGTCTACAACGGCTCCCCGTTGGAGGGCGTCCACGTGCGCGAAGGGGGCGACGGCCGCCTCGAGATCGGCGGGCCGGTGCTCGCCGCCGGCTACCTCGGCGGCGGGGCCGATGACTTCGTCACCGACCCGGACGGCTCCCGGTGGTACCGCACCAGCGACATCGGCACCGTCGACGAGCGCGGCCGGGTGAGCGTCCACGGCCGCGCCGACGACCTCATCAACACCGGTGGCATGAAGGTGGCGCCCCGACTGGTCGAGGACGCGGTGCTGACCCACGTGCCTGCGATCACCGAGGCCGTGGCCGTCGGGGTCCCCGACCCGGAGTGGGGCCAGGCTGTCTCGGTCGCCGCGGTGACCTCACCGGGGGGTCCCCAGCCGGGCCCCGTGCCCGACGCGGGCGTCGCCGAGATCCGGGAGATGCTGCGGGCCCACCTGCCCGCCCACGCCCTGCCCCGCCGGGTGCACGTTGTCACCGAGATGCCGCTCCGGGGGCCGGGGAAGCCTGACCGCTCCGCGATTGCGCGTCTGCTGGGCGGCTGAACACCGAACCTCCGCGGGCAACCACTAGGGGACCTTCGCATGAGCGACGACTCCGTCGCTCATCAGCGCGATGCAGGGTCCCGCGAGCAGGGCCTCTGGCGAGTCATCTCCGACGATTTCGGCGGCTCACCAGGCGATCTCTCCGCCCGCGAGGTCAAGGAAGCGGGGGCTCTCAACGCTGCTGCTCGCCGCCAACGAACGCAGACGGCCCGCTGCCAGCCGAGGATCTCCTGCAGAGTCGACGCGGCCCATGCCAGTGGCCAGACGGCCGGGATGGATGCCCCAAACTCGGATCTCCGGGCCCAACTCGCTGGCCAGACAGATCGTCGCCATTTTCTGCGCTGCCTTTGAGATCCGGTACGCGTAGCTCGTGTTGAAGTCGCGATAACGACCCATCGCCTGGTCACGCATGGACCCGAGGCGCGAGCTCACGTTGATGACGAGGGGCACTTCGGCGAGAAGCAGGTTCTGACGCGCAGCACGGCTGGCGCGGATGACTCCACCGACATTGACATCGACGACGTCGAGAAGCTTTGCGACGTCGATCTGATCGAGCGGCGTACCGGGGGTTCCTGCTCCAGCGTTGTTGACCAGGAGGGCGAGTGGCTCGGCACCGAGCGCCGTGCTCAGCGCCGACGTGTCGTCGTCGGTGACGTCCCACCGAACGTTACGAACTCCGTCGGTTCGAGCCGGCCGGGCCGACCGAGACGCCGCGATGACTTCCCAGCCGGCTTCGGCGAATTCCTCGACGCACGCGGCTCCGAACCCTCTGCTCGCGCCAGTCACCAGCACGCGTCGCAACTCTGAAGCCACGACGGCAACTTACCCAACGTGCCCACAGAGACGCCTTGACGGCCAATAGGAGCATCACCTCTGCCCGAACCCAGAACATGCCTCAGCGGCGCCTCCGCGGCAGCTTGTAGCGGTTGCGTCGTCCCTGTGGATTTCTATGGGCCCCGCCGCTTCCGGGCCTAGACTTGTCTCATGTCCATGAGCGAGTCGGAGTACTTCGACACGGGGATGTCACTGCCACCTGACGTCCGCCGGCACGTCGCTCTGAGGTTGCTCGAGTCGGTCGACTCCGACGAGGCCTTCGACCTGGCGACCGAGTCATGGCTACACGCCGAGGTGGGCGCAGCCCACGACGCGCTGAGGGCAGACGCATCGCGAGCCATCTCCAACAGTGACGTGCGCGAGCACTTCGCACACAAGTGGGCCGCCCGCTGATGGCGGGCCGCATCGCGTACACGCCCGAAGCACTGAGAAACCTCGACGACCTCGACGCATGGATTGCGGCGGCCGCGGGACCAACTGCAGCCGAGCGGTTTGTCACCGCCCTCTTGGATCACATCGAGAGCATCCTGACCTTCCCGGAGGCCGGCCGTGCTCGCGACGACGTCCGACCGGGCGTTCGAACCACCACGTACAAGAAGCGAACGCTCATCGCCTACGAGATCGGCGGGCCGATGGACGAGGACACCATCACGGTCCTCGGCATCTTCCACGGCGGCCGGGACTGGCCATCCGCGGTCGGTGAGCGAGGATGACCTCGAGCGAATCGCCTCACTCCCTAGCCACGATGCCCCACCGTCGGGGGCGGGTCTGCTCGAAGGCTGAACGCTCGTAGGATCGACGGTCGTGGCAACCCTTTCCGAGTGGATCGCCGGCGCCCGCCCGCGAACCCTCCCCGCAGCGATCTCGCCCGTCATCGTCGGTACCGCCGCGGCGGCGGCCCACCACGACCCCGACACCGGGGCGAAGGGGGCCTCCCTCGGCTTGGCGCTGCTGGCCGCGTTGGTCGCGGGGTCCCTGCAGATCGGCGTGAACTACGCCAACGACTACAGCGACGGCATCCGCGGCACCGACGAGGAGCGGGTCGGGCCGGTGCGTCTCGTCGGCCAGCGGCTGGCCGAGCCCTCCGACGTCAAGCTCGCCGCGATCGCCTCCCTGGCCATCGGGGCCTTCTTCGGCTTCGCTCTCGTGGCGCTCAGCAGCGCGTGGATCCTGCTGCCCATCGGGGCGCTGGCCCTCATCGCCGCGTGGCGCTACACGGGCGGTGACAACCCCTACGGCTACCGCGGCCTCGGGGAGGTCTACGTCTTCATCTTCTTCGGGCTCGTGGCCACCCTCGGCACGCTCTACACCCAGGCCGGCGCGATCACGGTCGTCGGTGTCCTCGGGGCGGTCGGCGTGGGGTGCCTCGCGATGGCGATCCTCGTCGCGAACAACCTGCGCGACATCCCCACCGACACCGAGACCGGCAAGACGACCCTCGCGGTGCGCCTCGGCGACACCGGCACCCGCCGGCTCTACCTCGGCCTCTACGGCGCGACCGCGCTGCTCACCCTGGCAATGACGATCTGGCACCCGTGGGCGCCGGTGGCCCTGCTCGGACTGCTCGTGGCACTTCCGGGCATCAGGGCGGTACGCCGCGGCGCGACCGGCCGGGACCTCATCCCGGCCATCGGCACGACCGGCATGGCCGAGCTGCTCTGGGCGCTCCTGCTCATCTGGCCGCTCGCGCTGGCCGGCTGAGCCCCCTTCGCCCCGGGGTGACGATTATCGGGTCACCCGGAAAACTGCCCCTTGGCATGAGTTCCAAACTCTTGCCAAGGGGCAGTTTCTCGGGTCACCCGAGAATCGGCAGGTACGAGGGGCGGTCAGCGGTACTGATCGTCCTCGGCGTCGGCGGCGGCGTCCTCGGCGGCCTCGTCGACGCCCGGGGGGCGGTTGGCCTTGCGCTCTGCGCGGCGGGCGCGGCGGTCCTCGATCTCGTGGACCATCTCGGCCCGGAAGGGCGAGAGGACGAAGGCCGAGATCACCATCGAGAGGATCCCGGCGAGGATCGCCAGCCAGGCCAGCTCGATGCCGTCACGCAGGCCGAGCAGCCACAGCAGGGCCAGGCAGCCGACGAAGATCAGGAGACGCAGAATCGTGTAGCGGACCATGGCACTCACTGGGCGTAGCTGTGCATGCCGATGAAGTAGAAGTTCACGACCGTGTAGTTGATGATGATGCACGCGAAGCCGGCCAACGCGATCCAGTTGGCCGTGCGCCGGGGGGTGTTCTTCGTCGCGCGGGCGTGCAGGTAGGCGGCGTAGACGGTCCAGATGACGAAGGTCCACACCTCCTTGGGGTCCCACGTCCAGTACGCGCCCCAGGCCTCACGTGCCCAGATCGCGCCCGCGATGAGGGTGAAGGTCCACAGCGGGAAGGCGACGATGTGCAGCGAGTAGGCCAGCTTCTCCAGCGAGGCGGCCGGCGGCAGCTTGCGCCAGAAGCGCTCCCCGCCGATCTGACGGTCGCTGGCGAGGTACAGCGCGACGATCGCCGCACCGACGATGAAGATGCCGACCGAGAGGGTCGCGACCGTGACGTGGATCGGCAGCCAGTAGGACTTCAGGGACGGCACGAGCTCGTCGGCCGGCTGGTACCAGACCGTCGAGGCGACACCGAGGATGAGCACGACCGGCACGGTGACGAAGACACCGAGCCAGCGCAGGTCCCGCCGCAGGCTCCAGATGCTGTAGGCGGCCATCGCGAAGAAGGTCCCGGAGACCGAGAACTCGAAGAGGTTGCCGAGCGGTGGGCGCGAGACGGCGACGCCGCGCAGCACCATGGAGGTGAGCAGCAGCATGGTGCCGAGCCAGCCGAGCGTCGAGGCGATGCCGGCAGCCTTGCGGGCACGGACCGGCACGCTGCCGTCGTCCTCCACCGACGCAGAGGCACCGTCGTCGAGGTCAACGGCGTCGCCCGCGGACCCGGCGCTCGCCCCCTTCGACCCGGCGCCTGCGGCCACGACCTCACGCTCCGGCGCGGTCGCCTCCTGCGGCACCGCCTCGTCGGCGGCCTCCCGCTCGGGGACGGTCCAGGCGAGGTACAGGGCATGGCCGATCATCGCCATCGTGATGACCAGGATGGCTGACCACAGGGCGTAGTTGGCGTACGTCGCCAGGATCTCGTTGCTCATGATGTCTCCGATTCTCCCACGACCTCGTCGCGAACCGCCGTGACCACCTCGGTCAGGGCCTCGTCGTCGTCACGGCTCATGCCGCCGACCTCCACGCGCACGACCCCGTCGGCACCCTCGGCCTCGCTGACCCGCACGAAGACCCGGCGCCGCTTGAGCACCAGGCTCGCGATGAGACCAGCCAGCGCCGCGATCGAGGACCACAGCACGAGGTGCTTGCCGGGGTCGTGGCGCACCGAGAAGCCGGCGTAGCGGTCCACCCCGTCGAGCGTGATGGTCCCGCGGTCCCCCGGCAGCTTCGCGGTCTCACCGGGGGTGAGCCACAACCGGGCCTGGTCCTTGCCGTCCTTGGCGAGGACCTTGTCCATCCCCTTGGTGTCGAGGCTGAAGACCGACTGCGGCGCGCCGCCCGGGTAGAGGTCGCCGGTGTACATGCTCAGGGCGAGCGCCGGCGAGCGGGTGTCCGGGAAGAGCGAGATCGGGCCGGTCTCCGGGTCGATGTGGGCCGTGGGCAGGAAGAGCCCCATGAAGCCGAACTGCTCGGGCTCGGCGGCCCCGACCTTCACCGCGCCGGTCGAGCGGTAGTTGCTGTCCTGGGCGAGGAAGGGGGTCGCCCCCTTGTAGAGCACCTCACCGTCGGGGTCCTTGACCGTGACGACGGGCGCGTAGCCGTTGCCGAGGAGGAAGACGGTCGCGTCCTTCATCTCCAGCGGGCCGTTGACCTCGACGACGTCCTTGAACTCCTCGCCGTCGGCGGTCACGCCCTTCACGTGCGCGGTGAAGTCACGCGGCTGGCCGAAGGTCTCCGCCCCCGGCTCGCGGTCGTTGAAGTCCGCGGTCATCTTCGTCACCGAGATGGTGAAGGGGCTCAGTCCCTGCTCGTCCACGAGCGGCCCCGGGGCGAAGGTGTCGAAGCGCGTCGAGGTGTTCACGAAGGAGTCACCCTCGGGGACGATGACGTCGGCCTTCCACCCCCACAGGTAGCCGATGGCCACGCCGATGATGATCAGCACCAGCGCGATGTGGAAGATCAGGTTGCCGGTCTCCTTCAGGTACCCGCTCTCGCCGGAGACCGAGACCTCGTCGTGGCTGGCGACCCGGTAGCGCCGGCGGCGCAGCGCCCGGGTCGCGGCCTCCCGGACCTGCTCGACCGAGCCGGTCACCTCGCCGGAGGCGTGCGCCTCGAGCCGGGAGAGGCGCCGAGGTGCGCGCGGTGGCCGGCTGCGCAGCACCCGAAGGTGCTGGAGGCTGCGCGGCAGGATGCAGCCGATGAGCGAGACGAAGAGCAGCAGGTAGATCGCCGAGAACCACGGCGAGGAGAAGACCTCGAAGGCGCCGAGCTTGTCCAGCGTCGGCCCGGTGGTCTCGTGCCGGGCGATCCAGTCGGCGGTGGCGCCGGGGTCCTGGCTGCGCTGCGGGAAGACCGAGCCGGGCACCGCACCGATCGCCACGAGCAGCAGCAGGAGCAGCGCCGTGCGCATGCTCGTCAGCTGGCGCCAACCCCAGCGCAGCCAGCCGACGAGGCCGAGCCTGGGCTGGGTCACCTCGTCGCGGTGGTCGCTGCGGGGACGGCCCTTCGTCGCGGGCATCAGATGATCACCTCGTAGTCACTGATCAGATGGGCCTGCAGCCAGCGGGTGAGCACGTCCCACCCGCCGGTGAGGAGCAGCACGCCCACGACGAGCAGCAGGATCGCTCCGAAGACCTGGATGGCGCGCTGGTGGCCGCGCAGCCACCGCGAGACCGGCGCCCAGCGCTCGTAGGCGGCGGCGATGAGGATGAAGGGCAGCCCCAGTCCGAGGCAGTAGGCCACGGCCAGGACCACTGCACGGCTCGTGCCGGAGTCCCCGGTGAGGCTCAGGGTCAGCACCGCGGCGAGGGTCGGACCGACGCACGGCGCCCACCCCAGGCCGAAGACGGCGCCGAGCACTGGGGCGCCCGCCAGGCCGGTGGCCGGTCGGATCGGCAGCCGGAGGGTGCGCTGGGACCCCATGCCGAGGAAGACGAGCGCCATGAGGACCACGAGCGCCCCTCCGATGCGCATGAGCAGCTCGCGGTGGGTGATGAAGACCTGCCCCACGGTGGCGACGAACATCGAGGCGAGCACGAAGACGAGCGTGAAGCCGAGCACGAAGAGTGCCGTCCCGAGGACCATCCGCCCGCGGCTGCGGTCCTCGAGCGCGACGTCGGAGAGCCCCGTGACGTAACCGAGGTAGCCCGGCACGAGCGGCAGCACGCAGGGGGTGGCGAAGGAGACGAGGCCGGCGAGCGCCGCAACCGCGACGGCGAGCGGCAGGGCGCCGTCGGTGACCGTCTCCCCGAGGCCGGCGATGAGCACCCCGGTCACGCCCGGGGCTCTTCGAGGGTGTCCTCGATCATCCCGGTCAGCGTCGACTCGGTGATCGGGCCGAGCTTGACCGCGGCGATGCGGCCCTTGCGGTCCAGGACGGCGGTCGAGGGCTGCGCGGAGAGCTTGCCCTGCATGTCGATGGCGCTCTGCCCGGACTTGTCGAAGACCGAGGGCCAGGCGTCCAGCCCCCACGCCTCGGCCTGGGCGCGCCCGGTGTCCAGCGAGGGCTCGCGGTAGTCGATGCCGATGAAGCTGACCTCGTCCTCGTCGACCTTCTTGTACGCGGCGACGAGCTCGGGGGCCTCCTTCTTGCACGGTCCGCACCAGCTGGCCCACAGGTTGACCACGACGACCTCGCCGCGGTGCTCGGCGGCCTTCCAGGTCTTGCCGTCGAGGGTCTTGCCGGCGAGGTCGACCGGCTCCTCGCGCTCCTTCGGCGGGATGATGAGCAGCTCCCCGTCGCCGCTGCGGTAGCCGGCGTCCTGGGCGGCCTCGCTGGACGAGGTCCCGTCGTCACCGCAGGCGGTCACCCCCGCGACGAGCGCGAGGGCGCCGAGACAGGCGAGGAGGGCACGGATGGTTCGGTGCAGCATCGACTTTCGAAGGGGGTCAGGCACCTGACACGACCGAGGGGCGGCCGTAGAGGTGGGCGGCGGGTTCGGAGTAGGAGACGTCGACGACCTCGTCGCCGACGAAGGTGACCGAGGTGAGCGAGGCGAGGTTGCACTGGCGCCGACGGGGGTCGTGCCAGAGCCGGCGTCCCTCGAGGGCGCTGCGGATGGTCCAGATCGGCAGCTGGTGGCTGACGATCAGGGCCTCGTGGCCCCGGGCGTGGTCGCGGGCGTCCTCGATCGCGGCCATCATCCGCTTGCCGATGGCGTGGTAGTGCTCGCCCCAGGTGGGCTTGGTGGGGTCACGGACCCACCACCAGCGCCGCGGGTCGAGCAGGAGCCGCTTGCGGAAGCGGCTCCCTTCGAACTTGTTGCCGGCCTCGATGACGCGCGGGTCGACCACGGCGGTCAGGCCGTGCCGGGCCAGGGTCGGCGCGGCCGTCTCCGCGGTGCGCTCCAGCGGGGAGTGCACGACGAGGGCCAGGTCGGCGTCGGCGAGGTACTCGGCGACGACCTCGGCCATCTCCCGGCCCAGCGGCGAGAGGTGGTAGTCCGGCAGCCGGCCGTAGAGGATCTTCTCCGGGTTGTCGACCTCGCCGTGGCGCATCAGGTGCACGACGGTCCGCTCGCTGCCCGGGTGCTCCGGACGGGCCTCGCGCGCCTCCTGCACGCCCTCGGCGGCCTGGTCGGCGGCGGCATCGGCCTGCTGGCGGGACTCCTTCTCGAGGGGCAGGTCGGTCCCGGAGTCGGGGGTCGGCTCGGTCATGGCCGGGATTGTCCCACCTCAGTCTGAGCGGTCGCTGCGACGGTGGGCGACGACCGCGTCGTAGAGCGCCTTCTTGCCGTGACCGGTGGAGGTGGCGACGGCGGCGCACACGTCCTTCAGCCGGGCACCGCGGTCGCGGCGGGAGATGACCTCGGCGACCGCGTCGTCGAGCGAGACGACGACCTCGGCGGCGCCCTCGACGACGATCGTGATCTCACCGCGCAGCCCCTCGGCGGCCCACTCGGCCAGCTCGCCCAGGCTCGCCCGCCGGACCTCCTCGTGGGTCTTCGTCAGCTCCCGGCAGACCGCAGCCTGCCGGTCGTGACCGAAGACACCGGCCATGACCTCGAGGGAGACCGCGATCCGGTGGGGCGCCTCGAAGAAGACCATCGTGCGCCGCTCGGTGGCCAGCTCCTCCAGGACCCGGCGGCGCTCACCCCCCTTGCGGGGCAGGAAGCCCTCGAAGCAGAACCGGTCCACCGGCAGCCCGGAGACCGCGAGCGCCACGAGCACCGCGCTCGGCCCCGGCAGACAGGTCAGCTCCTCGTCCGCGTCGACGCACGCCCGCACGAAGCGGTACCCGGGGTCGGAGACCGAGGGCATCCCGGCGTCGGTGACGAGGAGGACCCGCTCCCCCTTCGTCACGGCCTCGAGGAGGTCCACGGTGCGGGAGGCCTCGTTGTGCTCGTGGTAGCTGACGACCCGCTCGGGAAGCTCCACCCCGAGCTCGGCGGCGAGGCGACGCACCCGTCGGGTGTCCTCGGCCGCGACGACGTCCGCGCCCGCGAGCTCGTCGCGCAGCCGGATGGAGGCATCACGCGGGTCTCCGATGGGGGTGGCGGCGAGGACGAGTGGCATGCTGCCCATCCTCTCAGGGCGGCTCGCCTACGATGACCGCCATGGATCGCAGGGGGCAGCAGCTGCAGGCCCGGCTGCTCGGATTCCGCCCCGGCGACGCCCTCTTCGGCTGGCTGGGCCCGTTGTTCTTCGCGATCGTCGGCGGGCTGCTGCGCTTCTGGCACCTCGGCCGACCGCACCAGCTGGTCTTCGACGAGACGTACTACGTCAAGCAGGGGGTCTCCCTCCTCGAGCACGGTGTCGAGCTGAAGTGGCGCGGCGAGGGCGAGAAGGTCGACCCCTGGTTCACCCAGGGCACCCCCGACGTCTTCGTCAGCGGCCAGGGCGACATGGTCGTCCACCCGCCGGTCGGCAAGTGGATCATCGCCTTCGGCGAGTGGGTCTTCGGGTCGACGTCGAGCTTCGGCTGGCGCTTCTCGGTGGCGCTGCTCGGCACGATCTCGATCCTCATGGTCGGGCTCATCGCCCGGCGGCTCTTCCGGTCCAGCTGGCTGGGCACGATCGCTGCCTTCCTCACCGCCTTCGAGGGGCACCACTTCGTCCAGTCGCGCACCGGCCTGCTCGACCTGATCCTCATGTTCTTCGCGCTCGCGGCCTTCGGCGCGCTGCTCATCGACCGTGACTGGTCCCGGGAACGGCTCGCGGCGAAGGTCGCCGCCCTCCCCGAGAGCGCGCTGCGCGGCACCGGCCCGTGGCTGCTCTGGCGGCCGTGGCGGCTCGTGGCGGCGGTCAGCCTCGGCCTCGCCTGCGGCACGAAGTGGTCCGGGCTCTACTTCTTCGCGGCCTTCGGGCTGATGACGGTCTTCTGGGACATGGGCGCCCGCCGGGCCGTCGGGGTGCGCCGCTGGTGGTCTGCCTCGATCCTCAAGGACGGCGTCCTCGCGGGGATCACCATGTCCGCCATCGTGCTCGGGACCTACCTCGCCTCGTGGGTTGGCTGGTTCCGGTCGGAGTCCGGCTACAACCGCACCTGGGCCGTGGACCACCCCGGCGAGGGCGTGCAGTGGCTGCCGCCGGCGCTGCGCTCGCTGTGGGACTACCACGCCCAGGTCCTCGACTTCCACGAGAACCTGGACAGCCCGCACACCTACCAGTCGAACCCGTGGTCGTGGATGATCCAGGCCCGCCCGACCTCCTTCTTCTACGAGTCCCCGGAGATGGGCGCCGACGGCTGCCACGTCGACAAGTGCTCCAAGGCGATCACGAGCCTGGGCTCGGTCTCGATCTGGTGGGTGGCCACCCTCGCCCTCCTCGTCCTCGTCTACTACTGGGCGATGAAGCGCGACTGGCGCGCCGGCGCGATCCTCGCGGGCTTCGTCGGGGGCTGGCTGCCGTGGTTCTTCCTGCAGCACCGCACGATCTTCGCCTTCTACATCATCTCCTTCCAGCCGTGGGTGATCCTGGCGGTGGTCTTCCTCATCGGGCTGGTCCTGGGCCCGAAGGGGGCCTCCGCCCGCCGACGGCGGATCGGCCACCTGATCATCGGTGCCTACTGCCTCGTCGTGCTGGCGAACTTCGCCTTCTACTGGCCGCTGTGGACCGCCGACGTCATCCCGTACGAGCACTGGCGCTGGCGGATGTGGTTCCCCAGCTGGGTCTGAGGCGTGTCCACGCGGTCGGTGGGGGTCCGTAACCTGCTGTCATGCACTACCCGCTCCTGGACGGCCGTCCCCAGCCACCCGTCATCACCGCGGGTGACCTGCGTGCCGGCCGGTGCGAGCTCGGGCTGATCGCCGAGGCCGACGTCGTCCTCGGGCGGCGTGAGGCGGCGCCGGAGCCGGTGGACCCGATGCGGGAGCGTTTCGGCCAGCTGGGCCGGGACCACGAGCAGCAGGTCGGGGAGCGGCTCTCCGCCGAGCACGGCCGCGGCGAGGTCACCATCCCCGTCCTGACGTCCGGCCCCGGCGGGTACGCCCGGGCCCACGCCCGAACCCTGGCGGCCCTCGCCGACCCCGAGGTCACGCTCCTGCAGGACGCCCCCGTGCGCGGCG
Organism: uncultured Janibacter sp.; assembly: GCA_964386935.1. GTDB lineage: Bacteria > Actinomycetota > Actinomycetes > Actinomycetales > Dermatophilaceae > Janibacter. The sequence continues at coordinate 29,503 of CAYLUX010000016.1, forward strand.
CGCGCTTCATGGGGCGGGTGGACCACCTCGTGCGCGAGGACGGCCGGTGGGTCGTCGTCGAGTCCAAGCTCGCCCGCTCCGCCCACACCCACGCCCTCGTCCAGGTGGCCGCCTACGCCGAGGCGCTGCTCGAGGACGGGGTGGAGCTGGCCCCCTTCGTCCGGCTGGCCCTGGGCGACGGGTCGCTCGTGGACACCCCGCTCGAGGAGGTCCTGCCCGAGCTGGCGAGGCGCCGCGCGCGGGTCCTCGAGGTGCTCGACACCCACCTGGCGGAGGGCTTCGTCGCCGACCTCGGGGACGAGCGCTGGCGGGCCTGCCTGCACTGCCCGGCCTGCGAGGCCCGGATGGCCGAGCGCGGGGACGTCGGGCTGGTCGCCGGTGTGAGCCCCTCCCAGCGCGCCCTGCTGCTCGAGGCAGGGCTGCGCACCACGGAGGACCTGGCTGCGAGCACGGGGCCGGTCGAGGGCATCGACGACTCGCGGCTGGTGGTGCTGCGCAGCCAGGCCCGGTTGCAGACGACCGAGCCGACGCCGCAGTGCCCGCTGCCCTTCGAGGTGCACGACCCGGCGCGGCTCGCCGCGCTGCCGCCCGCGAGCGACGGTGACGTCTTCTTCGACTTCGAGGGCGACCCGGTCTATGCGGAGGCCGACTCCCCCGACCGTGGGCTGGAGTACCTCTTCGGGTGCCTCACCACCGAGGGTGGCGTGGAGCGCTCCACCGCGTTCTGGGCCCACGACCTGGCGCAGGAGCGGACGGCGCTGATCGACTTCCTCGCCTGGCTCACGGAGCGGCGCCGGCGCTGGCCGGATCTGCACGTCTACCACTACGCGGGCTACGAGCAGGCGGCGCTGCGCCGCCTGGCCGCTCGGCACGGCGTGCACGAGGACCTCGTGGCCTCGCTCATCGACGAGGGCGTCTTCGTCGACCTCTACGCGGTGGTGCGCTCCGCGGTGCGGGTCGGCAGCCGGTCCTACTCGATCAAGCGGCTCGAGCCGCTGTACATGGGCGAGGACCTGCGCGACTCGGACGGCGTGACCGGCGGGGGCGAGTCGGTGCTGGAGTACGAGCGCTACCGCGCGGCGGCCGCCGAGGGCCGACCCGAGGAGGCGGCGGAGCGGCTCGAGGCGCTGCGGGTCTACAACGAGTACGACTGCCGCTCCACCCTCCGGCTGCGTGACTGGTTGCGCTCGCACGCGGCCGATGCCGCGACGGAGCACTCCCCGATCTAGTCTGTGGGGCGTGCCAGCCCCCACCAGCTCCTCGCAGGCCCTCCGTCGACGGATCGGCGTGGGCATCGCCGTGCTCCTCGTGCTTCTCCTCGCCCTCTGGGCGGTGAGGTCCATCGCCTCCGGCGGGGACAGCGAGGCATCCACCTCCTCCACGAGCTCCTCCTCGTCGCAGGGCAAGGACGCGAAGAAGGACTCCAAGAGCAAGGACAAGAAGGGCGACAAGGCGAAGAAGGCCACGAAGTCGGCCTCCCCCACCCTCCCCCCGTACCACTCGACCGGTGAGTACGAGGTCGTGCAGACCAAGAGCAAGGTGCGCGGCACCGGCGGGCGGATGGTCACCTACAGCGTCGAGGTGGAGAAGGGCTCCGGCGTCGACCCGGAGAGGTTCGCCTCCTTCATCGACACCGTCCTGAAGAACCCGCGCGGCTGGATCGCCGACGACGAGGCCCGTTTCCAGCGGGTCAGCCCGGACGAGGCGGACCTGCGCCTCCACCTGGCCACCCCCGACACGGTCGACGACTTCTGCTACCCCGCCGGCTTCAAGACCCTGGGCAAGGTCTCCTGCACCGTCGCCTCGGACGTGATGTACAACCTCGACCGCTGGTACATCGGCGTCGACCAGGTCGATGACCTCAAGACCTACCGCGAGTACCTCATCAACCACGAGATCGGGCACTACCTCGGCCACACGCACGAGGCCTGCCCGGGCAAGGGTGAGGTCGCCCCCGTCATGCTGCAGCAGACCTTCTCCCTCGACGGCTGCAAGCCCAATGCCTGGCCGCGGGCGGCCGACGGCAGCGAGATCCACGGCCCGCCCAGCAACGAGTGAGGGCCCGGTCCGGGGGCACGGGATAGGCTCGACGCGGAGGTGCGATCGTGACCCGGACCCTGCTGCCAATCGCGGACGAGCCCGACCTGTGCGTGACCCGGGTGCCCATCTTCCAGGGGCTCAGCCACGCGGAGCAGGTCGACGTCGCCGGCATCGCCCGGCCCCGGAGCGTGACGAAGGGGGAGCTCGTCCACTCCCCCGGCGAGGCCACGTCGCTGCTCATGGTGCTGCACACCGGCACGGTGAAGGTCTCGCGGTTCGACGCCGAGGGCCACGAGCAGGTGCTGCGGGTGCTGGCGCCGGGGGACTTCCTCGGGGAGTCCTCCTTCCTCACCGGCCGGGACCCGGGCTACACCGTCACCGCCATGGAGGACGGCAGCATGTGCACCTTCCGGCACGCCGATCTGGGCCGGCTCGTGGCGGCGCACCCGTCGATCGGTCAGCGGATGCTCGTGGACGTCAGCCGCCGCCTGGCCGACACCGAGGGCCGGCTGGCGGCGGTGATCTCCGGGGACGTCAGCTCCCGGCTGGCGGACTACCTGCTCTCCCTGCACCCACGTGCCGGCAGGGACGGCCTCGAGGTGAGGCTGCCCCTGCCGAAGAAGGACATCGCGTCGCTGCTGGACACGACCCCGGAGTCGCTCAGTCGCCAGCTACGACGCCTGCGGGACTCCGGCACGGTCACCCCGCGAGGGGCCCGCGACCTGGTCATCCACGACGTCGACGCGCTCATGGAGCTCTCGGCCGCGCCGTGAGGGACGCAGCAGCCGCATCGCGTTGACGATGACCACGAGGACGGAGAGCTCGTGGACGAGCATCCCGATGGCCATCGTGACTCCTCCGAAGAGGACGCCGAGCACCAGGGCGGCGACCGTGAGCAGGGCGACCGTGATGTTCTGGCGCATGTTGTTAACGGTGCGCCTCGCCAGCGCGACCGCCTGCGGCAGCTTGAGCAGGTCGTCCCGCATCAGGGCGATGTCCGCGGTCTCGATGGCCACGCCCGTCCCGGCCGCTCCCATGGCCACGCCGATGTCGGCGGTCGCCAGGGCGGGAGCGTCGTTGACCCCGTCACCGACCATGGCGACGGTGTGGCCGGCGCGCTGGAGCTCGTCGACCACGGCGAGCTTGTCCTCGGGCAGCAGCCCGGCCCGGACCTCGTCGATGCCGACCTCGTCGGCCACGGCGCGGGCGACCGGCTCGATGTCGCCGGTGAGCATGACGACCTTCGTCACCCCGCCCTCGTGCAGCCGACGGACCATCTCGGGGGCGTCCTCGCGGACGGTGTCCGCCACGCCGAGCACGCCGATCGCCCGGCCGTCGCAGCCGACGACCATCGGGGTGCGCCCGGCGGCGGCCAGGTCGGCCACGACCCGGGCGGCCCGGCCGCCGACCTCGCCGCCCTCGACCCGCTCGGCGTCCAGGAGGGCCAGGTTGCCGACGGCGATCCGGTGCCCGTCCAGCGTGGCCACGATGCCCTTGCCGGGCACCGGCTCGGTGTGCTGGGGCAGGCCCAGGACCGGGAGGCCACGCTCCGCGGCGGCGGCGAGGATCGGCCGGGCCAGCGGGTGCTCGGAGCCGGCCTCGGCGCGGGCGGCCATCCGCAGCACCTCGTCCTCGTCCATGACCGGGTGGTCGGGTCCCAGGTCCGGGTGCAGCGCGACGACGTCGGTCAGCCGCGGCTTGCCCTCGGTCAGGGTGCCGGTCTTGTCCACGGCGACCACGTCGATCTTCGCGGAGGTCTCCAGGT
>CAYLUX010000017.1:0-2387 GCA_964386935.1 uncultured Janibacter sp.
TCCAGAAGACGGCGATGGACCGGCGCATGGGCATGCGCGAGGTCGCCGACGCGGTGGTCGCCGGCATGGAGAAGGCCTGACCTCAGCCGAGGACGGCGACCAGCTGGGTCAGCAGCGGCGCGATCACCAGCGCCGGCAGCATGTCGCCGACCGGGATCTCCCGGATCCGTAGCAGCCGCAGGGCGATCCCCACGAGGATGAGACCCCCCGTGGCGGTCAGGGCTGCGACGTGCGCCGCCGGCAGGACGGTGCCGAGCGCGGCGCCCACGACCGTGAGACCGCCTTGGATCACGGCCACGCTGAGCGCCGAGAAGAGCACGCCCAGGCCGAAGGTGGAGGCGAAGGCGAGCGCGGCGAAGCCGTCGAGCACCGACTTCAGGGCCAGCTTGTCGATGCCGCGCCCCAGCCCGTCGTCGAGCGTCCCGAGGATCGTCAGCGGTCCCACGCAGAAGAGCAGGGTCGCGGTCAGCCAGCCCTCGACGAAGCGCTCCCGAGCCGCGTGGTCGTTCCCGCCGCGCCCCATCCGGGCGTGGACCCGTCCGGCGAGCGATCCGAGGTGGTGCTCGATGCCCAGGAGCGACCCGATGATGCTCCCGATGAGCAGCGAGCCGAGCACGATGAGCGTGGGGGCGCTCGTGCCCACGAGTCCGGTCAGCTCGGGGGAGAGGACCTCAAAGGTCGACAGCGCCGCCATGAGCAGCGTCACCAGCCCCAGGCAGTCGGTGACGACCACCCGGGTCCGCTCCGGCAGCCGGCCTCCCACGGCCATGCCCGCGAGGGACCCGGCCACCACGGTGAGCACGTTCAGCGCCGTGCCCGCGCCGATGAAGTCCACGTCACTCCCTTCGCTGCCGTCTCAGTCGCCTCGGTACACCGTGAGGTGTCGCCCCTCACCGAAGGGGACCGTGTCCACCTCGTGGACCGAGTCCGGCAGCTGCGCCGCCTCCTGCGGGTCGTCGCTGTCGGTGACGTACACCTGGACCGCGTCCGGCGGTGCGGTGTCGGACCACAGGTGCTCGGTGCCCTCGTCGTAGGGCCAGGCCCAGAAGTAGTGCGGCTGCCATCCAGCCCGGTGCAGGTGCCAGGCGAGCGCCGGCGCCGCCCCGAGGTTCGCGGTGGCTCCGTACCCGGTGATCTGCACGGCGCGCCCCTCGCCGGGCCCGAGCTCGCCTGCGGCGGAGCGCCCCGCACCGGTCATGGCATCGGTGACCGTCCAGCCGGGGGAGAGCGCGAGCGTCGCGGCGAGCACCCCACCGACCACCAGTGCCCCACCGAGGGGCAGGCGCAGCCGGGGGCCGAGATCCGGTGACGTCCCCCAGACGTGGGAGACCACCCGCCAGAGCAGGGCGGCGTAGCTGAGGGCCACCACCGGCAGCCAGGTGATCACCCAGTACGGCGGTGCCCAGGCGAGCGGCAGCTGGGAGGCCGTGGCCAGCACGGCGAGATTGGCCACGAGGGCGATCCGGGCGGGCCACACGCTCACGGGGCTCCCGTCGGCTCGGCTCCAGCCCACGCTCGCGAGGAGCAGAAGGGCGAGGACCACGCCACCGACGACGACCGCAGTGGTGTTCGTCTCCTCGAGGATGAAGAGGCGGTAGCGCTGGAAGCCACCGGGGACGGGCGCGAGCAGGCTCAGGTGCTCCAGGGCGGCTGCCGGGCCGATCGGGTCCTGTTCCTGCGAGCCGGAGCCGGCGGTCAGCCAGCGCACGAGCTGGACGAGGTTGTTCGGACGGTGGACGAGCAGCTCGACGATGCTGGGCAACCAGACGAGGAGACCGAGGAGCAGCGCCAGCCGGTGGTCCCGTCGAGCACGCCGCCTCGGCCTGGGGGAGGTGATCCGCCCGGGGCCGAGCATCGCGACCACCGCCACCACGGTGAGTGCCGCGGTCAGGGGCAGGAAGGCCAGGTTGGCCTGGGCGAGCAGGGAGAGCGCCACCACGAGCGCGGGCAGCGCGCGCCTGTCACCGGCGGTGAGCGCCCACAGGAGCACCAGGGCCAGGTAGAGCGGCAGCAGCGGTGCGAAGGGGTTCAGCGGCCGGAACATCACGGCGGGACCGATCGCCCACTGGGTCAGCAGCAGCCCACCGGTGAGGACCAGGACCGCCGGCCGGCCACCGAGCCGCCGTGCCCACACCACAGTCAGGACGGAGGAGACGGCGACGAAGAGGACACCACCGAGCGCGATCCCGGCAGCGGACCCACCGGCCAGGGCCAGCGGGACGGCGAGGAGGTAGAACTGCACCGGGCCCAGGTGGTGGGTCGCCAGGGCGGGGTCGACGCCGGCACCTGCGGTGCTGCGCATCCCGGTGAGGGGGAAGCGCCCGTCCAGGACGTCGGCGGCTCGAAGGGCGATGGTTGCGTCGTCGCCGTGCGGAGCCCAGCCGTGG
>CAYLUX010000017.1:2487-26221 GCA_964386935.1 uncultured Janibacter sp.
AGGTCCTCGCCGTCGACGACGAAGGACTCCTGGTGGTAGCAGGGCACGTCGGGGATGAAGACGGGGACGTCCTCGGGAAGCGCCGCGAGGCCCTCCTCCAGACGGCTCTCGAGGTGCTCGGCGTAGCCCGGGGAGCCGGGGGAGACGATCTTGCCGTCGACGACGTGGTCGAAGACCTCCCAGCCGCCGAGGCTCCACACGACGGCCTTGGGGTTGGTCTCCTGCGCCGCGGTGGTCCACTCCTGGAACATCCCCTCGCACTTCTGGGTGCCCGGCTCCTGCTGGTGGCCGTCGACGGCCAGGTGCTGGATCGCGGTGCCGCAGCCGAAGCGCACCTGGGCGGTGGGCGCGACGTCCGGGAACTCCTCCTTCGGGAAGTTGTACCCGAGGGAGAAGCCCACGGAGTCCCCGACGATGAGCAGCGGGAAGTCCCCGGGCCCGGCGTCGGCGGAGACGCGCTGGGCATCACCGGTGGCGACGTTGGGCGTGCCCTTGATGCCGTGGAAGGAGGTCAGCACGCAGGCGATGCCGAGCACCATCGCCGTGACACCGGCCAGACCGGTGCGGGAGGGCGTGAGCAGCTTGGAGAGCCGGCCCCGGCGCACGGGGTTCTCGATGAGGTAGTACGACCCGGCCGCGAGCGGGAAGGAGATCGCCATCCGCAGCGCGAACAGGGGGAGCCCGTCCAGGCCCGTCACGGACTCGTCGAGCAGGACGATCACGGGCCAGTGGACGAGGTACAGGGAGTAGGAGAGCTTGCCGACCCACACGAGCGGTCCCACCGACATCGCTCGGGCAAGCAGGCCGCGCGGCGCGACCTCGACGACTCCGAGGACGAGGACGACGAAGCCGGTGTTGAAGAGCAGGTACCCCCATGGGTAGACCCAGTGGAAGAGCTGGAGGAAGAGCAGCGCGGCGATCATGCCCACGGCGCCGATGACGCCGACGACGTCGAGCAGTCGCCGTCGCGAGGCGAGTCGGGCGAGGTCACGGGTGCGTGCCGCCCACACCGCCAGCGCCAGCGCGCAGCCGGAGAAGATGTCCTGCATCCGGGTGTCGGTGCCGTAGTAGATGCGCGAGGCGTCCGCGCCGGGCTCCGGCCGGAGCAGGAACATCAGGGTCGCGGACACCCCGATGAGCACGACCAGGCCCCACGTGACGTGCCACTTGCGGCGCAGCCACGTCAGCAGGACGAGGAGCAGCGTCGGGAAGATCAGGTAGTACTGCTCCTCGATGGCCAGGGTCCACATGTGGCGGAAGGGCGAGGCGGAGCCGAACTCGGCGAAGTAGGACTGCCCGGTGAGGATGAAGCGCCAGTTCGCCACGTAGAACAGGCTCGAGAGGGCGTCGCCCTTGCTCGTCTCGGGCATCGAGGTGCCGAGGAGGAAGCGGGTGGCGACCGCCGTCAGGGCGACGGTGGTGACCAGCGCCGGCAGCAGGCGTTTGGCGCGCCGGACGTAGAACTTGACCAGGTCGATCGTGCCCCACCGGTCGTACTCGGCGAGCAGCAGACCGGTGATGAGGTAGCCCGAGACGATGAAGAAGACGTTGACCGCCCAGTACCCGCCGGCCACCCATGTCGCCCCGGCGTGGAACAGGACGATCGCGATGACGGAGATGCCGCGCAGTCCGTCCAGCGGCGGGCGGTAGCCGCGCGGAACGGGGCTCTCGGACACGCGCGGCTCCTTCCCTCGGTGGCTGCGGTGAGGCCGACCCGATGACGGGCCGCGGACATGCTACGCGTCGGTAGTCCGTGGCGCCTGCACGACGTGACGGGTTCGTCATCGGTGGGTCACCGGCCCCTCGGGTGTCGGGCCGAGCGCATAGGGTGGTTCGGGTGAGTCGACTTCTTCTGCTGGACGGACACTCTCTGGCCTACCGGGCCTTCTTCGCCCTCCCCGCCGAGAACTTCTCGACGAGCACGGGGCAGCACACCAACGGCGTCTACGGCTTCGTCGCGATGCTCATCAACGTGCTGCGCGACGAGGATCCCACGCACGTCGCGGTGGCCTTCGACGTCTCGCGTGCCACCTTCCGCAGCGAGGAGTACTCCGAGTACAAGGCCGGGCGCAGTGCCACCCCTGACGCCTTTTCCGGGCAGGTGCCGCTGCTCAAGGAGGTCCTCGACGCCCTCAACATCACCCACGTCTCGCTGGACGGCTACGAGGCCGACGACGTCATCGCGACCCTCACCACGCAGGCCCGCGCGAAGGACATGGACGTCCTCATCTGCTCGGGTGACCGGGACACCCTCCAGCTCGTCGACGACCACTCGACCGTGCTCTACCCGCGCAAGGGTGTTTCGGACCTGGTGCGGATGACCCCCGAGGCGGTCACCGAGAAGTACGGGGTCGGGCCCGAGCGCTACCCGGATCTCGCGGCCCTCGTGGGGGAGACCAGCGACAACCTGCCGGGAGTGCCCGGTGTCGGGCCGAAGACCGCCGCGAAGTGGATCAACGCCCACGGGGACCTGCAGGGCATCGTCGCCGCCGTCGACCAGATCAAGGGCAAGGCCGGGCAGTCGCTGCGGGACCACCTGGACCAGGTGCTGCGCAACCGTCGGCTCAACGCCCTCGTGCGCGACGCCCCGGTCCCGGTCGGGGTCGACGAGCTCGAGCGGCGGACCTGGGACCGCGAGCGGGTGCACACCCTCTTCGACAGCCTGGAGTTCCGGGTGCTGCGCGACCGGCTCTTCCAGACCTTCGACACCGACGAGGCGGAGGTCGCCGGCGGTGTGGAGGTCTCCGGCCGCGTCCTCGGCCGGGACGAGCTCGCCGGCTGGCTCGACGAGCGACGCGACCAGCGGATCGGCCTCGAGGTGTCGGGGGAGTGGGGCCGCGGGACCGGCGAGGCGGTCGCACTGGGCCTGGCGACCACCGAGGGCGAGGCCGCTCACGTCGTCATCGCCGACCTGAGCACCGGCGACGAGAACGCCCTTCGCGACTGGCTGGCCGACCCGGACCGGCCGAAGGTCATGCACGACGCCAAGGGGCCGATGCTCGCGCTCACCGCCTCCGGCCTGCCGCTCGCCGGCCTCGCGGTCGACACCGCCATCGCTGCCTACCTCGTGCGCCCGGACCAGCGCTCCTACGATCTCGAGGACCTGTCGGTGCGCCACCTCGGGCGCGACCTGGGCAGCGGCGGCGACGAGCCCGACCAGGGGATGCTCGACTTCTCCGCCGACGACAGCGAGGCCGGCCGGACGTCCATGGTCCGGGCGACGGCCGCCGTCGAGCTCGCCGAGGTCCTCGAGGAGCTCGTCGAGGAGACCGGCGGCACCCGGCTCATGCGCGAGGTGGAGCTGCCGGTCGTCGACATGCTCGCGCGGATGGAGCGGGCTGGCATCGCCGTCGACCTGGACGCGCTCACCGGGCTGGAGTCCGACTTCGCCGGCAAGGTCGACGAGGCGCAGGCCGACGCGTGGGCCGCCATCGGCGACGAGCAGATCAACCTCGGCTCGCCGAAGCAGCTGCAGGTGGTCCTCTTCGAGACCCTCGGCCTGCCGAAGACCCGCCGGACCAAGACCGGGTACACGACGGATGCGGACGCGCTGGCCGACCTCTACGCCAAGACCGAGCACCCCTTCCTCGAGGCGCTGCTGCGCCACCGGGACGCGACCCGGCTGCGGGTGACCGTGGAGGGCCTGCTGAAGTCGGTGGCCGACGACGGTCGGATCCACACCACCTACCAGCAGACGATCGCCGCCACCGGGCGGCTGTCCTCGACGGACCCGAACCTGCAGAACATCCCCATCCGCACCGAGGAGGGCCGCCGGATCCGGGAGGTCTTCGTCGTCGGCGACGGCTACGAGTCGCTGATGTCGGCCGACTACAGCCAGATCGAGATGCGGGTCATGGCCCACCTCTCGGGTGACGAGGGACTCATCCACGCCTTCCGCACCGGCGAGGACCTGCACAACTTCGTCGGGGCCCGGGTCTTCGGCGTGGAGCCGGCCGACGTGACCCTCGAGATGCGCAGCAAGGTCAAGGCGATGTCCTACGGCCTGGCCTACGGGCTGAGCGCCTTCGGCCTGTCCAAGCAGCTCGGGATCAGCACGGGCGAGGCGACCGGGCTGATGGAGGAGTACTTCGAGCGCTTCGGCGGGGTGCGGGACTACCTCGAGGAGGTCGTCGACCGGGCCAGGGCCACCGGCTACACCGAGACGATGCTCGGTCGGCGCCGCTACCTGCCCGACCTCGGCAGCGACAACCGGCAGCGTCGGCAGATGGCCGAGCGGATGGCACTCAACGCCCCGATCCAGGGCTCCGCGGCCGACATCATGAAGGCCGCGATGCTGCGCGTGCAGGACGCGCTGGCCACCAAGGGCCTGGACTCACGGGTGCTGCTGCAGGTGCACGACGAGCTCGTCATCGAGATCGCGAAGGGGGAGGCCCCCGCCGTGGAGGAGCTGGTTCGCGCCGAGATGGGCGCCGCGAGCGAGATGGACGTCCCGCTGGACGTCTCGGTCGGCCTGGGCGCCAGCTGGCACGAGGCGGCGCACTAGCTCGCGCCCGGCTCGGCGGGCCGCAGGACCCCGTCGAGCCGTTCGCCGGGCGCGACGTGCTCCCCGGAGCCGAGGGCGCACCCCCGTAGCCGAGCACGGGCGGAGACGACGGCGCCGCGGCCCACGACGCTCTCGCGCACCCGGGCCCCTGCACCGACGTCGGCGCCGCGGAGCACCAACGAACCGGTCACCTCGGCCCCGGGACCGACCCTCGCCCCGGGGTGGACCACCGAGCCGCCCGTCACCCGAGCAGTGGGTGCCACGTCCGCGCCGGGCAGCAGCAGGGCCTCCCGGTGGGGAGCCCCCTTCGCCCCGGTGCCGGGGAGTCGGCCGAGGACGTGGTCCCGGTTCGCCTCGAGCAGCGCCGCGGGGGAGCCGACATCGAGGAAGTAGGCCTCCTGGGGGTGCCCCACGAGCGCCGAGGCGGCCACGAGACGTGGGAAGACATCCCGCTCCAGGGAGGCGCGTCCCCGGGCCGGGATCTGCTCCAGCAGCTCCCGTCGGACGACGTACGTGCCGGCATTGATCGTCCGGGCCGGCGGGGCCGCGGACTTCTCGGCGAACTCGGTGATCCGGTCCCCGGTGCCGAGCAGGACGCTGCCGTACCGCTCCGGGTCGGGCACCCGGCGCACGTGCAGGCACGCGAGCACCTCGCTCGGGGCCAGCTGAAGTCGGGAGACCTGGGAGCGCAGGTCGTGCCCGGTGAGCAGATCGCCGTTGAGGACGATGACCGTCTCCGCCCCGGGCAGCGCACGCAGCGCCTCCCGCAGACCGCCGCCGGTGCCGAGGGGCTCCTTCTCCTCGGCGGTGACGACATCGATGCCCGCGGCCCGGAACCGGCCCACGACGTCGACGAAGTCCTCGCGCCGGTACCCGGTCGAGACGACGATCCGCTCTGCGCCGACCGATGCGAGACGCTCGACCTGGTGCTCGAGCAGGGTGCGACCGCCGACGGGCAGCAGCGGCTTCGGGCAGTCGAGGGTCAGCGGGTGCATCCGCTGACCGCGACCCCCTGCGAGGACGACGGCGGCGAGAGTCAGGACCGGCCCCCGCCCGCGCCGGACCGGGGCTCCCCGGCGGCGTGCTGCAGCCGGGGAGCCAGCCAGCGCCAGAAGATGTCGCCGGACTCCTCGCTGAAGTGGAGGGAGTCCTGGTAGAGCGGGACCCCGTTGATGGAGTCCTTGAATCGTCCCTCGGGGCAGAGCAGCGAGTACTGGTCGATGACGTCGACGTCGTTGTCCTCGGCCCAGGAGGCCACGGTGTCGTTGACCTCCTCGACGTAGTTGCGGTCGTTGATCCGCTCGAGGTCCTCCTTGCCGAAGGTGGGCATGGCGTGGCACGAGAGGTTGACCACCGCCATCGCCCGGTCGCCGCTCATCCGGTGCACGTCATCGAGGCTGTCCCGGACATACCTCGTCCACTCCGGCGTCCCGAACCTGACGACCTCGCCGTCGACCAGGCGGTCGGTGACCGTGTTCTGACCGACGAAGTACACGACGAGGTCCGGGTCCGCGCGGCGGATGCGTTTCGGCCAGCTCTCCCGCCACTGCGTGCAGCCGTCCTGCTCCGGCTTCTCCTCGCCGGCCACGTAGCCCGGGGCAGCGAGCGTCGTGCACCCGGAATTCGTGATGTCGGTGAGGCGCAGGTCGGGGTAGGAGTCCTGGTCGAAGTAGTCGATGAGCCCCTCGGGGACGGAGTTGCCGATGAAGGCGGCCTGCGTGATGCGGCTCCCGGGCTCGTAGTCCTTCTCGGCGACGTGCACCCCGGGACCGGAGGGGAGCGCGTTGCTCACCGTCGTGCCTGCGACGCCGAGGGTGAGCGCCCCTGCGAGCACCAGGGGCACCCCGGTCACGGCCACGGTCGGGCCGAGCCGGGGGAGCTTGGGGACGAGGGCTCGGAGGCCGTGGCGTCGCACCGGCCGCTCCAGCCAACGGTAGGAGACGGCGGCCAGGAGACCGGTGAGCACGGCCTGCAGCGCGACGAGCGCTGGCGTCGGAAGGCCGAGGAGCTCGTCGTTGAGGAAGACCACGATCGGCCAGTGCCACAGGTAGAGGCCGTAGGAGACGACCCCGATGCGGCGCAACGGCTCCCACGAGAGCAGCGCCTGGACCGGCGACCGTGACGGGCTCGTCGTTGCGACGATGACGATCAGGACGGCGCCCGAGAGCGGCAGCAGCCACCCCTCGAGGAGGGCGCTGCGTGCGTCACCGGCCCACCAGTACGCCGTGAGGAGCACGAGCAGTGCGACCGGGGAGAGTCGACGGCACCAGCGGTCGATGCCGCGGACGACGTGGCGGGGCAGAGCCCCCGGACCGGGGCTGAGGAGGACGGCCACCGCCGCACCGGCGAGCAGCTGGTGGGCGCGGGTGTCGGTGCCGTAGTAGACGCGGCTGGGCTCCAGCCCGGGGTGGTGCAGCACCATCATCAGCACGGCCGAGCCGAGGGTGAGCAGGCCGAGCACCCCGGCGAGGGTCGCCCGTCGCCGGATGATCGCGAGCAGTCCGATCAGCAGCAGCGGGAAGAGGATGTAGAACTGCTCCTCCACGCCCAGGGACCAGGTGTGCAGGACGGGCGAGGGCGCGCCGATGTCACCGAAGTACGCCTCGTCACCGAGGACGAAGCGCCAGTTGGCCACGTAGAAGATCGTGGCGACGACGTCGATCCCGACGTTGGAGACCCGTCCCGAGTCCGTGAGGAAGGGGGCGAGGAGCAGGACGAGGAGGAGGACGGCGAAGAGCGCGGGGAGCAGCCGTCGGCACCGGGCGAGCCAGAAACCGAGCAGGTCGATGTGACCGTGGCGGACGCGGTACTCGGCGAGGAGCAACGAGGTGATGAGGAAGCCGGAGATGACGAAGAAGGTGTCCACCCCGTACCAGCCGCCGGGCAGGACGTCGGGAAGCATGTGGTAGGCCATCACCGACAACACGGCCAGGGCACGCAGCCCGTCGACGGCCGGCCGGTAGGTCAGGAGAGGACCGGGCGACCTGCGTGGCACGGTGATCTCCAATACATTCCGGGTCTCGACCTGACGGCCGGTTACTCGTCCGTACACTGCTGCCATGAGCGAGACCAGGCGCGAGGCGCGCACGATCAGCACGATACGGACCGGGACCAAGGTAGCCGTCATCGTGGGGCTCTGCCTCATCGGTGTGGCCATCTACTACTACTTCACTCCCGTGTACCTCCTGAAGCCCGAGGGCGGCGTCTTCGAGTGCGGTTCGCCCTCGTCGCCGAACTCCGACGCGAAGAACATCTGCGGCCCGCCCGAGCAGCTCCACTACGCTAGGGCGCTCCTTGCGCTGGGCCTGGGCGTGCTCGTCGTGGTCCTCGGCTTCGCGCTCTTCGGCACCAACAGCGTGCGCAACCACGGCTTCCTCGACGACGAGGTGGGCGAGGACCACGACGAGCGCGATGACCGTGGTCGCTACGACGACCGCGACCGCGACCGTGACCTCGACGACGACCGTGACCGGGACGACGACCGCGGCCGGGATCGCGATCGGGACGACCTCCTCGACCCCGCGGAGAGCCGCAGCGCACGACACCGCCGCTCGCGCTCGGACGATGAGCCGGAGCGGCGTCGCCGGCCCTCCCGGGACCGCCGCAGCGACGACGACTGGGCCTCGGACGGGTGGCGCTGATGCAGGTCGAGGCCTTCCTCGAGGAGGTCGAGCGTGCTTTCGGCGGCGATCCGCAGGAGCGGGACCCGATCGACCCCCGCTTCGCCGAGGTGGCGAGCGACGTCGCCGGCTACACCTCCGCGAACGAGCTGGCGGTGCTCAACGCCGCAGCCCGCGTGATGCCGGCCGACGAGTGCTACCTCGAGGTCGGCAGCTACAAGGGCCGCTCGATGTGCGGGGCGGTACAGGACGTCACGGGCAAGGCCTTCTACATCCTGGAGAACTACCTCGAGTTCGGCATGCAGGGGCGGCAGGCCCGGGAGGAGCTGGAGCGCAACCTCCGGGTCCATGCCTCCCACGCGGACGTGCGTCTCCTGGAGGGGAACTGCTTCGAGCTGCTGCGCCGCCCCGGGGTCATCGACCGGCCGGTGGGTGTCTACTTCTACGACGGCGAGCACACCGGGCTCTCGCACTACCTCGCCCTCGGGATCATCGAGCCGTGGCTCGCGGACGAGGCGATCGTCCTCGTCGACGACGCGACCTACCCGATGGTCAGCGACGCCCACGCCGAGTACATCTCGCGTCACCCCCAGTGGCAGGTGCTCCGGCGCTGGGACGCCCGGGAGAACAACGACCCCCGCTGGGCCAACGGGCTGCACGCCCTGGCCTTCCGGCGGGACGAGGCGAGTGCGCGCGGCTCCGCCGAGCCCTGGGACGTGCATTGGCGACGGCTCGCCTACCGCGCGGCCCTCGGGCCCGGTCAGAAGGCCGCCTGGACCGCGATCGAGCGTTTCCCCGGGCTCATCCCGCTCGCGAAGCGGCTCTACCCGTCCAAGAAGGCCAGCTCGATCGACTGAGGGACCGGGCCGTCACTCCCGGGTGAGGTCCAGCGCCTCGAGGTTCTCCGCCGACTCGGGAGCGGGGGAGCGGGCCCCCTTCGGCACCTGGAACAACCCCACGAGGGCGACGGCGGTCGCGGTGGCGCCGACGGCCGCCAGCACCTCGTACGGGGAGTCGTTCAGCCAGAGCAGGACCAGCACCGACTGCACGGCGGCGCCGACCCAGACCGCCACGGTCATCAGGTGGCGCCCCTGGCTCATCCCTGCGAAGAGCCAGACCTGGATGATCGCCCACATCGTGCCGATGAGCGCGGTGAAGACGAGCAGGGGTTCGGCGTCGACGAAGGCCGAGCCCCCCGAGAGCGCGACGAGGGGGCCGGGCAGCAGCCAGCAGACGAGGGCCACGAGGCCACCGATGGCCAGGACGCCGAGCCCCGAGCGGTGCAGGGTCGCGCGCACCGTGGAGCGGGTGCCGGCGCCGGCGATGGTGGGCACGATCGTCAGGGCCACGAACTGGGTCCCCCAGAAGACGACCTTCCCGAAGAGGGCGGCGAGCGCGTAGGCGCCGCTGGAGTGGTCGTCCAGCACCGTCCGCGCCAGGACGACGTCGACGCTCGAGATGGCCATCAGGCCGGCGAGCGCGACGTTGTTGCGCACGAGCTCCTCGAGAAGCGCCCGCCAGCGGGGTGCATCACGGCCGGGGTCCATGTCGGCCCGGGTGAGCAGCAGCGCGAGGAACGCCGTCACCACCGAGGCGACCATGATCGCGGTGAAGACCTCGGTGACCCCGAAGCTCCACAGCACGGCGCACCCGGCGGCCCCCAGGCGGGTGGCCGCGGTCGCGATGTAGACCAGCGACAGTCGGCCGTAGGACTCCCGGCCGAGCAGGATGCCCTGGAGCGCGCCGGTCACGGTCATCGGCGGCAGCATCAGGGCGAGCCACACCACCGCCCAGGCGCTCTCCAGACGCAGCAGGTCCCGCAGCACCGGCGCGATCGCGATGCTCAGCGCCGCCAGGGCCACCCCGACCGCGAGCGCCGGGCCCACCCCTGTCAGGTGGCGGCCCGCCTCGCGGGTGGCCACGGTCTGGCGCCGCGCGACGACCACCTGGAAGGCGCCCGCCGGCATCGCGAGCAGGGTCCCGTAGGTGTTCAGCGCCGAAAAGCCTCCGAAGTCCTCGGGCCCGAGCGTCGAGGAGACGAGGGCCACGAAGACATAGCTCATGACGTTCGCCAGCCCCATGGCCGCGCCGAGTCCGAGCCCGGCGAAGGGGATCGCCCGGCGAAGGGGTGTCGACATGGAATCCTCTGGGCGGTTGCGGCGGCGGACGGTCCGGCTGATGTTACGCCCCGGTAGCGGTCTCGGGTTCCTCGGTTACGATGATCCGTCGGCGTGCAAGCAGGTACGTCACCGACCGGTCGGACGAGAGAGGAGACGTGCCAGTGCGCAGCCGGCTCGCCAGGCTCCTGAGGGTGCCCGTCCTCTCCGGGGTCCTGCTGATCGTGCTCGCGGTCATCGTCTTCGTCAATGGCTGGGGCGTCTTCAACACCGACATCAAGCCCGAGGTCTACCTCGCCCCCCAGGAGATGCTGCCGCGCTACCTCTCCGCGTGGACCTTCTCGCCGTACCTCGGCTCCCCGAACTTCAACGTCGGGCTCGTGCCCGTCCTCGTGGTGACCTGGCTGCTGCGCTCGATGGGGCTGGACCCCGAGATGGCCTTCAAGGTCTACCACCTGATCCTCTGGGCGCTGGCCGCGTGGGGCGCCAACCGGCTGCTGCGCACCCTGCTGCCCGCCGCCGGCCGCTGGGCGGGCCTGCTCGCCGGCGTGGCCTACATCGCCAACCCCTACGCGGTGGCCGCCGGTGGCACCCTGGCGATCGCCCTGCCGATGGCGCTGCTGCCGTGGCTGCTCATCGCGCTCACCAAGTCGCTGCGTGAGCCGACGAGCTGGGCCTGGCCGGCCGCGGTCGGCCTCGTCTTCTTCGCGATGAGCGGCATGAACGTCGGGGTCGTCCCCGTCTACCAGCTCCTCCTCGTCATCCCGCTCGCCCTCTTCGTGCGCTCCGAGCGGGGCAGGACCTGGCGGGAGATCGCCACCTCGCTCGGCAAGTCGGCCCTCTTCGTCGTCGCGGTCTCCTCGTACTGGCTGGTGCCCGGCGCGGCCGCCACGAGCACCGGCAGCCAGATCGTCGAGGGCTCCGAGAGCCTCGACGGCATCGCGAAGGTCAGCTCCTTCGTCGAGGTCCTTCGCGGCCTCGGGCTGTGGTCCTACTACGGCTCCTCGGACGCCGGTCCCTGGCTGCCGGAGTACGCGATGTACTTCACCTCCGGCGTCGTGATCCTCTTCACCCTGCTGTGGCCCGCCGCCGCGCTCGCCTCCCTTCGCACCGCCCCCGTCCGGCTGGCCCGTCTCGTCGCCGCGATGACGGGGATGGTCGCGGTGATCATGGTCGGGTTCTACCCGGGCGGGTACGGCGCGTCCCCCTTCGCCGCGGTGCTGCGCTGGTTGCTCGAGACGATCGGGCCGCTCGAGGCCTTCCGCACGACGAACAAGATCGGGGCGGGACTCGCGCTCGCCTTCGCCCTCGTCCTGGGGGTCGCGGCGGTGCGGGTGCTGCCGCGGCTGGCCCGGCGCCCGGGGCTGGGACCCCTCGCCGGCGGGCTCGGCCTGGCCACCGTGGCCGCGCTCATCGCCCCCGCGGTGACCGGCAACCTCTACGTCTCACCGCTGGACGTGCCCGGCTACTGGGAGCAGGCGGCGAAGCGGGTCGACCAGGGCGACCCCGACAAGCGGGTCCTCCTTCTGCCCGGGCAGACCCGGCCGCACTACCGGTGGACCCCGGAGCGGCCCGACGACCTGCCCAACTCGCTCCTGCACCGTGACGCGGTGATCCCCGAGACCCACCCCAACACCTCGCCCCCCGGCGGCAACTTCCTCGCCGCTCTCGACGACACGCTGCAGTCCGGCAGCACCGGGTCGCGGGACGTCTCCCCCTTCGCCCGCTACCTGGGGGTGGACCAGGTGCTGCTGCGCCACGACATCGTGTGGGAGGACACCGGTGGCGCCCGGCCGGGGGAGACCGCCAACGCGCTGAGCCAGGACGACGGGCTGCAGGGCATCGCGAACTTCGGTCAGCCGGGGCAGAACACCTTCACGAAGGGGACGCCCCCGGAGTCCCAGGAGGAGGCGCTGCTGCCACCGCTGCAGCTCTACGGCGTCAAGGATGCGCGGGCCATGGTGCACGCCACCCCGACTGCCGGCTCCCTCGTCGTCGCCGGCGACGCCTGGTCGGTCCCGACCCTCGAGCAGGCCGGTCTGCTCAAGGGCACCCCGGCGATCCGCTACGCCCACGACATGTCCGGCAAGCAGCTCCGGCAGCTCCTGGACGGGGACGCCCGGATGGTCCTGACCGACACCAACCGGCGCCGCCCGGCGATCACCAACCGGCTCACCGAGGGGCAGGGCGCGGCGGTCTCCGCGAAGGAGGAACCCGGCACGACGCGGGCCCTCGGGACGGCGGAGGACCAGAGCACCCTCGTGCGCAGCGGGGTGAAGGTCGAGGCGACGATGAGCGGTGGCGCCTTCTTCGACCTGCCGCACGGGATCCCGGAGAACGCCGTCGACGGCGACCCGAGCACCTCCTGGCTCTTCGGCGACTTCGGCCGGGCGAAGGGGGAGAGCATCACCCTGACGCTGCCGAAGGAGCAGCGGCTCGGCGACGTGACGATCGACACCACCGCGCTCGGCGCGGTGCAGATCGACAAGCTGCGCGTCACCGCCGGGGACACCCGCAAGAGCGTCACCACCGACGCCAAGGGACGGGCCCACGTCGACCTCGGTGGGGTGCGTGCCGACGAGGTGACCCTGCGCGTGGACAGCCTGCGCGGCGAGGGCCTCAGCCTCGTGGGGATCTCCGAGATCGACCTCGGGAAGGACGCCCCGCACGCCCGCCGCACGATCCGGCTGCCGAACACCCTGAGCGACCTCTACGGCGGACTGGACGCCGGTGAGCAGCAGGACTTCTCCGACGCCCCGCTGGACGTGAGCTTCTCCCGGGCGCTCAACACCGACTCGGTGAACGACGACACCGAGCAGGACCTGCGCCGGAACTTCACGCTGCCCGACGACCGCATCTTCAAGGCGCGCGCCGATGTCCGCGTGGACGGCCCGCTCGAGCCGCTGGCCGACCGGCTCTCCGGGATGGACACGACCTACACGGCGCAGTCCAACCGGACCTACTTCGACGACCTCGACCGCCGCGCCTCGGGGGCAGCCGACGAGGACGAGGACACTGCCTGGGTCCCGGGCGGGAAGCTGGGCAAGGCCTGGTGGGAGATCGAGGGCCCCGAGCGGGAGATCCCGGACCTCACGATCACCCAGGAGCCGGGTCCCGGCGACGACGACGACACCGCGTGGGCCACCCGGGCGCGCGTCCTCGTCGACGGCGAGGAGGTCGCGACGGGCGACATCGGCGAGGGAACCGACACGGTCGAGGTGCCCGCGGGCACCACCGGCGAGCGGGTCCGCGTCGAGCTTCGGGGAGTCGACGACTCCGCGGGGGACCGCCCGCCGCGGGTGAGCGACATCGACACCGGCGTGCAGATCGAGCAGACGGGCGCGCAGGACCGCTGCATCGTCGTCGGGCGGATCGACGGCGACCCGGTCCGCATGCGGCCGAAGGACCCCTCGGCGATGAGCGGTGCCGACGAGGCCGGCAGCACCTGGCGCGGCTGCGGCAAGGAGTCCCTCGTCTGGGGCGAGCACCGGCTCCGCCCGGTCGACGGCATCCAGCTGGACTCGCTGATGCTGCGCGACGCCCAGGGCAGGAAGGCCGCCGAGGAGGCACCCGCACCCGTCGTGCAGGCCGAGCGTGGCGTCGTCACCTCCTCGATGGACGTCGAGGTGGGCAAGACCTCCGAGCCCTACTTCCTCGCGATCGGTCAGGGGTACGACTCCCGGTGGCGGGCCACCCTCGAGGACGGCACCGACCTCGGCGAGCCCGTGGTCGTCGACGGCTACGCGACCGGGTGGTACGTCGACGACACCTCCGCGCACGACATCCACGTCAGCTACACCCCGCAGCGGCGGGCGAACGTGGCGATGCTCGTCTCCGGGGTCGCGCTCGTCGTCGCCCTCGTCCTCTTCCTCACCCCGCTGCTGCGCCGTCGGCGCGACCAGCTGCGCACCGAGAGGACGGCCGACTGGCCCGTGGACGAGCTGACCGAGGGCGGGGCCGCGACCGCCTCGACCGCCGGCACCGCGGCCGAGGGCACCACCGAGACGCCCGCGACCGCCCCGGAGCCGGAGACCTCCACCCCGAGCCGAAGGGAGCGAGCCGGACGGGAGCACCGCCGTCGCGGACTGGCGGCGGCCCTGCAGGGCCGTACCGGGTCCTCCCGCGTGCTCGCCGAGGCCGCGCTCGTCATCGGAGCCCTGGCCCTCACCGGCATCGGCGGCGGGCTCGCCGCGCTGGCCGTCGTCCTGCTCGTCCGGCGCGGCAACCCGCGCCCCGGTGCACTGCTCGTGGCCGGGGCCGGGCTCGTCGTCCTCGCCGGTGTCGTCTTCGTCGCGTACCTGGGTCTCATCACGGGAACCTTGGGTACGGTCAGTGCCGATGCCGTGAAGTCGGCAACCGTCCCGCACCACATCGCCGGTGCGGGACTGGTCCTGGCGATCCTCGCCACCTTCCTCAGGCGCGACCCGTAAGGAGCAGCCGTGACGTCCCCCGACTCGGGTTCGGTGACCGTGGTCGTCCCGACCCGAAACAACCTGCGCACCATCGAGGCCTGCCTGCGCTCCGTGCTCGAGCAGGAGCCACCGGTCGAGCTGATCGTCGTGGACAACCACAGCACCGACGGGACGCTCGAGGTGGCGCAGCGGCTCGCGCACCGGGTCATCACCGCCGGTCCGGAGCGCTCTGCCCAGCGCAACACCGGCATCGCCGAGGCGACCTCGGAGTGGGTCCTGTGGCTCGACAGCGACATGATCCTGCCGCCACGGAGCATCGCCGCGGCCCTGGAGACCGCGGCCGCGACGGGCGCGGTGGGGATCGCGCTGCCGGAGCGGACCATCGGTGACGGTTTCTGGACGGCCTGCCGGGCCCTGGAGCGCGAGTGCTACCTGGACGACCCGTGGCTGCACAACCCGCGCCTCGTCCGTCGGGAGTACCTGCTCGGCGAGGGGGCCTTCCACACCGACATGTCCGGCCCCGAGGACGCCGACCTGCGGATGAAGATGCGCTCGACCGGCGCCGGCATCGAGCTCGCGCCGATCATCATCGACCACGACGAAGGGCGCCTGACCGTCGCCGAGGTGCTGCGCAAGCGCTACTACTACGGCCGCAGCATCCCCGCCTTCGCCAGCGAGCACGAGGGCGCGGTCGGCGCCCAGGGGCGTGCCGTGCTGCGCTCCTATGTGCGCAACCACCGTCGGCTGCTGCGCGACCCGGCCCACGCCGTCGGCATGGTCGTGCTGCGGGCCATGGAGGCCGGTGGCTATGCGGCCGGCGCCCGGCGCGGGCGCAGGGAGCGGGCGGGCCGATGACCCCGGAGGGCGCGCGCCGGATGCTCTGGGTCTCGCTGCCGGACCAGCGGGCCCGCCGCGAGCTGTACTGGATGTCGCTCATGCCCGGCACCCGGGTGCGGGCGATGGCCCGGCAGGAGCCCCCGGGTGAGGTCGACTGGATCCCGAGCACCTACCGACGCCCGATCAAGCGCTTCGTCGAGGCCGGCGCCCTCGCGTGGGTGCGGGGTCTGGCCGAGCAGGACCCCCGCGAGTACGACTGGGTGACCTCCCTCGAGCTGTGCTCGCTCGTCACGGGTCAGGCCTCGGCCTGGCGCCGGCGCGCCCGCCGCACCGGTGCCCGCAGGCCGCTGCAGGCCGTCATCACGTGGGAGAACCTCCCCGACCAGCCGCTGTACCGCATCCCGCCGTACCGGCAGGCGCTGAACTCCTGCCGGGACGCCGACCTGCTGCTCTGCACCGTCGACGCGGCCCGCGACCACCTCCTGGCGAACGGCTTCGCGGAGGAGCTGATCCGGGTGGTCAAGCCCGGCGTCGACACCGACCTCTTCCATCCCGCGCAGGAGCCGACTGAGGACCCGGTCGTCGTCTTCGCGTCGCCGCTGGCCGAGAACAAGGGCATCGACCGCGTCCTGGAGGCGATGCGGATCGTGCGCCGCACCGTCCCCGAGGCGCGCCTGCGGGTGGCCGGACGGGGCCCGCTGGAGCACCTCGTCCGTGCCGAGGCGGCCCGCCCCGGTTCCGGCGTCGAGCTCGTCGGGTCCCTCGACACCGCCGGCGTCGCGGAGCTGATGCGATCGGCCGCGGTCTTCACGACCGCGCCCCGCCCGACGTGGAAGTGGACCGAGCAGCTCGGCCTGGCCTACCTCGAGGCCCAGGCGAGTGGTCTGCCCGTCGTGACCACCCGGTGCGGGACCAACGACGAGGCGGTCCGGGAACCCAACGACCTCGTCGAGGACTCCGCCGAGGCCCTGGCCGAAGGGCTGCTCGGCTGGCTCACCGACCCGAGCCGCAGGGCGGAGGTCGGCGCGGCCAACCGCCGGCACATCGAGACCCACCACGACCTGCTCGCCCAGTGCGTGGCCATGGGGGAGGCCTTCGCCGAGGTCGAGTCGCTCCACCGGGGCTGAGGATGGGTACCGGCCACGGAGCCCGACGGGCGTGGGTCGGCGCCGCCGTCGGCCTCGTTCTCGGCGCCCTCGTGCTCGGCCCGGCGCTCGCCCCCGGCTACACGCTGCACTACGACATGGTCTTCGTGCCGGAGCTGCCGCTCGGCGCGCACACCCTCGGCACCGACGGGCACGTCCCCCGCGCCGTCCCGAACGACCTGCTCGTCGCCCTCGCCTCCACGGTGCTGCCCGGCTGGGTCGTGCAGAAGGTCCTCCTGCTCGGGTGCTTCGTGCTCGGCGGCGCGGGGGCCGCGCGGCTGGCGCGGACGGTGCCGGGGGCGGTCGCCGCCGCGACGTGGTGGTCCTGGAACCCCTGGGTCGGGGAGCGGCTCGGCATCGGGCACTGGGGGTACCTCATCGGTTTCGCGCTGCTGCCCTGGGTTCTGCTCGCCGCCGCCCGGCTGCGTCGCGGCGAGCCCGGAGCGACCGCCAGCCTCCTCGTCTCCCTCACCGGCGCCGCGTTGGGCGGCTCCACGCCCGGCGTGCTGGCCACCCTGCTCGCCCTCGTCGTGCTGCTCGTCTCCGTGCCCGGCCACCGGATCCGGCAGCGCCCGCTGTGGCCGGTCCTGGCCATCTCCCTCGCCGCCAACGCCGCCTGGTGGTGGCCCTTCCTCACCGCCTCCTCGAAGGCGGCCGACCCCGGCGGCGCCGCAGCCTTCGCGGCCCGGGCGGACACCCCCTTCGGTGTCGTGGGGTCGCTCCTGCTGGGCGGCGGGCTCTGGAACGACCGGACGTGGTTCACCGAGCGCACCACGCTTCCCTTCGCGCTCGTCGCCCTGCTCGCGGTGGCCGTCCTGCTCGTGCTCGCCCTGCGCCGGCGGGACTGGTGGCGGGATCCGCTGCGGCTCGGTGCGAGTGCCGCCGGTGCTCTCGGGCTGGTGCTCGCCGGGTTCGCCGCGCTCCCGGGCGGGACCGCCCTGCTCGAGTGGCTGATCGAGGTCGTCCCCGGGGCCGGGCTGCTGCGGGACGGCCAGAAGTTCCTCGCGCTGTGGGTCCTCCTCCTCGCGGTCGTGGTCGCCGAGGTCGTCGACCGGCTGGCCGCCGCGCCCCGGCCGGTGCTCGTGGCCGCGACCGTGTGGCCGGTCGCCACGCTGCCGACGCTGGCGTGGGGGCACGGTGGCCAGTGGGGGAGCGTCGACTGGCCCTCGGAGGTGACCACCACGGCAGAGCGCGTGGGCGCGGACGGGGAGCCGGTCGCGGTCTTCCCGTGGTCGACCTACCGCCGGTACGCCTGGAACGCGGACCGCGTGGTGCTCGACCCCTGGGACCGCCTGCTGCCCGGTCGGGTGGTCTCCAGCGACGACCTGCCGCTGCGCGAGGGGAGCATCGAGGGCGAGGACCCGGAGGCGGCAGCCGTGGCGCGCGCGCTGGCCGACGGCTCGGACGTCCCGGACCTGCTGCGCGAGCTCGGGGTGCGCCACGTCATCGTGCAGACCGACCAGCCGGCGCCGCCGGGCAGCGTCCCCGACCTCACCGGGGAGGAGGCCACGAGGGTGGGAGACCTCGCCGTCTACGACCTCGGGCCGTCCACGACGTCCGAGCCGGGGGCCCCCGCCACAGCAGCACTGGGGCTCGTCGGGACCGGCGGCGCGGTGGCGCTGAGCGTCCTGCTCGTGGCACGTCGGTGGCGTCGCCGCGGTGAGACCGAGGCCACCGCGCGTTCGACTCGCGCTTAGGTGACTCGCCGGTATAACATTGCGGGGAATCACACCACACCCAGGGAGGCACTGCTGTGAACAGCGGCGGAAAGAAGTTGGCCTACAACGTCGTCGGCACCGTGGTCGGCGCCGTCCTCGCAGGCCTGGCGATCTTCGGGATCGTCTCGTACCAGAACGGTGTGGACACCCCACAGACCAACCAGCAGGTCATCAACTACAACAGCTGAGACCCTGCCCCATGACGAAGGGGGCGTCCGCCGACTCGGCGGACGCCCCCTTCGTCATGTCCCGGCGGGGCCGGCCTCAGGAGGCGATGGCCTCCAGCTCCCGGGCCTCCTCGGCCTCGAGTGCCTCCGGCCGGCCGCTGATGAGGGCGTCGAGGTCGATGACGTCGTCGCGGTAGCGCTCACCGTGGCCGAGGACGGAGTTGATGACCTTGGCCAGGCGGCGACCGGTGCGCCCCCAGTCGAAGGAGCTCGCGTACAGCCGCGCGGTGCGGCCCATGGACCGCCGCAGCACGGCGTCGTCGACGAGCCGGACGACGTGCTCCTCGAACTCCTCGAGGGAGTCGGCGAGGAGGCCGGTGCGGCCGTGCACGATGGACTCGGAGGGGCCGCCGGCGAAGCGGTAGGCGACCGCCGGGGTGCCGTGCAGGCCGGCCTCGACGATCGTCAGGCCCCAGCCCTCCTTGTGGGAGGGCATGACGACGACCCAGGCGCGGCTCAGCAGCTCGTGCTTGACCGCCTCGTCGACGAAGCCGTGCAGGTGCACCCGGTCGGCCACGCCCTGGGCCTCGGCGTGCTCGGCCAGGGCGCTCTCCCAGTAGCCACCGCCGACGACGTGCAGCTCCATGTCGGGGTGGGTCAGCGAGCGTGACGCGAGCACGTCGATCGCCTGCTCGACGTGCTTGTGGGGCACGAGCCGGCCGAGGAAGACCATCGTCGGGGTCTCGGTGCGGGGGAGTGCGGCGTAGTGGTCCAGGTCCTCGGGTCGGTCGTTGCCCGAGTAGACGAGGTCGACGCGCTCCGGGTCGACCCCGAGGTCCGCGAGCTCCTCCCGGGTGGACTTCGAGACCGTCACGTACCGGCTGTTTCGGTAGACGATCGGGGCGATCCGGGACTCGAGCAGCCAGCCGAGGCGGGAGAGGAGGGGGCCGAAGACGACCTTCCACTGGTCACGGTGCACGTGGTGGACGATGTTGATGACCGGGGTGCGGGTCACGAGCGGGGCCCAGAAGGGCACGCCGTTCTGCACGTCGAGGATGACGTCGTAGTCGCGGCCGTGGCGCAGCACGTGCCACAGGCCGTGCAGGTAGACACCGAAGCGGGAGCCCCTGCGGACGACGTTGACATCACCGTGGCGGGTCCGGGGGCTCGCCCCCGGGAAGGCCGCGGTGAAGAGCGTCACCTGGTGCCCCAGCTCCGTGAGGACCTCGGAGGTCCGCTCGGTGAAGGTCTCTGCGCCCCCGGCCTCCGGGTTCTCCCGGTCGCGCCAGGAGAGGTAGAGCACCCGCAGCCCATCGGCTCGCGTGGACGTGCTCCGCGTCATGCTTGTCTCCTCCCGATGCACCGGCTCGTCCCGGGGCACCGAAGGTAGGGTAGTCGAGTGAGTTACCCAAGGGTAGGACCTGCGCCACACGGGTGCGAGGTGTGCGACGGTCCTGTGCGCGGACTGGCCCTGCGCGGGGGCTGCGTCATCGACCGCTGCGACTCCTGCGGCCACCTCGTGCGCGACCTTGGTCGCTGCCCCGCCGGGCACCGCGACCTCGCCTACGGCGGGGAGCCGAACCTCGACCGGGTCCGCCTCGACCTGACCCACCGCGAGCTGCGCCGGACCGGGTCGCCCCGGCGGGTCTTCGAGGTCGGCTACGGGGACGGCGCCCTGCTGCGGCGCTTCCTCGAGGACGGCGCGCAGGTCGCGGGCGTGGACCCGGACCAGCTGGGCGTCGGGGTGGACCCGGTCGTGCGTGCCCGGGGGGACCTGCGCGTCGGGGGCATCGAGGACGCGCGTGACCTGCCCGGGGAGCAGGACCTCGTCTACGGCATCCACGTGCTCGAGCACGTGCGCGACTTCGCGGCGACGCTGCGCACCTCCCACGACCTGCTGACCCCGGGCGGCACTGCGAGCTTCTTCACACCCGCCGGCGACAGCAGCTCGGTCGAGCGCTACGGCGCCGCCTGGTGGATGCTCGAGGACCCCACGCACATCCGCTTCTTCACCGCGGACTCCCTGGAGCGGGCGGCTCGGGACGCCGGCTTCGTCGATGTGCGGGTGCGCCGGCTGCTCCTGGACAGCCTGAGCGTCGACGCCGCCAGCCTGGCCCGCATGGCCTCGCCCGCGCCGCGCCCCGGCGGCGTGCTCGGCTCCCGGGCGGTGCTCGGCGCCGCGCTGGCCAGCACCCCCTTCGTCGTCGGTGCCCGGCTGCTGGCCCCCCGGATCCGGCCCACGCTGCAGCTGCTCGCCCGTCGGCCATGATGGTGGGGTGCCGATGACCTCCCGCCGTGGTGTGCGCCGCTCCGTGCGGCTGTTCTCGGCGTTCCTCGTCGAGCAGACTGACCCGCACCGGTTCTACTCCGAGCTGGCCACCGACTCCCTGGAGCTGCTCGCCGAGCACACCGACCTCTCCGGGGCCACCGTGCTCGACGTCGGGGCCGGCCCGAGCGAGTTCGCGGCCGCCTTCCGGGCGGCCGGCGCGCGGTACGTGCCGGTCGACCACGACCCCACCGTGCCGTCGGTGCGCGACGGCGGACTGGTCGGCGACGCCCTTCGGCTGCCGGTGGCCGATGCCTCGGTCGACGTCGTCTTCTCCAGCAACATGTGGGAGCACGTCCCCGACCCGGAGGCCGTCGCCGACGAGCTGCTGCGGGTCACGAGGCCGGGCGGGATCGTCTTCCTCTCCTACACCAACTGGCTCTCGCCGTGGGGCGGGCACGAGACCTCACCGTGGCACTGGTTCGGGGGCGAGCGGGCGATCCGCCGCTACGAGCGGCGCCACGGGCACCCCCCGAAGAACCGCGTGGGCGAGACGCTGCACCGGGTCAGCGTGCGCCGCGGCCTGGACTGGGCGAAGGGGGCCGACGCCGACGTCCTCGCGGCCCGCCCCCGCTACCTGCCCGACGCCGCCGCGATGCTGCTCCGGGTGCCCGGCGTGCGCGAGGTCCTCACGTGGAACCTGCTCCTCCTGCTGCGGCGGCGATGACGGGGCAGGAGGCACCGGTCGAGCTCGCCCGGCAGCGGCTGCAGCGCCTGACCGCCACGCTGGTCGTGGCCGTCCTGCCGTGGCTGATCGGCCCGGGGACGCTGCAACCGGACACCAAGACCGCGCTCGTGCTGGCGCCCGCCCGCTACCTGCAACGGGCGCTGTGGGCGTGGAACGACCACACCGGCATCGGGGAGCTGCAGAACCAGGCCTACGGCTACCTGTGGCCGATGGGACCCTTCTTCCTCGCCGGTGACCTGGCAGGGCTGCCCGCGTGGGTGGTCCAGCGCGGCTGGTGGACGCTGCTGCTCGTCCTGGCCTTCCTCGGCGCCGAACGCCTCGCGCGGCGAGTGGCCGGGATCGCGCCGGTGCCGGCACTGCTGGCCGGCGCGGTGTTCGCGCTCTCGCCGCGGGTGCTCACCGTGCTCGCCGAGATCTCCATCGAGGTGTGGCCCTACGCCCTCGCGCCGTGGCTGGTCCTCGCCGCCGACCGCGCCGTGCGGCCCGGTGCCCGAGCCGTGGACCGGCGCCGCGCCGCGGTGACGACGGGTCTGCTCACGGCCTGCCTCGGTGGCGTCAACGCCACCGTCTCGCTCGTCGCCCTCGTCCCCGCCGCGCTGTGGGTCCTCACGGCGCCCCGCGGGCGGGCCGGGGGACGCGCCCTCGCCTGGTGGCTCCTCGGTGCGCTCCTCGGGGGCCTGTGGTGGCTGGGGCCGCTGGTCGTGCTCGGGGGGTACGCCTACCCCTTCCTCGACCACATCGAGCTCGCGTCCACGACCACCGCCGTCGCGTCGGTGACGAACGTGCTGCGCGGCGCCGACCACTGGATCGCCTACATCCTCACCGACGGCGAGCACCCGACGTGGCAGAGCGGCTGGGTGCTGGCCCAGTCGGTCACCGCGATCCTCGCCACGTGCGCGCTCGCCGGGCTCGGCCTGGCCGGGCTGCTCCGCCGCCGGGCCGCCGAGCGGCAGGTCGCCGACGCGGACGGCATGGAGGAGGACGCGGACGGTGTGGAGGAGACGGACTCCCGGTGGCTGACCCGGTGGTCCCTCGTGCTCGTCCTCCTCGGCGTGGTCACGATGGCCGTCGGACGCTCCGGGGCCGCGTCCGGTCCCTTCGCGCCGACGGTGCAGGGGTGGCTCGACGGGCCACTCGCCCCGCTGCGCAACGTCCACAAGGCGGACCTGCTCGTCCGGCTGCCGATCGCCCTCGGCGCCGGGATGCTCGCCCACTGGGCCACCCGCACCACGCGCGGCCCGGGGCCGGTGGTCCGCCAGCTGGTGGTCACCGGGCTCGTCCTCGCTCTCGTCGGGAGCCTCGCGCCCGTGTGGCTCGGCCGGGTCGGCGACGCCTGGGCCACCAAGGGGGTCCCCCCGGCCTGGCACGAGATGGCCGACCGGGTGGACACGGCGGCGGCGCGGGACGGGGGCACGACGCTCGTCCTCCCCGGCGCCCGGACCGCGGACTTCACCTGGGGCAGGACCACGGACGAGCCACTCACCGCGCTCGCGTCGTCACCGGTGCTGGTCCGTGCGGCCGCCCCACTCGGTCACCCCGGCGCGACCCGGATCCTGGACCACGTCGACGAGCTCGTCGCGACCGGCCGTTCGCAGCCGGAGCTCGCGGACCAACTGCAGCGCCTCGGCATCTCCCGGGTCGTCGTGCGCGGCGGCCTGTCCCCGGACGTCGGTGCCGGCGACTCGACCGCGGCCGCTGCCACGCTCGCCCACTCTCGCGGGCTGACCCGCGCGTGGTCGACCGGCTCCGGCAGCCAGCGGCTGAGCCTGTGGCGGGTGGACCGGCCGGCGGAGCCCGCCACGCTCGTGCCCCGCGAGGGGGTGGTGCCCGTGGCAGCCGCACC
Source organism: uncultured Janibacter sp. (assembly GCA_964386935.1). GTDB lineage: Bacteria > Actinomycetota > Actinomycetes > Actinomycetales > Dermatophilaceae > Janibacter. The sequence continues at coordinate 25,865 of CAYLUX010000017.1, forward strand.
CGAGGGGTGGTCGACGATGGTGGCGACCGGCGTGCTCGACCCGGACGCGGTGACGGTCCTCGCCGGCGGCCGGGAGGCGCAGGTGCGCACCGACTCCCTTCGCTGGCAGGCGCTGAACTCCGGCCGTCCTTCGCAGCGGGCCCACGGCCCGACCCTGCCCGCCGACGACGACCGGCCGGCGATGGTCGGCACGAAGGACTTCGCGCCCGGAGGGGAGCGCACGGCCCGCACCACCCGGGTCTGGCGAGGCCTCGCCGGGCTCGACGTCACCTCGAGCGGGGCGGACCCCTTCGCCCGGCTCTGGCACGGCGCCGGGAGCGGCCCGGCCTCGCTCGTCGACGACGACGGGACGACGGC
>CAYLUX010000017.1:26321-32885 GCA_964386935.1 uncultured Janibacter sp.
AGTCCGGTGACGACGCACTCCCGATCGGGGTCCGCCAGATCGACCTCGTCGACGGCCCGGACCTCGGGACCGCCCTCTCCGTGCCGAAGGGGGACGGCGCCGTCGTCATCCGCCGGGACCCGCGCGGCGACGCCGACCTCACGAAGGGGGAGGACCCGGCCGATCTCGTGCGCGCGGTCGGCCGGACGGACCGCAGCAGCCTCTCCGCCCGAGTGCGGCTGCAGCCGGGGGAGGCCGCGCAGGACCTGCTCGCCGCCCCGTGGAGCCTGCAGGGCAGCACCGAGCCGGCGCCCGAGGACGCCGGCCGGGACATGGAGCAGTGGCCGGTGGCCGCACTCGACGACGACCCGGGCACCGCGTGGCGTCCGCAGACCGGCGTCGAACGGCCGGTCCTGGCGATCGACCTCGGTGCACCGGAGGAGGTCGGGCGGATCGAGCTCGACCGGGCGGCGGGCCCGGTGACGGTCGAGACCGACCATGGGCGGCACGTCGTCCCCAGCGGGAGGACGATCGAGGTCCCCGGGCCGGCGACCCGGCACCTCGAGCTCACCTTCACCCGCCCATCGGGACGTGCGGACTGGACGGTCCCCGACATCTCGCTGCCCGGGGTGGAGGGCCCCGGTGGACGGGTCCACCTCGACTGCGGCGAGGCCGGGCAGGTCACGCGCGACGAGGGCGCCGTCGACCTCGCGCTCGCCGCGGACCGCGGTGACCTCGCCGCCGGGGAGGCCGTGTCCGCCACCGCCTGCGGAGAACTGCCCGGCGGCAGCGGCGACGTCACCGCGAGGTCGGTGCCCGGGCTGGTCCCGCAGACGGTGGTGCTGCGGCCCGAGGGCTGGTCGGCCACCGAGGTCGAGTCGCGACCGGTCGGCAGCCGACGCCACCACGCCGGCAGCTGGACCTTCGAGGTCGACGCGCAGGAGAAGTCACTCCTCGTCCTGGACCAGGGAGCCAACGACGGCTGGGTCGCCACGACCGAGGACGGCAGGACCCTGGAGCGGGTCACCGTCGACGGCTGGCGGCAGGCCTTCGTCGTGCCCGCCGGGACGAGCGGGGAGGTCGACGTCGACTTCGCGCCCGGCCGGTGGCACCAGGGGGCGCTGGCCGCGGGTGCCGCGGCCGTCCTGCTCCTGCTGCTCTGGGCGGCGGGGGGCTGGCTGCTGCGTCGCCGGCGGCACGGGGCGCAGGAGCTCCCGGACGAGCAGGGCTCGTCGGCGGCGGCCGAGGAGGCACCCGCCGAGGAGGCACGCGATCAGGCGGGGGAGCGCGGCAGAGGCGTCCGCTTCGTGCTCGGCTGCGCCCTCGCGGCCGTCGCCGGGGTCCTCGTCGCTGGGTGGACCGGCGTCGTCGCCGCGGTGGTCGGCGCGCTCGTGCCCGGCCGGTGGCGCGCCCCCTTCGTCGCGGTCGTGCTCATCGGCGCGGGGATCGCTCTGACGGTGCTCGGCACTGCGGACCGGCAGTCGGCGGGAGCGTGGGTCTCGCAGGGGCTGGGTGCCCTCACGCTCGGGCTGCTGGCCGCCGCTCTGGTGCGGCCCGGTCGCGGTGGGCGAGGGCCAGCAGCGGACGCTCCACGAGAGTCCACGACAGGTGACCCAGACCCAGACTCAGCACCGTGACGAGCAGCAGGGTGGGCCAGAAGGGCGCCGCGAAGAGCGGCAGTCCGAGGACGGCGAAGGTCACCTGGAGCACGAGGACGTGCCAGAGGAAGACCGCGTAGGAGATGTCCCCGAGCCACCGGCAGACGGGGGCGAAGGGGGACTCCGTCAACCATTCGCTGACACCGCGGCTCGCCGCGGCGAGGACGAGGCACGCGGCGACGAGTCCGTAGAGGATCTCGGCGGCCAGCGCCGCGCCCGGGCCGGGGGCCTCCAGCCCGCGCGGGCCCGCCACAGGGGTCGAGGCGAGCAGCCACAGCACGGCCGCGAGCAGCAGCAGGGTGCCGGGGGAGGTGCGCAGCGCCTCCATGACCGGGGACCGCCACAGCGTCACGCCAGCACGCTCTGCCTCCAGCACCACGGTGATCGCCACGCCGAGGGCGAACCACGCGGCGTGACCGAGCGCCGATGTGGCGAGCACCCCGGCGACCCGGTGGTCGGGCAGGGTCGGAGCGAGTGACTGGACCGCGAGGCCGACGACACCCACCGCCGCGCAGACGAGCAGCAGGCGGCGGGCGGCCTGCTCCGGGCTCCGGTCCCGCACGAGCGGCCTGCAGGCGAGCGCCGCCAGCGGGAGGACCAGGTAGAAGGTGACCTCCGTCGTCAGGCTCCACGTCTGGGTGAAGGACTGGAAGGTCCGGCCGGTCCAGCCCTGCCCGATGACGAGGTGCACCAGGGTGGTCGGCAGGTCGAGGGCATTCGCCGCGGCGCCGCCGATGAGCACCGCCGCGAGGAGCACCCCGCCGAGGGCCAGCAGGTAGGCGGGCAGGATGCGCGCCGCGCGGCGCAGGAAGTACCTGCCCGGGCGCCAGGAGCTGCTCCCGCCCAGTGCCATCCGCACGAAGGGGGTGGACAGCAGCAGCGCCGAGAGCGCGAAGAAGGCCGCCACGCCCAGCTCGCCCCGGGCCCCGAGACCGCCGAGGACTCCCGAGGAGGAGCGCCCCGTCCAGAAGGCCACGTGCGAGAGCAGCACGAGCCAGGCACCGACCGCGCGGACGAGGTCGAGTCCCAGGATCCGTCCACCAGCGACGATGACTCCTCCTACCTTTGGGTAATCTCCTCGAGTGTGCAGCATGAGAGGACCCCGATGACACGCCGACCCGTCCTGCGTGCCCGCGCGCCACTGCGGGTGAGCTTCGCCGGTGGGGGCACGGACGTCGAGCCGTTCCCCCGGACGGAGGGCGGAGCCGTGCTCAGCGCGACGATCGGCAGCTTCGCCTACGCGACGCTGCGCCCGCGCACCGACGGCCAGATCACCGTGGAGTCCCACGACTACGGCACCTCGATCGGCTACGAGGTCGGCGCGCCGCTGGAGCTCGACGGGCAGCTGGACCTGCCGAAGGCGGCCATTGCGCGCATCACCCGTCTCGAGGGCGCGTTGCCCTCCGAGGGCTTCGACCTCTTCCTGCACACGAATGCCCCGCCCGGGTCGGGGCTGGGCAGCTCCAGCGCCGTCATGGTCGCGGTCATCGAGCTCGTGGCGCGGCACTGCGGCCTCGACCTCGGTCCGCACGAGACGGCCGAGCTGGCCTACCGGCTCGAGCGCGAGGACCTGGGGATCCCGGGCGGCTACCAGGACCAGTACGCGGCCGCCTTCGGCGGCTTCAACTTCATGGAGTTCCGCACCGACGGGCAGGTCGTGGTCAACCCGCTCCGGGTGCGCCACGACACCGTCCGCGAGCTCGAGCACAACATGCTGCTCGCCTACACCGGGCACACCCGGGTGAGCGACCACATCATCGACGACCAGGTCTCGCGGTACCGGACCGGCAACGAGGACGCCGTCGCCGGGCTGCGCGCGCAGCGCGACCTCGCCGACGCGATGCGGATCGCCCTGCTGCGCGGACGGGTGGACGAGCTGGGGCACCTGCTCGGCCAGGCCTGGGAGCAGAAGCAGCGGATGTCCTCGCGGATCACCACCCCGGTCATCGGCGAGGCGGTCGACCGGGCGATGGCCACCGGTGCGCTCGGCGGGAAGGTGACCGGTGCCGGTGGCGGTGGGCACATGATCTTCATCTGCGAGTTCGAGCGGCGCCACGTGGTGGCGCAGGAGCTGCTGCGGCTCGGCCTGACGGTCTCGGAGTTCACCTTCACCAAGACCGGTGTCACGACGTGGAAGGGTCAGCGATGACGAGGGAGCAGAACGGGGCGGAGCAGGTCGCCGAGCGGGTGCGCAGCGGGACCGCGGCGTGGGCGCAGCTGGCGGCCGCGCTGGCCGAGCCGGGTCTCGAGGCCTCCGTGCGTGCGGCGGGCGAGGCGGTGCTCGCGGCGCTGACGTCCGGTCACACCCTGCTCGTCGCCGGCAACGGCGGCAGCGCGGCGATCGCCTCCCACGTGGCGGCCGAGTTCCTCGGGAAGTGCATCCACGACCGGCACCCGCTCCCGGCCATCAGCCTCGCGGAGTCGCACTCCGCGCTCACCGCGATCGGCAATGACTACGGCTTCGACGAGGTCTTCGTGCGCGGCGTGCAGGCGCACGGCCGACCGGGCGACGTGCTCCTCGCGATGTCGACGTCCGGCGCCAGCCGCAACATCCTCGGAGCCCTCGAGGAGGCCCGGGCGCGTGGGGTCACCACGATCCTCATGACCGGGTCGAAGGGGGCCGGCCTCACCGACCGCGCCGACCACCTCCTCGTCGTGCCCTCCGGGGAGACCCCTCGGATCCAGGAGGTCCACCTGCTGTGGGCGCACGCCTGGTGCGAGGCGGTCGACCTCGTGGCGCGGGAGGAGCACTGACCGGCGCGGAGCGCACCGGAGCGCAGCCCGGGCCGTGGTGGTCCGGGCCGGAGCGGCTGGCGCCGGCGGGGGCGGACGCCCCCTTCGACATCGTGCTGCTGGACCGCGACGACACCCTCAACGTCCGGGTGCCGGGCGGCTACGTGACCCGCCCCGAGGACCTCGTCATGCTGCCGGGTGCCGCGCAGGGCCTGTCCCGGCTCACCCGCGCCGGCTGCCGCGCGGTCCTCGTGACCAACCAACGAGGGGTGGCGCGCGGCCTGATGTCCCGCGCGGACCTCGTCGCCGTCCACGCCCGCCTGGACCGGGAGCTGGGTGCGGCCGGCGCCCGACTCGACGGCGTGGCCGTCTGCCCCCACGACGAGGGCACGTGCGACTGCCGGAAACCCCGCGACGGCCTCTTCAGGGAGGTGCTGGCCCGCGCGCCGTGGGCCCGCGCCCGGCGGTGCGTGATGATCGGGGATTCCCCGCACGATCTCGCGCCGGCACGAGCTCTCGGGATGCGGGCCGAACGGGTCACCGCGGACAGGGGACTGGCGCAGGTCGTCGAGGAACTGCTCCCGTGAATCGCGTTTCGCGCTGCGTGGCGAAGGACACGTCCACTAATCTTGCGGTGAGACGGCGGAGCCCCGGCCCGGAGTGCTACTGTCCGGTAAGTTGCAAAGGCCTAGGAGGGTTCCACTCGTGCGCAAGTTCCTGCTGCCGGCGATCATCATGGCTGTCGGCGCCTTCATCCTCACCATGGGGTTGCTGTTCCGGTTCTACGCCTACCCGCGTCTCGCGGTAGTGCCGCCGGACACGAACACGACCCAGATCGTGAAGGACCCGGACGCCACCTTCTTCGACGCCGACAACCTCAAGAAGACGAGCGGGACCCTGACGACCACGGCCCGGATCATCGGTGACGAGGAGGCCTCCGAGAAGGCCTCCGAGAAGATGGACCGGAAGATCGCCGTCTGGGACAGCGGTCAGATCAGCGACAACAACGGCGACAACATGCCGATGGACGGCTCCACCGAGGTCTTAGTCTTCGACTCCCACACCGGCGAGGCCGTCAACTGCTGCGGCGCCAGCAAGAACGGTCAGGAGATCAAGCGCGAGGGTCTTCTCGTGAAGTTCCCCTTCGACGCCCAGAAGACCGACGACTACAAGTGGTGGGACAGCACCGTCGGCAAGGCCTACCCGGTCAAGTTCCAGGGCACCGACGACATCCAGGGCATGGAGGTCTACAAGTACTCCATGAATGTCCCGGAGCAGAAGTACAGCCACCGTGAGATGCCGGGCAACCTCTTCGGCGGCGGTCCCAAGTCCGAGGCGGTCGACGCAGACCGGTACTACTCCAACGAGCGCACCTTCTGGGTGGACCCCGTGACGGGTGTCGTCATCGACCGCGTCGAGGAGCAGCACCAGGAGTTCCGCGCCAAGGGCCACGTCCTGCCGGCCCTGGAGACCACCTCCCGCTTCACCTCGGAGACCGTCGACAAGAACGTCGACGAGTACAAGTCGAAGTCCATGCTGCTGAAGATGGTCCACACGACGCTGCCGATCGCCTTCGTCGCCATCGGTCTGCTGCTGCTCGTCGGTGGGCTGCTGCTCTCGCTGATCATCGGTCGCCGTGAGCGTGATGCGGAGCGCGAGGACTACGAGGCCGCGGACGAGGACCCGGTCTTCGGCGCGATGCAGAGCCGTCGCGACCTCCACGGGCAGGGCTGAGGAGACCTCACTTCTCGGCGACGAGGATCACCGTGCCGGGCAGGTGCTGCCCGCGCAACGGTGACCACCCGCCCCACGTGTCGGGGTTGTCCGGCGGCCACTCCGGCTCGCGCAGCGCCACGAGGCGGAGTCCGGCGTCGACGATCTCCGCGACGCGGTGGGCCATCGTCCGGTGGTGCTCGACGTAGATCGCCTGCCCGCCCGGGCCCTCCTCGACGTAGGGGGTCTCGTCGAAGTAGGACGCGACGGCCCGTAGCCCGGCCTCGTCCGGGAGGTCGGCGAAGGCCCAGCGGATCGGGTGGGTCGTCGAGAAGGCGAGCCGGCCGCCGGGGCGCAGCACCCGGGCCAGCTCAGCCATGAGCCCGGCCGAGTCGGCGACGAAGGGGACCGCCCCGTAGGCGGAGAGGACGACGTCGAAGGAGGCGTCGGCGAAGGGCAACCGGGTGGCGTCCGCCTGGAC
>CAYLUX010000018.1:0-11000 GCA_964386935.1 uncultured Janibacter sp.
ACGGACGAAGGGAGCGACGCATGAGAGTCGCCGCGATCGACTGTGGGACCAACTCCATCCGCCTGCTCGTGGCCGACCACGACGCCGAGGCCGGGATGCTGACCGAGGTCACCCGTCGGGCCGAGGTCGTCCGGCTCGGCCAGGGCGTGGAGAGCACCGGCCGGCTCGGCCAGGAGGCGCTGGAGCGGACCCTGCTGATGTGCCGGGAGTATGCCGAGGAGTGCCGTCACCACGGCGTGCCCGAGGGCAATGTCCGTTTCGTCGCCACCTCCGCGACCCGGGACGCCAGCAACGCCGAGGAGTTCTTCGAGGGAGTGCGCGCGGCCTTCGGCGAGCTCGACGTCTCCCCGGAGGTCATCTCCGGCGACGAGGAGGCGGCGCTGGGGTTCACCGGCGCCACCCGCGGGCTCCAGGACGCCGGCTTCGAGGGCCCGTACCTCGTCGTCGACATCGGTGGCGGCTCCACCGAGATGGTCCGCGGCACCCACGAGGTCGTCGCCGGGCGCTCCTTCGACATCGGCAGCGTGCGCCTCACCGAGCGCCACCACGAGACCGACCCGCCCACCCAGGAGATCATCGACGCCGCCCGGTACGACATCGCCGAGGTCCTCGACCAGGCCGAGGCGGAGGTCGGGCTCGGCGGGATCAAGACCGTCGTCGGCCTCGCCGGATCGGTCACGACGGTCACCGCCCAGGCGCTCGGGCTGAACTCCTACGACCGGGAGGCCATCCACCTGGCCAAAGTCTCGGTCGAGCAGATGATGATGGCCTGCGAGCAGCTCATCCTCAGCACCCGCGCCGAGCGGGCGCAGCTGCCCTTCATGCACCCCGGCCGCGTCGACGTCATCGGCGGCGGTGCGCTCATCTGGTACGAGATCCTCGACCGGGCCCGCGGCGCCAACGGCCTCGACCTCGTCGTGACCACGTCCGAGCGCGACATCCTCGACGGCATCGCGCTCAGCGTGGCCGAGCGGCTCATGGCCCCGGACGAGGCGCCCGACAAGGCGGAGTGACCGGCACGAAGGGGGCCGGCCCCGCTGGCTAGGCTGGGCCCGCCCCCGTGGCCCAACTGGCAGAGGCGGGCGCCTTAAAAGCGCCTTCGGTGCGGGTTCGAGTCCCGTCGGGGGCACCTTCTGAGACCGCCCTGGCGGTCCACTCGCGCCTCGGCGCCCACTCCCTTCGCCCAGGTGACTCGCGGGTACTGCATCACGCTCGGATGTCGGGAATTGACGGACCCTTGATTTTCCGGTGATCCACTCGCCCGTGACGCGGAGCATGGTGTCGTACCCGCGAGTCATGAGTGATCTCGGCGCGAAGGGGGACGGGACCGCCCTTGGAGGCTCGGCCGCGGGGCGGCCTCGCACCGCCCACGCAGAACGTGGGACCCGATGGACCAGCGCCCACTCCCTTCGCCCAGGTGACTCGCGGGTACTGCACCACGCTCGGACTTCGGGAACTGACGGACCCTTGATTTTCCGGTGTTCCACGTCGCCGGTGGCAGGGAGCGTGGTGTCGTACCCGCGAGTAGCGATCTGCGGGCCACTCGCCGGGGGCGGAGATAACACGTTGGACATGAACGGTGACCCTCCACACATCGCCCCCTTCGCAGCGGTAGGGTCAACGGCGCCGACTCGCGGTGACCCCGCCTGTCGCGGTGCGTGCAAGGACGCGCGCACCGGGTGCCAGAACGAGAAAGGCTCACCATGTCCCCACGCATGTGGCGCATCGCCGCCGCCGCATCAGCGGCCTCGGCGCTGACGATCACCGGTTGCACCTCTTCATCGACCGGAGGCGACGACGGCGACGGGGGCAGCGGGCCGTTGACCATCGGCACGACCGACAAGGTCGTCTCGCTCGACCCCGCCGGGGCCTATGACAACGGTTCCTCCGCCGTGATGCAGCAGGTCTACCCCTTCCTGATGAACTCCGCCCCCGGGGAGTCGACCCCGGAGGCGGACATCGCCACTTCGGCGAAGTTCACCTCGCCGAAGGAGTTCACCGTCAAGCTCAAGAAGGGGCTGACCTTCGCCAACGGTCACAAGCTGACCTCCTCGGACGTGAAGTTCACCTTCGACCGGCAGCAGAAGATCGCCGACCCGGAGGGGCCGTCCTCGCTGCTGGGCAACCTGAAGAAGACGACCACCACGGATGACCAGACGGTCGTCTTCCACCTCAAGAGCTCCTACGACCAGACCTGGCCGGGCGTGCTCACCTCGGTCGTCGCTCCGATCGTCGACGAGGAGGTCTTCCCCGCGGACGAGGTGATGGCGGACAACGACGTCGTCAAGGAGGAGCCCTTCGCCGGGCCCTACACGATCAAGAGCTACGACAAGAACAGCCTCGTGTCCTACAAGGCCTTCGACGGCTACGACGGCATCCTGCCCAAGGCGAAGAGCAAGGACGTCAACGTCAAGTACTACTCCGACGCGAACAACCTCAAGCTCGACGTCGGTGGCGGCAACATCGACATGGCCTACCGCACGCTGAGCCCGACCGACGTCGAGGACCTCTCGAAGAACGACGACGTGAAGATCCACAAGGGCCCCGGCGGCGAGCTGCGGTACATGGTCTTCAACTTCAACACGATGCCCTTCGGCAAGAAGACCTCGGACCCCGACCCGAAGAAGGCGCTCGCGGTCCGGCAGGCGATGGCCGACTCGCTCGACCGCAAGGCCCTCTCCAAGCAGGTCTACAAGGGCACCTACACCCCCGCCTACGGGTTCGTCCCGGAGGGCTTCGACGGCCAGACCACGCCGCTGAAGAAGATGTACGGCGACGGCAACGGCGGGCCGGACGTGGATCGTGCTGCCAAGCGGCTGAAGAAGGCCGGCGTCAAGACGCCGGTGGACATCAACCTGCAGTACAACACCGATCACTACGGCAACTCCTCCGGTGAGGAGTACTCGATGATCAAGTCCCAGCTGGACGACACCAAGCTCTTCAACGTCAAGCTGCAGTCCACCGAGTGGGTCCAGTACAGCAAGGACCGCACGAACGACCAGTACCCCGTCTACCAGCTCGGCTGGTACCCGGACTACTCGGACGCGGACAACTTCCTCACGCCGTTCTTCCTCAACCCGGGCAGCTTCCTCGCCCAGCACTTCAACGACCCGGAGATCAACAAGCTGATCGAGGAGCAGCGCTCCGAGCCGGACAAGGCCAAGCGCGACAAGCTCCTGGGCGAGGTGCAGACGAAGGTGGCCGAGCAGCTGCCGACGCTGCCCTTCCTCCAGGGTGCGCAGGTCGCGGTGGCCGGCAAGGACGTCCAGGGCATCATCCTCGACCCGTCCTTCAAGCTGCACATGTCCGCCATCCACAAGTAGGAGCGCCGCGCACTCCCCGGCACACCAGCTGCTGCCGGGGAGGGCGCCTCCCTTCGCCCGTCCACGTGGCCGCCCCGGCGTGCCACGGTGACCACCCACGCCAGTGAGTAGGCAGGTATGGCTGCAGTTCCCAGCGACGTCATGGAACCGACCGGATCCCCGGAGGGGGACAGCGGCGCCACGGCCAAGAAGTCGGGCATCGGCCTCGGCAGATACATCGTGATCCGCGCGCTGCTGATCATCCCGACGGTCTTCATCCTCGTCACGACGGTCTTCGTCCTCATGCGCCTGACCGGAGACCCGATCAGCGCCTCGGTCGGTGGGCGGCTGCCCCCGGACCAGCTGGCCGAGCGGATCAAGGAGGCCGGCTACGACCGGCCGCTCATCGTCCAGTACTTCGACTACCTCGGCGGCATCCTCCACGGGGACTTCGGCACGACGATCAGCGACAACATCGCGGTCAGCGAGCTGCTCGTCAAGTACGGGACGGCGACGCTGGAGCTGGTGCTCTACTCCCTGGTCGTCGCGCTCCTGCTCGGCATCCCGCTCGGGATGCTCGCCGCCTACCGACGGGACCACGGCACCGACGCGGTCCTGCGGGTGCTGGCGATCCTCGGCTACGCCACCCCGGTCTTCTTCGCCGGTCTGCTGCTGAAGCTCGTCTTCTCGGTGTGGCTGGACTGGCTGCCGGTCTCCGGGCGGGCCACCTCGAGCAACCAGCTGATCCTGCAGGGCGTCGCCGCTCCGACCCACATCTACATCGTCGACGCGCTGCGGATGGGCAACTTCGACATCGTCGGCGACGTGCTCACCCACGCCATCCTCCCGGCGATCTCGCTCGGGCTGCTCACCGGCGGCGTCTTCCTGCGGCTCGTGCGCACCAACATGATCGGGACCCTCGGGCAGGACTACATCGAGTCCGGACGCTCCCGCGGGGTCAGCGAGCGGCGGCTGGTCACCAAGCACGCCTACCGGCCGGCGCTGGTGCCGATCATCACCGTCATGGGCATGCAGATCGCGATGATGCTCGGCGGGGCGATCCTCACCGAGACGACCTTCGGGTGGCAGGGGCTGGGCTTCAAGCTCGCCGAGTACCTGCAGGCCCGCGACTTCGTCGCCGTCCAGGGCATCGTCGTCATGCTCGCCGTGATCGTCGCGGTCACGAACTTCATCGTCGACGTCGTCGCCGCGCTGATCGATCCGAGAGTGAGGTACTGACCATGAGTGCCACCACCGACCCCCGGCGCGACTCACTGCTGTGGCGCCTGCCGATCCTGTCCCACCTGAAGAAGAGCGTCGGCCTGCAGCGCGGGATGCTCATCGCCGGTCTCGTCATGACCCTCGGGGTGCTGGTCTGCGCCGTCTTCGCGCCGTGGATCGCGCCCTACGGGTTCTCCCAGTCCCAGGCCGACGGCAAGGCCTTCGGTGCCCAGCAGCCGCCATCCGGCGAGCACCCGTGGGGCACTACCGTCGGCGGCTACGACGTGCTCTCCCGCACCATCTGGGGTGCCCAGACGGCCGTCGAGGTGATCATCATCGCGGTGATCCTCTCGCTCTTCGTCGGCGTGGTCCTCGGGCTCCTGTCCGGGTACACCGGTGGGTGGCTGGACCGTGTGCTCGTCGTGGTCGCGGACGCCATCTACGCCCTGCCTTCGCTGCTGCTGGCCATCGTCCTGGCGATCACGATCAGCGGCGGCCAGTCCAGCCGCTGGGGCGGCATCCTGGCCGCGGCAGGCTCCATCACGGTCGTCTTCATCCCGCAGTACTTCCGGGTGATCCGCGCCGAGACCACGAGGCTGAAGGGGGAGGCCTTCGTCGACGCGGCCCGGGTCATCGGCACCCCGAAGCTGCGGGTGATGTTCCGCCACATCTACCGCAACGCCAACCGGACGCTGCCGCTGATCTTCACGCTCAACTCCTCGGAGGCCATCCTGACCCTCGCCGGCCTGGGCTTCCTCGGCTTCGGCATCGAGCCGACCGCCGCCTCGGAGTGGGGCTACGACCTGAACAAGGCGCTCTCGGACACCACGAGCGGCATCTGGTGGACGGGCGTCTTCCCCGGCCTCGCCATCGTCTGGACGGTCCTCGGGGTCACCCTCGTCGGGGAGAGCATGAACGACCTGAACGACCCGCGGCTGCGCGGTCGCCGCCGGGCGAAGATCCGCAAGAAGCCCACCGCCGGGAAGGACGCCTCATGAGCACCACGAGCGAGCACGCGCCCGAGTCCGCGGGCGGACCCGTCCTGAGCATCCAGGACCTGCAGGTCACCTTCGCGACCGACCAGGGGCCGGTCGAGGCGGTCAAGGACGTCAGCCTCGACGTGGCGCCGGGGGAGGTCCTGGCGATCGTCGGCGAGTCCGGCTCGGGCAAGACGGTCACCGCCCGCACCGTCCTCGGCCTGCTGGCCGAGACCGCCACGAGCGACGGGGCCGTCCTCCTCGGCCGGCACGACGTCCTGGCGATATCGCGAAGGGAGATGCGCCGGCTGCGCGGCACCGACGTCGCCATGATCTTCCAGGAGCCATCGACGGCGCTGAACCCGGTCCGCAAGATCGGCTGGCAGATCATCGAGGGGCTGCGCGCCCACGACAAGAAGCTGGACAAGAAGGAGGCCCGCGAGCGCACGATCAAGGCGCTGACCGACGTCGGCATCCCGGACGCCGAGGAGCGGCTGGACTACTACCCGCACCAGTTCTCCGGTGGGCAGAAGCAGCGCATCATGATCGCGATGGCGCTCGCGCTCAACCCCGGCCTGATCATCGCCGACGAGCCGACGACCGCCCTGGACGTCACCGTGCAGGCCGAGATCCTCGAGCTGCTGCGGGACCTGCGGGACCGCTTCGGCTCCTCGATCGTCCTCATCACCCACAACATGGGTGTCGTCGCCGACCTCGCCGACCGGGTCGCGGTCATGTACCGCGGTGAGCTCGTCGAGGAGGCCCCCTCGGCGGAGCTCTTCGCCCATCCCCGGGAGGACTACACCAAGGAGCTGCTCGGCGCGGTGCCGCACCTCGGGCGCGACTCGGTCTCGGCAGCGATGTCCGAGGACGAGCTCGCCGCCCAGCTGCGCGAGCCGGTCCTCGTCAGCGCCAAGGACCTCGTCATCGAGTACCCGGGCCGGTTGGGGCAGAAGGCCTTCCGAGCGGTCGACGGTGTCTCCTTCGAGATCCACAAGGGGGAGGTGCTCGGCCTCGTCGGGGAGTCCGGGTCCGGCAAGACGACCATCGGCAGGGCGGTCGCGGGGCTGAACCGCGTCTCCGGGGGCTCGCTGCGCGTCCTCGACCACGAGATGCTGAACTTCAAGGAGCGGGCCTTCATGCCGCTGCGTCAGCAGATCGGCTTCGTCTTCCAGGACCCCGCCGCGTCCTTCAACCCGCACCTGACGGTGGGGGAGTGCATCGCCGAACCGCTCGCCGTGCACCGTCGCGGGCAGAAGGCGAGCGAGCGCCGGGCCCGCGTGGAGGAGCTGCTGGAGTCGGTGCAGCTCACCCGGGGCCACGCCGACCGGTACCCGCACGAGCTCTCCGGCGGGCAGCGCCAGCGCGCGAGTCTCGCCCGGGCGCTCGCGCTGGACCCCGAGCTGCTCATCGCCGACGAGCCGACGAGTGCGCTCGACGTCTCGGTGCAGGCCAAGGTCCTCGACCTCTTCCGGGAGCTGCAGGCCCGCTTCGGCTTCGCCTGCCTCTTCATCAGCCACGACCTCGCGGTCGTGGACATGCTCGCCCACCGGATCGGCGTGCTCTACCACGGTGAGCTCGTCGAGCAGGGGATCGGGACGCAGGTGCTCGAGGACCCGCAGGACGCCTACACCCGGCGCCTCATCGCCTCGCTGCCGGTCCCGGACCCGCAGGAGCAGGCGCAGCGGCGCCGGGCCCACCGCGAGCTGCTCGAGCGGGAGGGTGGCTCGGAGGCCTAGCGGGCTAGTCCTCGATCCGCCCGACGGGCGTGCGCTTCTCCGCCTGGAAGGCGTCCTCGGTGCGTCCGCGCGCCCAGTACCCGGAGATGGAGATGGCCGCGCGCGGGACCTCGCGCTCCTTCAGCGACCGGCGTACCGCCTTGATCGACTCGCGCTCGCCGTGGGCGAAGACCTGGACCGCGCCCTCGGAGACGTCGGTCGGCCACGGGGCGGCGTCGATCGCCCGGGCGAGGAAGTCCACGTCGTCGGTGTCGGGGTTGACCAACCAGGACACCTGCACCCCCTCGGGGGCGGTGACCTCGAGGACGTCGCTCTCGGCCTCCACCTCCAGGAGGGCCACCCCCTTCGCCTCCGAAGGGAGTGCCTCCAGTGCGGCGGCGATGGCCGGCACCGCCGACAGGTCACCGGCGAGCAGGTGCCAGTCGACGTCGGGGTCGGGGGCGTAGCCGCCGCCCGGGCCCATGAGGACCGCGCGGTCGCCGGGGCGGGCCGACTGCGCCCAGGGCCCGGCCCAGCCGGTGTCGCCGTGGGTGACGAAGTCCAGTGTCAGGCGCCTGGCCTCCCGGTCGATGGCGCGCACCGTGTACGTGCGCGTGAGGGGCTTCAGGTCCTCGGGAGCGCTCTCCCGCAGGGCGGCGAGGTCGTACGGCGGCTCGACGCCGAGCTCCGGGGAGACGAAGAGGAGCTTGACGTAGGCGTCGGTGAACTCCTCGGCCCCGAAGTCGGCCAGCGCCTCTCCGGTCAGGACGATCCGCACGAGGCGGGGGCCCAGCCTCTCGGTGGACTCGACGGTCAGCACGTGCTGCGGACGGGGTGGACGGGTGGTGGTGGCCAAGGTGATCGCGCCGGCCCTTCGTGGTGGTCGGGATGATGGTCTACGGCCAAGGGTAGGCTTACCTTGCCTGGTGTCGAGTTGTCGTCCGCCCGGGGGCCGGGCGTCCCGGCCGGGGTGAGCCGTGCCACGATGCTGGTATGCAGATCGCAGACCACATCGCGGACCTCATCGGTGACACGCCCCTGGTTCGACTCTCCTCCGTCATCCCCGCCGACGCGGGTCTCGTGGCGGCCAAGGTCGAGTACCTGAACCCCGGCGGCAGCATCAAGGACCGCATCGCCAAGAAGATGATCGAGGCGGCCGAGGAGTCCGGTGAGCTGAAGCCGGGCGGCACGATCGTCGAGCCGACCTCCGGCAACACGGGGGTGGGGCTGGCCCTCTTCGCCCAGCGCAAGGGCTACAAGTGCGTCTTCGTCTGCCCGGACAAGGTCGGCAAGGACAAGATCGACGTGCTGCGCGCCTACGGCGCCGAGGTGGTCGTCACCCCGACGTCGGTGCCGCCGGAGCACCCGGACAGCTACTACTCGGTCTCGGACCGGCTCGCCGAGGAGCTGCCCGGCGGCTGGAAGCCCAACCAGTACTTCAACCAGAACGGTCCGGCCAGCCACTACGAGACCACCGGACCGGAGATCTGGGAGCAGACGAACGGGGAGATCACCCACCTCGTCTCCGGCATCGGCACCGGCGGCACCATCACCGGCACCGGCCGCTACCTCAAGGAGGTCTCGGAGGGCCGGGTCAAGGTCATCGGCGCAGACCCCGAGGGGTCGGTCTACTCCGGCGGCAGCGGCCGGCCGTACCTCGTCGAGGGCGTCGGCGAGGACATGTGGCCGGGGGCCTACGACCCGTCCGTGCCGGACGAGGTCATCTCCGTCACCGACGCCGAGTCCTTCGCGATGACCCGTCGCCTCGCCGTCGAGGAGGGGCTGCTCGTCGGCGGCTCCTGCGGCATGGCCGTCGTCGTGGCCCAGAAGATCGCCGAGCGGGAGGGGCCCGACGCCAAGATCGTCGTCCTGCTGCCGGACGGCGGGCGCGGCTACCTCGGCAAGATCTTCGACGACGACTGGATGGCCTCCTACGGCTTCCTCCCCGCGGAGGACGAGGGCGAGGCCACCGTCGGTGACGTCCTGCGCGGCAAGTCCGGCGAGCTGCCGGACCTCGTGCACACCCACCCGAACGAGACCATCCGCGAGGCCATCGACATCCTGCGCGAGTACAACGTCTCGCAGATGCCGGTCGTCGGTGCCGAGCCCCCCGTGATGATCGGCGAGGTGGCCGGCGCGGTCACCGAGCGCGAGCTGCTGACGGCCGTCTTCGAGGGGCACGCCTCGCTCGCGGACGCCGTGAGCAAGCACATGGGTGCCTCGCTGCCGCAGATCGGCGCGGCCGACTCCGTCTCCGCAGCGACGGCGGCGCTGGAGAGCTCCGACGCCCTCCTCGTGGTCGAAGGGGGCCGCCCCGCCGGCGTCATCACCCGGCAGGACCTGCTGGGCCACCTGTCCCACCGAGCGAAGGGCTGAACCATGGGAGAGCAGAAGAGCGCCGCAGACGCGCGCGCGAGCCAGGGCTTCGCCACGCGGGCCATCCACGCCGGCTACGAGCCGGACCCGAACACCGGCGCGGTCAACGTGCCCATCTACGCCAGCTCCACCTTCGCCCAGGACGGCGTCGGCGGGCTGCGCGGCGGCTTCGAGTACGCCCGCACCGGCAACCCGACGCGGCAGGCGCTCGAGGCCAACGCCGCCTCCATCGAGGTCGGCACCTACGGCCGTGCCTTCGCCTCCGGCATGGCGGCGACCGACGCGATGCTGCGGGCCGCCCTTCGTCCCGGTGACCACATCGTCATCCCGGACGACGCCTACGGGGGCACCTTCCGCCTCATCGACAAGGTCTTCGTGCCGTGGGGCATCGAGTACACGCCCGCCCCGGTCACCGACGTCGACGCGATCCGGGCCGCGGTGCGGGAGAACACCAAGCTCATCTGGCTGGAGACCCCGACCAACCCGCTGCTCAACGTCGGCGACATCGCCGCCGTTGCGGAGGTGGCGAAGGGGGCCGGCGCCAAGCTCGTCGTCGACAACACCTTCGCCAGCCCCTACCTGCAGCAGCCGCTGACTCTCGGCGCCGACGTCGTCGTGCACTCCTCGACGAAGTACCTCGGCGGTCACAGCGACGTCGTCGGTGGTCTGCTCGTCACGGACGACGAGGAGATGGACGCGGCGATCGCCTTCCTGCAGAACGGCTCCGGTGGTGTCCCCGGCCCCTTCGACGCGTACCTGACGATGCGCGGCATCAAGACGCTCGGGGTGCGGATGGACCGGCACTGCGACAACGCCGAGGCGGTCGTGGACATGCTCTCCGGTCGCCGCGAGGTCGCGAGCGTCCTCTACCCGGGCCTGGCCGACCACCCCGGTCACGAGGTGGCGGCGCGGCAGATGTCGCGCTTCGGCGGGATGCTCTCGGTCCGCATGGCCGGTGGCGCCGAGGCTGCCCGGCAGCTGTGCTCGCGCACCGAGATCTTCACCCTCGCGGAGTCCCTCGGCGGCATCGAGTCGCTCATCGAGCACCCGGGGGCGATGACCCACGCCTCGACCGCGGGCTCGATGCTCGAGGTCCCCGACGACCTCGTGCGCCTCTCAGTGGGCATCGAGGACACGAGCGACGTGCTCGCCGACCTCGAGCAGGCCCTGGACGGGATCCGCTGAGTCCCGGCCCCCTTCGCGCGGCGCGGCTGTGGACGCCGGGGGTGGCGGTGCCGGACCCAACGCTTAGGCTTGGTGACATCGCCCCCGCGGCCGACCGGTCGCGCCAGCGTCGAGGAGGCCTGACCAGATGAGCAACCCGATCCTCAACCGGGTCGCGCGGAACGCCGAACGCGGCGGCTACGCCGGCTTCCGGACCCCCGCGCCCCAGCGGGGCCAGCAGC
>CAYLUX010000018.1:11100-32785 GCA_964386935.1 uncultured Janibacter sp.
GGCCAGCAGCAGGCCTACCCGCAGCAGGGCTACGGCCAGCCGCAGCCGGGGTACGGGCAGCCGCAGACCGCCCCCTTCGGCGGTGGTGACGGCGGTCGCGCGATCACCCTCGACGACGTCCTCGTGCGCGTCGCGGTCCTCTTCGCGGTGGTCCTCGGCGTCGCCGCGGTGACGTGGTTCGCCACCATGGCCAGCCCCGCGGTCGGGGCGATCGCCTGGGTCCTCGGACTCGTGGGCACGCTCGGGTTCGGGATCTACATGGCCTTCCGGCGCAAGCCGATCGGGCCGGTCCTGGCGCTGGTCTACTCCGTCTTCGAGGGGCTCTTCGTCGGCGCGATCAGCGCCACCTTCCGGCAGATGTTCGACGAGCCGGGCACCCCGATCTTCGAGTCGATCGTCACGCAGGCCGTGCTGGCGACGCTGTGCGTCTTCGGCGCGATGCTCCTGCTGTACACGACCCGGGTGATCAAGGTGACCCAGAAGTTCCGGGCCGTGGTCTCCATGCTCATCCTGGGCTACTTCGTCTTCTCGCTGCTCAACCTCGGGTACATGCTCTTCTTCGACGGCAGCCCCTTCGGCTTCGGCGGGACCGGGTTCATGGGCATCCTCATCTCCGTCTTCGCCACGGGCCTGGCCGCGGTGACCCTCGCACTGGACTTCGACTCCATCGAGACCGCGATCGCCCACCGCCTGCCGCAGAGCTTCTCCTGGCACCTCGCGATGGGCCTGGTCATCACGCTCGTGTGGCTGTACCTCGAGCTGCTGCGTCTGCTGGCCCGCCTGCGCAGCGATTGATCCCGGAGGACGTCGCGACCGAACTCGACCGCGCGGCCCGGCGGTGGCAGCAGCTGCCGCTGGACCGCGCGGTCGAGGCGCTCCCGGGCGTGCACGCGCTGCTGGCCGAGCTCGCGGGGGAGGCGCTGCCCGACCTCGGGCCGGCCGTGGCCATGGACCAGCTGCGGGTCGTCGTCTTCGACGCCTGCACGGGCGAAGGGGGCCCGCCGGACCTCGAGGACCGGTTGGCCGCACTGCGTCTCGGGTGGAGCGCGGCACCGGCCGGGTGACCGGCGGCGGGCTCAGAGGTCGGTGACCTCGCGCCAGATCCGGCGCCGCAGCATCGCCCACCGACCGCGCGGGCCGTGGGCGTGCCCGCGCACCTCCGCGGGGCCGACCTCCGTGCCCGGCCGGGAGACCGCCCGCTGCGCGGCGTCCTCCAGTGCGCCGATGCCCTCACCGCGCTCCGGCTCCGGTGCGGTGTCGGTGACTGCACCCCCGGGCCAGGCATCCAGGGCGGCGGCGACGGAGGGCAGGAACGCGGAGGCGACCCGTGCGTAGCCGGCCGCCGAGGGGTGGAACTGGTCCTGGCTGAACATGATCTTCGGGCTGGCCTCGAACTCGGGGCCGAGCAGGTCGCCGAGGGAGACCGAGCGGCCGCCCGCCTCGACGACGGCGACCGTCTGCCGGGCCGCCATGTCCCGGCTCCACCGACGGAGCAGGTGGTTCAGCGGGAAGGGGACGGGCTCGACCGTGCCGAGGTCGGGGCAGGTGCCGACGATCACCGGCACGTCGAGCGTGGTCAGGTAGCGCACCGTCCGCTGCAGGTGGCGGACCGCGACGGCGTGGTCGACCCGGTGGGTGACGTCGTTGGCGCCGATCAGGATGACCGCGACGTCGAAGCGGTCCTCGCGCCCGAGGGCGCGGGAGAGCTGGGCGGGCAGGTCCGCGGAGACGGCCCCGACGACGCCCTCGTTGGTCAGCTCCACGGAGCGGCCCATGATCGCGGCGAGCCCGTTGGCCAGGATCGCGCCGATCGTGTGCATGCCGGTGTCGGCACCCATGCCCGCGGCCGTGGAGTCGCCGAGGACGAGGAGGCGGACCGGCTGCCCCGGCGCCGCTCCGTAGACGCCCTCGTCGTCGGGTGCACCGTCGAAGGGGTGGCCGACGATCCGGCGGGTGATGCGGGCCTCGAGCTGGATCAGCCCGTACCCGAGCGCGGCTGACCCGGCGGCGGCCAGACCGACGGCACCGACGCCCTTCGCGCCGCGAGTCGCGGCCCGTGCCAACGTCATCCACTCTCCTCCGGGCGGGTGATGGGCCAACCCTGTCACCGCTGGGTGACAATGCCAACAGCCACCGTACGACGCGTGACGTTTCTGCGATGGTGGCGCCTGATCATTGTCAATCGGCCGAGGACGACATGAGCGACTACTCCCACCTCTTCTCCCCGCTCGACCTGGGGTTCACCACGCTGCGCAACCGCACGATCATGGGGTCGATGCACACCGGGCTGGAGGACCGCGCCAAGAACTTCGAGCGGCTCGCGGCCTTCTACGCCGAGCGCGCTGCGGGTGGGGCAGGGCTCATCGTCACCGGAGGCTTCGCGCCGAACGTCGAGGGGACGCTCTACCCCTTCGCCTCGAAGCTGACCACGAGCCGGGAGGCCCGCCGCCACCGGCAGGTCACCGACGCCGTCCACGCCGAGGACGGGAAGATCGCGCTGCAGCTGCTGCACGCGGGTCGTTACTCCTACCACCCGTGGTCGGTCTCGGCCTCGCGGACCAAGGCCCCCATCAACCCCTTCACCGCCCACGAGCTCGGGGAGCGCGGGGTGCGCCGTCAGGTGCGCGCCTTCGCCCGGTCCGCCGAGCTGGCCCGCAGCGCCGGCTACGACGGTGTCGAGGTGATGGGTTCCGAGGGGTACTTCATCAACCAGTTCCTCGCGCCGCGGACCAACCACCGCACCGACGGCTGGGGCGGCACCCCCGCGAACCGGCGACGCCTGGCCACCGAGATCGTTCGCGCGGTACGGGCCGCGGTCGGCGAGGACTTCATCGTGATCTACCGCCTCTCCGTGCTCGACCTCGTCGAGGACGGCCAGACGTGGGAGGAGATCGTCACCCTGGCGGGCGAGATCGAGGCGGCCGGCGCGACGATCATCTCCACGGGCATCGGGTGGCACGAGGCGCGGGTGCCGACGATCGTCACCTCGGTGCCGCGCGCGGCCTTCACCGACGTCGCGGCGCGGCTGCGCCCGCACGTCGAGGTGCCGGTCGTGACGAGCAACCGGATCAACATGCCGGACCAGGCCGAGCAGGTGCTCGCCGACGGCGGCGCGGACCTGGTGCAGATGGCCCGCCCGTGGCTGGCCGACCCGCAGTGGGCGAGCAAGGCCGAGGGCGGGCGTGCGGAGGAGATCAACACCTGCATCGCCTGCAACCAGGCCTGCCTGGACCACACCTTCCAGCGCAAGGTGGCCAGCTGCCTGGTCAACCCGCGCGCCGGGCACGAGACCGAGCTGGTGCTCTCGCCGACCGCCCGCCGCAAGCAGGTGGCCGTCGTCGGTGCCGGCCCCGCCGGGCTGTCCGCGGCGGTGAACGCGGCCGAGCGCGGGCACGACGTGCAGCTCTTCGAGGCGGGGGAGTCCATCGGTGGGCAGTTCTCGCTGGCCATGCGCATCCCCGGCAAGGAGGAGTTCGCCGAGACGATCCGCTACTTCGAGGGTGAGCTCGAGCGCCGCGGCGTGACCGTGCACCTCGGCCGCCGCGCGGACGTGGCGGACCTCGAGGGCTTCGACGAGGTGGTCCTGGCCACCGGCGTGACCCCCCGCATCCCCGAGATCGAGGGGATCGAGCACCCGATGGTCATCAGCTACCCGGAGGCGGTCCTGGGCACCCGCACGGTCGGGGACCGGGTGGCCGTCATCGGCGCCGGCGGTATCGGGGTCGACGTCACCGAGCTGCTCACGACGATCGACTCGCCGACCCTGGACCTCAAGGAGTGGCAGGACGAGTGGGGCGTGGACCCCGGCTCCGCCGAGCGCGGCGGGCTGAAGGACCCGCACCCGGCGCCCTCGCCCCGCACCGTCTACCTCGTCCAGCGCAAGACCTCCAAGATCGGGGCGGGCCTGGGCAAGACGACCGGCTGGGTGCACCGGGCCGCGATCAAGGCGAAGGGGGTCCACCGCATCACCGGCGTCGCCTACGAGCGTATCGACGACAACGGCCTGCACATCACCGTCGACGGGAAGCCGCGGCTGCTGCAGGTGGACAACGTCGTCGTGTGCACCGGCCAGGAGTCCGTGCGTGACCTCCTCGAGCCGTTGCGGGCGAAGGGGGTCGAGGTCCACGTCATCGGCGGCGCCGACGTCGCCGCCGAGCTGGACGCCAAGCGGGCGATCCGGCAGGGGACGGAGCTGGCCGCCGCGCTCTGATCGCGGCAGACTGGAGGCATAATGAGCGTGCCCTCCCACGAAGGCTGGATCGACAAGCAGATCCGCGAGGCGATCGAGCGCGGGGAGTTCGACGACCTCCCCGGCGCGGGCAAGCCGCTGCGCGGGCTCGAGGACCGCGACCCGGACTGGTGGGTCAAGCAGCTGATGGCCCGGGAGGGTCTGGATGCCTCCGACGCGCTGCCGCCGGTCTTCCGGCTGCGACGTGAGCACGCCGGCTTCCCCGAGTCGCTCGCCGAGGTCAGGACCGAGGCGGACGTGCGCGAGATCCTGCGGGACTACAACGAGCGCGTGCTCGCCGAGCTGCGCCGGCCGACCTTCGGGAAGGCATCCCCGCCGCTGGCGCCCCGGGCCGACGTCGAGACCCTCGTGGAGCAGTGGCGCGAGCTGCGCGCGCAGCGCGCCCCGGCACCGGCCGACGAAGGGGAGGCGGAGCCCCCTTCGCCCCGGCGCCCGTGGTGGCGCCGCCTGTGGCGGCGGCGCTGAGTCAGCCGCCGAGCTCTCCGGTCAGTCGGGCGAGGTGACCCGAGACGACCGCCTCGACCTCGGTGGGGGAGACCTGCTCGGCCATGAGCATGGTCCCGAGACCGTGGCCCAATGCCATCGCCTCCACCGCCAGGCGCTGCGCCTGCGTCTCGGTCACCCGGGCGTCGCCACGGAGCGCGTCGGCGAGCTGGCGTTGCACCGCGGTGAGGTGCCGGCGGTAGGCCCGGGCGGCCGCGTCCGGCCGGCTGATCGCCAGCTGCTCCAGGGAGACGCCCACCCGGTGGAAGGCCCGGCTCGGCTCGTCCGTCGGGAGCGACTCCTCGAGGAAGGCCCGGATCGACTGCTCGGCCGAGGCGGGTCCCTCGGTCGCGGCGTGCCACCGCGCGATGCTCTGGTCGGCCATCCGGTGCAGGGCGGCGGTGAGCAGCTCGTCCTTGGTGTGGCCGTAG
Organism: uncultured Janibacter sp.; assembly: GCA_964386935.1. Lineage (GTDB taxonomy): Bacteria > Actinomycetota > Actinomycetes > Actinomycetales > Dermatophilaceae > Janibacter. The sequence continues at coordinate 16,264 of CAYLUX010000018.1, forward strand.
TACTGCACGAGGCGAAGGGAGGTCCCCGCCTCCGCGGCGACGCCCCGCATGGTGACGGCTTCCACCCCGCCGCGGCCGAGCAGGGTCTCGACGGCGTCGAGGATCCGGGTGCGGCGGTCGTCGGTCACGGTGACTCCCTTCCGTCGTGCTGATACGTTCGTACCATGATACGGACGTATCAGAGGCACGTGATCGCCCCCGGCGCCGCCCGTCTCGGGCTGTGGGTCGCCTGTGTCGCGCAGCTGATGGTCGTCCTGGACATCTCGGTGGTCAACGTCGCGCTGCCCTCGATCCGCAGCGACCTCCGGTTGACGGCGGAGATGTCCTCCTGGGTCGCGTTGGCCTACACGCTCGGCTTCGCCGGGGCCCTGCTGGTCGGCGCCCGGCTGGCCGACATCTTCGGGACGGCGCGTGCGCTCGCTGGTGGCGTCGCCGCCTTCACCATCGCCAGCGTGATCGGTGGGGTGGCCGACTCGGGCGCACTGCTCGTCGGGGCCCGTGCGGTCCAGGGGCTCTCGGCGGCCGTGACCTCCCCGGCGACCTTCACCCTGCTCACCCGCACCTTCGACGAGGGTGAGGAGCGCACCCGGGCGATCGCCGTCTGGGCCGCGGTCAGCCTGGCCGGTGGTGGTCTCGGCAATGTCGTGAGCGGCGTGCTCACGGAGGCGGTTTCGTGGCGAGCCGTGCTGCTGGTCAACCTGCCGGTCGGGGTCCTCGTGGTGGTCGGGACGCTGCTGCTGCGGCGTCGGACGCCGCTGGGGGAGGCGGGGGCCGGCCGCCTCGACCTCGTCGGGGCCGCCCTGGCCACGGGCGGGTTCACCGCCACCACCTACGCCTTCTCAGCGGCGGGTGGCTCCGGGGGAGCGAAGGGAGGCATGCTCGCCGCGGTCGTGGGGGCCGGGGTGTTCGGAGCGCTCGCCCTCCAGCAGCGCAGGTCGCGCAGCCCGCTCGTGCCGCCGGCCCTCCTGCGGAGTCGACCGCTCGTGATCGGCAATCTCGCCACGGCGCTCACGGCGGTCTGCTTCCAGGTCGGCCTGTGGTACTTCTTGACCTTCCGGATGCAGGGCGGCCTCGGTCTCACGCCGATCGAGGCGGGGGTCGCCTTCCTCCCCCTTACCGTCAGCACGCTCGTGGTCAACCTCTGGGTCACGCCGCGCCTGATGAGGGCGATGCCGGCCGCCACCCTCGTCGCGGGGGGCGGGGTGGTCGCGGCGCTGGGCCTGATCTGGCTGGCGGTCACCGGTGGCGTGGACTTCGTCGTGGGGGTGCTCGCCCCGAGCCTCGTCGTCGGTATCGGTGGGGGACTGCTCAACACGCCGCTGGCGACGATCGTCACCACGGGCGTACGACCCGAGGAGGCGGGCGCAGCGTCCGGCCTGATGAACACTGCGAAGCAGTTCGGCGGGGCGATCGGGCTGGCGGCCGCCTCGACGGCGGCCAGCGCTGCGGGAGGGGACGCCGCTCCCTTCGCGCTGATGGCAGGCGCGCTCGCGGTCGCCGTGGTGCTCGCTGGCCTCCTGCGCCGCTGATCCGGCCGCTCAGCTCGGGGGCATGATGTCCGTCTGCGCGGGCAGGTCGGCCACCCCGACCGGGCAGGTGATGCCGTTCGGGCCGTGGTTGCAGTAGCCGTTGGGGTTGTGGTGCAGGTACTGCTGGTGGATCGCCTCGGCGTACCAGAAGGGTCCCGACTCGCTCGTCGGGACGATCTCGGTCGCGGCCGGGGGGAGACCCCTCGCGGCGAGCTCCCGGCCGAAGGCCGTCGCGGTCGCCTCGGCCGCCGCCTGCTGCTCCGGCGTGTCGACGAAGATCGCCGACCGGTACTGGGTGCCGACGTCATTGCCCTGACGGTTGGCCGTCGTGGGGTCGTGGTTCTCCCAGAAGGCCTTGAGCAGCAGCTCCGGGTGGGTCACCGTCGGGTCGTAGGCGATGAGCACGCTCTCGGCGTGGCCGGTCAGGCCGGTGCAGACCTCTTCGTACGTGGGGTTGGGGGTGAAACCGCCCATGTACCCCGCCGCGGTGGTCACCACGCCCGGCAGCTGCCAGTAGATGCGCTCCACGCCCCAGTAGCAGCCCATGGCCACGTGCAGCACCTGCGTGCCCTCGGGCCAGGGCCCCTCCAACGAGGTCCCGAGCACGGCGTGGGTGCTCGGGACCTCGAAGGGGCGTTCGTCCCGGCCGGGCAGAGCGGTCTGCGCGGTGGGCATGGGTGGGAGCTGACGACCGAACATGTCGCCATTCTCCCACCGCGGTGGGTCAGACCGAATAGGGCTTTGCGGAGAGGACCTTGACCTCGATGGTCTTGCCGGTGGGGGCGAGGTAGCTGACGGTGTCGCCGACCTTCTGGCCGTTGATGGCCTTGCCCATCGGGGACTGCTCGGAGTAGACGTCGAGGTCCTCCGTGCCGTCGGAGATCTCGCGGGAGCCGAGCAGGAAGGTCTCCTGCTCGCCGAACATCTCGATCGAGACGACCATGCCGGGCTCGACGACGCCGTCGTCCGGCGGGGCCTCGCCGACGGTCGCGGTCTGCAGGATCTGGGTGAGCTGGCGGATGCGGGCCTCCATCTTGCCCTGCTCCTCCTTGGCGGCGTGGTAGCCGCCGTTCTCCTTCAGATCACCCTCCTCGCGAGCGGCCTCGATGCGCTTGGCGATCTCGACGCGACCCGGTCCCGAGAGCTCCTGCAGCTCGGACTGGAGACGGTCGTAGGCCTCCTGGGTCAGAAAGGTCTCCGATGACGCGGTCTGGGTCACGATTGCTCCTCCTTCGATGCCGCCGAGACGGAATCGGTCCCTGCGGGCGGTGACCGGTGCCGGGACCCGGGATGTGCCCGGGTCATGCACAAAGGTCTGGACCCGATCAGTCCAGACCCACGGTCGCGTGATGCCCTCCAGTGTACCGCGAGGAGGGCGGAACCGGCGATTCATCCGCCGCCGAAAGCCTCCCGGTGTGGCGGTGTCAGCCCACCGGCGTGCACTCGTCGGCGGTCGCCGTCGCCGCCGTCGTCGTGGTCTGCACGCTGGCCCGCACCCGGGTGGTGCGCTCGGAGGAGGCCGGGACCTTGTGCTTCGTCGTGCCGACCCGCCCGTACTCCGAGTCCATGGCCGTGATCGTGCACGAGAGCACCGTGCCCGGCTCGCGCGTGACGTCGAAGACCATGACGACCTCGTTCTTGCCCGGCCGGTCGAAGCCCACGTCCTGGACGATCACCGGGTCCTCGGTCGCCGAGACCGCGAACCAGACGACCATCGCCATCGCGACGAGGACGGCGACGCTGCCGAAGATCCACCAGCCGCGGTGCCCGTGGGCCGCCCGTTCCTCCGCCTCGGCCTCCTCGCGCTCGGGGTCCCACCCGGAGTGGGGCTCGTGCGAGGTGGTCATCTGCTGCTCCTGGGGGACGACTGGCTCGGCGGGCCGCCCTCGCGTCGAGGTCGACGGCCGGGCGGTGAGAGGATGTTGCCATTGTCCGTGACCACGGTCCCCGGCGGCACACCGGGGCCGACGACCCTCCACGGGAGGAACGCAGCAGTGGAAGCATTGCGGCTCATGGCCGTCCACGCCCACCCCGACGACGAGTCGAGCAAGGGTGGTGCCACGACGGCGCGCTACGCCCACGACGGTGCCGAGGTCCTCGTCGTCACCGCGACCGGCGGCGAGCGCGGGTCGATCCTCAACCCGAAGCTCAAGGACGACGTGCACATCCTGCGCGACCTCGCCCAGGTCCGGCGCAACGAGATGGAGGCCGCCCGCGAGGCGCTGGGCGTCCAGCACACCTGGCTCGGCTTCGTCGACTCCGGCCTGCCCGAGGGCGACCCGCTGCCGCCGCTGCCGGAGGGGTGCTTTGCCAAGCAGCCGCTCAACGTCACGACCGAGGCCCTCGTCCGCGAGATCCGGCGCTTCCGCCCGCACGTGCTGACCACGTACGACGAGAACGGCGGCTACCCCCACCCGGACCACGTGATGACCAACCGGGTGAGCGAGGCCGCCTTCGAGGCCGCCGGTGACCCGGAGCAGTTCCCCAACGCCGGCGAGCCGTGGCAGCCGCTGAAGCTGTACTACGTCGGCGGCTTCGGGCTGGACCGGATCACCGCGCTGCACGAGAAGCTGCTCTCGATGGGGGAGGAGTCCCCCTTCGTGGACTGGATCGAGCGGGCCTCCAAGCGGCCGCAGCGGACCATGACCACCAGCGTGCCGTGCTCGGACTACTTCGACGCGCGGGACGCGGCGCTCAAGGCGCACGCCACCCAGGTCGACCCCGACGGGTTCTTCTTCGCGGTGCCGAACTCCATCCAGGCCGAGGTCTGGCCGACCGAGGACTACGAGCTCGCGATGAGCCACGTGCCGACGTCGATCCCGGAGGACGACCTCTTCGCGGGCCTCCCGTCGCTCGCCGAGGCCGATGCGCTCGGGGAGCGGACCGACCTGGAGCTGGTCATCGACGAGCGCCAGGCCCCGACCGTGAGGACCTGGGAGTGAACTCGCCGAGCTTCGAGGTCAGCCCCGGGTTCGGAGCCTTCGCGGCCTTCTTCTTCCTGGCCGTCGCGCTCTGGCTGCTCATGCGCAACATGTTCGCCCGGCTGCGCCGGATGAACCTGGCCCAGCGGCAGGCGGAGCAGGAGGCGCGGGAGGCCGCGCAGGCCAAGGCTGCGGCCGACCGGGAGAGTGACCCTGCCGAGGACGCCGACGACGGCCCGGGGGGCGACTCGGGTGAGGACGACTCAGGTGGCGGCGACGGGCCCGAAGAGGGCGAGCGTCGCGGCGACGAAGTGTGAGATGAAGGCCAGGATCGTCAGCGCGTGGAAGATCTCGTGGAAGCCGAAGTACCGCGGTGACGGGTTCGGCCGCTTGATGCCGTAGACGATGGCGCCGGCCGTGTAGAGCGCCCCGCCGACGATGACGAAGGTCAGGATCAGCCACCCGCCGTGCGTGAGCAGCGGTTTGATGTAGAAGATCGCGACGAATCCCAGGGCCACGTACACCGGTACGTACAACCATCGTGGTGCGTTGATCCAGAAGACCCGGAAGAGCACCCCGAGGATCGCGCCCGCCCACACGATCACGAGCAGGCTGATCGCCTGCCCCTTCGGCAGCATCAGCGCGAAGGGGGTGTAGCTCCCCGCGATGATGAGGAAGATGTTCGCGTGGTCCCAGCGACGCAGGGCACCGGCCATCCGCCGGCCCCAGGTGCCCCGGTGGTAGACCGCCGAGGTCGCGAAGAGCAGCCCCGCGGTGAGGGTGAAGACCATCGCGGCGAGCCGGCCCCCCTGCGTGGGCGCGGTCGAGGTGAGGACGAGCCCACCGACGAGGGCCAGGGGTGCGGTGACCAGGTGCAGCCATCCGCGCAGATGCGGTTTGACCGCGTCGACGAACTGGTCGACGTGGTCGCTGACTTCCTGGGCGAGCTCCTTGGCCTCGTGTCGGGCGGACTGCATGCATCGACGTTAGCGGAGGAGGCTGGGAGTGACCACCGTCGGTTTCGTCACTCCCCGGCGGTAGGTTGGCCCCGTCACCTCGCCAGGAAAGGGGCGCGTGTGCGCAACCCGCTCTACTCGGCCTACGAACGCCGACTCGTCAAGAACCTCCAGCACGACGCCGTGCCGCGTCATGTGGGGATGATCGTCGACGGGAACCGGCGCTTCGCGAAGGCGCGCGGCCGCAACGCCGCCGACGGGCACCAGGCGGGTGCCGCGAACATCTCGAGCTTCCTCGAGTGGTGCGAGGAGGCGGGGGTCGAGGTCGTCACCCTGTGGCTGCTCTCGACCGACAATCTCCAGCGGCCGCCGGAGGAGCTGGACCGGCTCCTGCGGATCATCGAGGCCCTCGTCGCCGACCTCGCCGAGGCCGGCCGGTGGCGACTGCACGCCGCCGGGGCGCTCGAGCTGCTGCCGGTCCAGACCGCCGCGGCGCTGCGTCGGGCCGAGGAGGAGACCGGCGCGGTCGACGGGCTCATGGTCAACGTCGCCGTCGGCTACGGCGGCCGGCAGGAGATCGCCGACGCCGTGCGCTCGCTGCTGCGGACCCGGGCCCGGGAAGGTGTCTCCCTGGAGGAGGTCGCGGCCGACCTGAGCGCGGAGGACATCTCCGACCACCTCTACACCAAGGGCCAGCCCGACCCCGACCTCGTCATCCGCACCTCGGGCGAGCAGCGGCTCTCCGGCTTCCTCCTGTGGCAGTCGGCGCACAGCGAGTACTACTTCTGCGAGGTCTACTGGCCGGAGTTCCGCCGGGTGGACTTCCTTCGGGCCCTGCGCTCCTACGCCGACCGGCACCGCCGTTACGGCTCCTGAGGCGGTCGCGCCCGCGACGGGCGCGCCCTTCGCGCCGGTCCCGTCGGCCGTGGTCGACGCGCAGGCGTCCCACGAGTGAACATCTGTACCAGTTCGCCGCGACACGCTCCGTTGGTCGTGGCGAAGGGGGCCGCCGGGCCTAGCGTGAACCGGGACGGGACGCACCAGCGGACCGTTCGGGAGGCCCAGGCATGGAGCAGCTGAGCAGGACGGGCCGGTCCCGGCCCCGGCTCTCGCCGACGGCCCGGTCCCGGCACCAGCACCGAGAGTAGGCGCGCACGCGCCACCCGGCGCGGCGCCCGGAGGAGTTCGACGTGGACGACCTGCAGACCCAGACCGCCGCCCCGTCCGCCGTGCCGCAGCAGCCCGGTCCCGACCCGATCCACTTGCCACCGCAGGAGGACGGGCCACGCACCTACGTCGTGGACACCTCGGTGCTGCTCTCCGACCCGCGCGCGATGCTGCGCTTCAAGGAGCACGAGGTCGTCCTGCCGGTCGTCGTCGTCACCGAGCTGGAGGCCAAGCGGCACCACCCGGAGCTGGGCTACTTCGCCCGGACCGCGCTGCGGCTGCTCGACGACCTGCGCGTCCGCGAGGGACGGCTCGACGCCCCCGTCGGGGTGAACGAGGAGGGCGGCACCCTCCGGGTGGAGCTGAACCACACCGACCCCTCGTGCCTGCCCTCCGGTTTCAGGCTGGGCGACAACGACACCCGCATCCTCGCCGTGGCCCAGAACCTCTCCGACGAGGGGTGCGGGGTCACGGTGGTCAGCAAGGACCTGCCGATGCGCGTCAAGGCCTCGGCGGTCGGGCTCGAGGCCCAGGAGTACCGCCACGAGCAGACCCGCGCGGACTCGGGCTGGACCGGGATGGCCGAGCTGGAGATGGCGGGCGAGGAGGTCGACCGCCTCTACGAGACGGGGCGGGTGGAGCACCTCGCCGCGGCGGAGCTGCCCTGCCACACCGGGCTGAAGATCATCTCCGAACGGGGCAGCGCCCTCGGCCGGGTGGGCGCCGACAAGCAGGTGCGCCTCGTGCGCGGCGACCGCGACGCCTTCGGTCTGCACGGCCGCTCCGCGGAGCAGCGCATCGCCCTGGACCTGCTGCTCGACCCCGACGTCGGCATCGTCAGCCTCGGCGGCCGGGCCGGCACCGGCAAGAGCGCCCTGGCGATGTGCGCGGGGCTCGAGGCGGTCATGGAGCGCCGGCAGCACCGCAAGGTCGTCGTCTTCCGCCCGCTGTACGCCGTCGGGGGCCAGGAGCTGGGGTACCTGCCCGGCACCGAGGGCGAGAAGATGGGGCCATGGGCCCAGGCGGTCCACGACACCCTCGGGGCGCTCGTCAGCACCGAGGTCGTCGAGGAGGTCCTCGACCGCGGGATGCTCGAGGTGCTCCCGCTGACCCACATCCGAGGGCGCAGCCTGCACGACTCCTACGTCATCGTCGACGAGGCGCAGAGCCTGGAGCGCAACGTGCTGCTGACCGTGATGTCCCGCGTGGGGCAGAACTCCAAGATCGTGCTCACCCACGACGTCGCCCAGCGGGACAACCTCCGGGTCGGGCGCCACGACGGCGTCGCGGCGGTCATCGAGACCCTCAAGGGCCACCCGCTCTTCTCCCACGTGACCCTCACCCGGAGCGAGCGCAGCCCCGTCGCGGCACTGGTGACCGACCTCCTGGAGGGCCTGGACGCCTGACAGGAGCGGCCTGCCGACACCCGGCGAAGGGGGCGAGTGACCCGGCGCATTGCCCCGCACAACGGGGTCGGTTACCGTCGCCAGCGAAGAGCATCGGGACGCCCCTTCCGAGGGGCCGACACGTCAGCACCGCGCTCGCGGCTGACCACGAAGGGGGCTGGTGCCGTGGGCCGCAGGCAGCACGTGTCCAAGCATGCCCGTGCCCGGTTCGAAGGGGGCACTCGTCGTCGCCGCTGGGCCAGGCCTCTGGTCGGTGGGGTGCTCGTGCTCGGCGTCGTCAGCGGCATCGGCGTCAGCGTCGCGGCCGGCAGCCCTGCCGCCGCCCTGCAGGCGGCGGGCGAGCACCTGAGCAGTGACGAGCCCGCTGCCACTCCGGTGGGCGCCGCCGAGTTGCGTCGTGAGGTCGCCCTGTCCCGAAGCATGGCGCGCGAGCGGCTCCGTGCCGGCGAGGCGAAGACGGACTCGAAGAAGGTCGAGAAGTCGTCCGAGCAGGAGCGGGCCCCGAAGAACCAGGACGACGTCCCGATCCGGGAGCGGCACTACTCCGAGGAGGAGCTGAAGATCATCCGCGAGGACCCGAAGCCGTGGGCCCGCCAGATGGCCTTCGAAGCCGGGTACTCCGACCGGGAGTGGATGTGCCTGCACGACCTGTGGCTCGGGGAGAGCGCCTGGGGATGGGACTCGACGAACCCGGAGTCCGGTGCCTACGGCATCGTGCAGGCGCTCCCGCCGAGGAAGATGGCCAGCGCCGGACCCGACTGGCGGACCAACCCCATCACCCAGATGAGGTGGGGGATCGACTACATCGACTCCTCCTACGGTGACGCGTGCAGCGCGCTGCAGTTCTGGTACGAGAACGACCCGCACTGGTACTGATCCGTCAGGTCATGCACCTGGTGCATGACCCGATGTCGGAATGCCCTCTGGTGGGGCCACCGGCACCGGCGCAGGCTGGAGGGCATGGACACGGTGGAGACCTCGGGCCGACAGGCCGCACCCACGACGGCACCGAGCGGGATCCTGCCCGGGCTGGCCCTGGCATTCGCCGCGGCGCTGGTGGCGTGGGGGGTGCAGCAGGTCCTGCCGCAGCTGAGCGCGCTGCTGGTGGCGATCCTCCTCGGGGTCGTGCTCACCCACATCTGGCGGCTGCCGGCCGCGGTGGCGCCGGGGATGCAGGTCGCCTCCAAGCGCGTCCTGCGGCTGGGGGTCGTGGCCCTCGGGCTGCAGCTGGCCCTGAATGACATCTTCTCCCTCGGCATCGGGGTGCTCGGGGTCGTCATCGCGATCGTGGGGATCGGGATCCTCGGCACCGTGGCCATGGGCCGCTGGCTCGGCGTGCCCAAGCCGCTGACGCTGCTCGTCGCCTGCGGCTTCTCGATCTGCGGTGCCGCCGCGGTGGCGGCCGTCGGGGGGAGCACCGACAGCGACGAGGAGGACGTCGCCTCCGCGATCGGCCTCGTCGTGCTCTTCGGCACGCTCATGATCTTCCTGCTGCCCGTGGCCCTCGCGCCGCTGGACATGTCGGACCACCTGCGCGGCCTCATCGCCGGCGGCTCGATCCACGAGGTCGCCCAGGTCGTCGCCGCCGGAGGAATCATCGGCGGCGGTGCGCTGACCGTCGCGGTGATCGTCAAGCTGGCCCGGGTGCTCATGCTGGCGCCGGTGATCTTCACCCTCTCGCTGCTGCGTCGCCGTGCCGGGGCCGGCGAGGCGACGGACCTCCCGCCGCTCGTGCCGCTCTTCGTCCTCGGGTTCATCGCGATGGCGATCGTGCGCACCTTCGTGCCGCTCTCGGACACGGTCCTTCAGGTGGGGAGCCTGCTGCAGACGCTGCTGCTCGCGGCGGCGATGTTCGCCCTCGGGACCGGCGTGCACATCAGCCTGCTGAAGAAGGTCGGCGGCCGCCCGCTGGTCCTCGGCATCGCCTCCACGGTCCTCGTCCTCGCCGTCGCCGCCACGGGGATGCTGCTCCTCGGCTGACCGTGACCTGTCCTGCCTCCCTCCGGTGTGGTTTCCTGACCCGGGAGGCCCCGACGGAGGAGGTGCTCGTGGCGCAGTGGCCCGATCTGGCGACCCTCGACCTGCTCGTCCAGGTGGCCGAGCTCGGGTCGATGGGGGCGGCCGCCGAGCGGCTCGGGATGAGTCAGCCTGCGGCGAGCCGGGCCCTGGCCCGCTTCGAGCGGCGCTGCGGGTTGACCCTCCTGGAGCGTTCACCGCGCGGCTCGCGACTGACCGCCCACGGCTCCCTCATGGTCGACTGGTCCCGGGAGGTGCTCACCGCGGCCGAGCGGATGAGTCTCTCGGCGGCAGCGCTGCGGCGCGAGCGGTCAGCCCAGCTGCGGGTCGCTGCGAGCATGACCGTCGCCGAGTACCTCGTGCCGGCGTGGCTGGCCACCTTCCGGCGCTCCCACCCGGACGTGGGCCTGGACCTCGCGGTGCTCAACTCCGATGACGTCGTCGCCGACGTGGCCGCCGGACGGCACGACCTCGGCCTGGTGGAGACGACCCGGCTGCCGAGCCGGGTGCACTCGATGGTCGTCGGCCGGGACGAGCTGTGGGTGGTCGTGCCGCCGCAGCACCCGTGGACCCAGCGCTCCCGCCGGCTCACGCTCGCCGAGCTGGCCCGGACCCCGCTGGCCCTGCGCGAGCCCGGCTCGGGCACCCGGCGGGTCCTCGAGGACGCCCTGGCAGAGCACGGTCTCGCCGCGGCGGACCCCGCGGCGGAGCTCTCCAGCAATGCGGCCGTGCGGATCGCCGCCGCGGCCGGTGCCGGTCCGGCGGTGCTCAGCGAGCACGCCGTCCGTTCGTCGGTGGCGGGTGGTGAGCTCGTCGCCGTCAACCTCGCCGAGGGCCCGCTGCAGCGCGAGCTGCGCGCGGTGTGGATCGGCGGCGCCTACCCGGTCGGCACGGCAGGCGACCTGGTGACCACGATCCTGCGGTGAGGCCGGCCCCCTTCGCCCGGGGTCAGAGCTTGCGCAGCCGGATCCGGCGGACCTGGTGGTTCGGCCCCTTCGTCAGCACGAGGGTGGCGCGGCCGCGGGTGGGCAGGACGTTGTCGATGAGGTTCGGCTCGTTGATCGACTCGAAGATGTGCTGCGCGCGGGCGATCGCCTGCTCGTCGGTGAGGTGGGCGTAGCGGTGGAAGTAGGACATCGGGTCCGCGAAGGCGGTCTTGCGCAGCCGCAGGAAGCGGTCGACGTACCAGCGCCGGATGTCATCGACCTTGGCGTCGACGTAGAGCGAGAAGTCGAAGAAGTCGCTGATCGCGAGCCCCGCGCGCCCGTCGCTGCGCACGCCCGGAGGCTGGAGCACGTTGAGCCCCTCGACGATGAGCACGTCCGGCTGGCGCACGACCACCCGCTCATCGGGGACGATGTCGTAGGTCAGGTGGGAGTAGACCGGCGCCGAGACCTCCGGCTGGCCGGCCTTGACGGCAGAGATGAAGCGCAGCAGTGCCCGTCGGTCGTAGGACTCCGGGAAGCCCTTGCGCTGCAGCAGCCCCCGGCGCTCCAGCTCGGCATTGGGCAGCAGGAAGCCGTCGGTCGTGATGAGGTCGACCTTCGGGGTGTCGGGCCAGCGGAGCATCAGCTCGCGCAGGATCCGGGCGGTCGTGGACTTGCCGACGGCGACGGACCCGGCGACGCCGATGACGAAGGGGGCCTTCGGCGGGCGTTCGCCGAGGAAGGTCGAGGTGATGCGGTGCAGCCGCGTCGTCGCCGAGACGTAGAAGGTCAGCAACCGGGAGAGCGGGAGGTAGACCTCCTGGACCTCCTCGAGGTCGATCGGGTCCGACAGGCCGCGCAGCCGCTGCAGGTCGCCCTCGTCGAGGTTGAGGGGATGGTTCTCTCTCAGGCGGGCCCAGGCGTCGCGGCCGAGCTCGACGAAGGGGGACGGCAGGGTCGCCGTTGTGGCGGAGGACACGCCGCCATTGTGTCCCACGGGCGCGGTGCCGGGGTGGATGGGCCGTCACGGTTAACCTGTCCCGCATGTGTGGAATCGTTGGATACGTGGGTCCCGGCATGGGCAGCCACCCCTTGGACGTCGTCATGGAGGGCCTCGCGCGGCTGGAGTACCGGGGGTATGACTCCGCGGGCGTGGCGCTCGTCGGGGACGGGAGCCTCTTCAGCGAGAAGCGCGCCGGCAAGCTGGTCAACCTCCAGGAGGCGCTGGCGCGGGACCACGTCCCCGACGCGAGCACGGCCATCGGGCACACCCGGTGGGCGACCCACGGGGGGCCCACTGACGAGAACGCCCACCCGCACCGCGGCGGCACCGACGGCAAGCTGGCCGTGGTCCACAACGGGATCCTGGAGAACTTCCACGCGCTGAAGCAGGAGCTCGACGCCGACGGGGTGGCCTTCACCTCCGAGACCGACACCGAGGTCGCCGGGCACCTGCTGGCCGCGGCCTTCGAGCGCACCGGCGACCTGACGCAGGCGATGCAGGACGTCGTGAACCGGCTCGAGGGGGCCTTCACGCTGCTCGCGGTGCACGCCGACCAGCCGGACAAGGTCGTCGCCGCCCGCCGCAACAGCCCGCTCGTCATCGGCCTCGGTGACGGGGAGAACTTCCTCGGCTCCGACGTGGCGGCCTTCATCGGCCACACCAAGCAGGCCGTCGAGCTGGACCAGGACCAGATCGTGACGATCACCGCCCGTGGGTACGAGGTGCGCGGCTTCGACGGGACGCCCGCCGAGGGCCGGCCTTACGAGGTGACCTGGGACGCCGCGGCGGCGGAGAAGTCCGGGTTCGACACCTTCATGGAGAAGGAGATCCACGACCAGCCGCAGGCGATCGCCGACACCCTCCTCGGCCGCACCGACGCGACCGGGCAGCTCATCCTCGACGAGCTGCGCATCGACGAGGGGCGCCTCCGGGACGTCGAGCGGATCACCGTCGTCGCCTGCGGAACCGCCTCGTACGCGGGGATGGTCGCCAAGTACGCGATCGAGCACTGGACCCGCATCCCCGTCGAGGTCGCGCTCGCGCACGAGTTCCGCTACAGCGACCCGGTGGTCGACGAGCGCACCCTCGTGGTCTCGATCAGCCAGTCCGGGGAGACGGCCGATACCGCAATGGCCGTGCGGCACGCGCGCAGCCTCGGGGGCCTGACGATCTCGATCTGCAACACCCACGGCGCGACCATCCCGCGGGAGTCCGACGCCGTCCTCTACACCCACGCCGGCCCGGAGATCGCGGTCGCGTCGACGAAGGCCTTCCTCGCCCAGATCACCGCCTGCTACGTGCTCGGTCTCTACCTGGCCCAGCTGCGGGGGACCGACGAGCACGCCGCGAAGGCCCGCGAGCTCATGGGCGAGCTGCACGAGGTGCCGGACAAGATCGCCGACCTGCTCACCGAGATGGACCGGGTGGAGGAGATCGCCCGCTTCATGGCCGACACCCGCGCCGTGCTCTTCCTCGGGCGTCACGTCGGCTACCCGATCGCCATGGAGGGGGCGCTGAAGCTCAAGGAGCTGGCCTACATCCACGCGGAGGGCTTCGCCGCCGGTGAGCTCAAGCACGGCCCGATCGCGCTCATCGAGCCGGGCCAGCCGGTCTTCATCGTCGTCCCCGGCCCGGACACCCCCAACGGGCTGCACAAGAAGGTCGTCTCCAACATCCAGGAGATCCGGGCCCGCGGCGCGCGCACCCTCGTCATCGCCCAGGAAGGCGACCAGGACGTGGTGCCCTTCGCCGACGAGGTCATCCGGGTGCCGAACACGTCGCCGTTGCTGCAGCCGCTGCTGACGGTGGTGCCGCTGCAGGTCTTCGCGCTGCACCTGTCCACGGCCAAGGGCCTGGACGTGGACCAGCCGCGCAACCTGGCCAAGTCCGTCACGGTCGAATGAGCAGGGGCGCGCGGTGATCGTCGGGGTCGGCATCGACGTCGTCGACATGGCGCGCCTCGGCGAGCGGCTCGAGCGCACCCCGGGCCTGCGCTCGCGGGTCTTCACCGAGCGGGAGCAGGATCTGCCGCTGCGCTCGCTGGCGGCCCGCTTCGCGGCCAAGGAGGCCACCGGCAAGGCGCTGTGCACCCCCGGGGACCTGCCGTGGCAGGAGGCGGAGGTGCGCACCGGCGAGCACGGCGAGCCCATCCTCGAGATCAGCGGGGCCGTCGCCGCCCGCGCCGAGCTGCTCGGCGTGGTCCGCCTGCACCTCTCCCTCAGCCACGACGGCGGCATCGCCACCGCGATCGTCATCGCCGAGTCGGCCTGACCGGGGAGGACGGGGGTAGCGTCCCCAGCATGATCACGGGCTACTCAGTCGAGACCATCCGGGCGGCCGAGGAGGCCCTGCCCGAGCTCCTCGAGAGCGGCGAGCTCATGAGCCGCGCGGCCCGGGGCGTCGCCCGGCTCACCGCGGGCCGGATGCGGGAGCGCGGGCAGAAGCGGGTCACCGCACTCATCGGCCCGGGCAACAACGGCGCCGACGCGCTCTTCGCGCTCGCGCGCCTCGCGCGGAGGGGCTTCACCGCGACCGCCGTGTGCGTCGACCCCACCCGTTCGCCCGCCCAGACCGAGGCCGCAGAGCGGGCCCGGGGCCACGGCGCGACCGTCCTCACCGGCGACGGCCCGCAGGCCCTGACCGCGATCAGCCGCGCCGAGGTCGTCCTCGACGGGATCACCGGCATCGGTGGACGGCCGGGGCTGCCCCCCTTCGCCCAGGCCTGGGTGGAGGCCATCCGCGACAACGCGTGGATCATCTCCGTGGACACCCCGAGCGGCCAGCCGGTGACCGGCGGGCGGGTGGTCGCCGACGCGGTCTTCGCCGACGAGACCGTCACCTTCGGCGCGCCCAAACCGGTCCACCTGCTGCCGCCCAGCGAAGCCGCCTGCGGCCTGCTCACGGTGCTCGACATCGGCCTGGACCTCTCCGACGCGGAGCCCGCCGTGGTGCGGATGACCGCCGACGACGTGGCCGACCTGTGGCCGGTCCCGCGGGCGGGGGACGACAAGTACCGCCGAGGGGTGCTGGGAGTGGTCGCGGGAGGCGAGTCCTTCACCGGCGCAGCGCTGCTCGCCGTCACGGCCGCCGTGACCGCCGGCGCCGGGATGGTCCGCTACGTCGGCAGCGAGACCCCCGTCGGGCTGGTCCGGGCGCAGGTCCCCGAGGCCGTCATCGGCGAAGGGAGGGTCCAGGCCTGGGTCATCGGCCCCGGGCTGGACACCACCGCCGAGGCGAAGGGGGGAGCCGACCAGTTGGCCACCGCCCGGCGGGCGCTGGCCTCCGACCTGCCGGTGCTGATCGACGCGGGCGGACTGGATCTGGTCACCGGACCCCGCGAGGCGCCCACGCTGCTCACCCCGCACGCGGGGGAGTGTGCCCGTCTGATCACCCGGCTGCGCGGTGACGGCGGCGAGGTCGCCCGGACCCGGGTGGAGGAGGCGCCCCTGGAGCACGCACGAGAGCTGGCGGACCTCACCGGCGCGACGGTGCTGCTCAAGGGCGCGACGACGCTGGTCGTGGACCCGGGTGAAGGGCCGGTGCACGTCCAGCAGGACGCACCCACCTGGCTGGCGACCGCGGGCACGGGAGACGTCCTCGCCGGGGGCATCGGGGCGCTGCTGGCCGGCGGGCTGCCCGTGGCCACCGCGGGCGCGCTCGGCGCCCTCGTCCACGGGAGGGCCGGCACCGAGGCCAACCCCGGCGGTCCGGTCCGGGCGCTCGATGTCGCGCGGGCGCTCGGGCCGACGGTCGCGGCCCTGCTGCGCGACCCGGGGGCCTAGGGGACCTCGCCCCAGGCGGCGTCCTGGTCGCCGTCGTCGAGCCGGATGTCCAGACTCAGCTGCGTCGAGACCTCCTCGAGCGCGGTCCGCAGGTCGGCGAGGTCGACCCCCTCGGCGAGCGCGACCACCGCGGAGGCCTCGAAGAGCCGCTCCCCGCTCATCGGCGCATCGCTGGTTCCGGTGTGCAGCTCGCGGATGCCGAGGCCCCGGTCGGCGAGGGCCCGGGTCACGTCGCGCACGATCCCCGGCTGGTCCTGGCCGACGGCGTGCAGCCGGGCCACGTCGAGGCCGTCCCCGGCCACGCTCTCGGTGCCGGAGACGTCGACGACCCCGACGTCGGGCAGGGCCCGGACAGCAGCGGTGAGCTCCTCGACCCGGTCCTGCGGCAGCTCGACCAGGACCGCGCCGGCGAACTTCCCGCCGAGGCGACCCATCTGGCTCTCCAGCCAGTTGCCGCCCTGCTCGGCGACGGTCCGGGCCAGCTCGGCGACCAGTCCGGGTCGGTCCTCTGCGATCAGGCTGATGACGATGGTCGGCATGGTCGTCAGGCTAGCGCCCGACGTCATCCGTGGCTGATCTCCACGCGGCGGTTCTGCGCCCGGCCCTCGGGGTTGTCCTCGCCGCCCTTGGTGTTCGGCGCCACCGGGTCGGCGCTGCCGCGACCCCTCGCGGTGGTGTCCAGGTCGGGACGTGCCTCGGTCACGGCCGCCTCGACCGCCTCGGCGCGCTTGGTGGACAGCCGCTGGTTGTAGTCATCCGCCCCGACGTCGTCGGTGTAGCCGGTGATGGTCACCGATGCGCCCTTCGGGATGTCCT
>CAYLUX010000019.1:0-32202 GCA_964386935.1 uncultured Janibacter sp.
ACGTTGCGCGCGAAGGCGTCCGGCTGCCCGAAGACGTCGATCTGGACCGAGTGGTCGATGACCATCTCGGCGGGCGCGAGCGGGTTGATCTTGCTCGGGTCCCCGCCGAGGTCGGCGACGGCCTCACGCATGGTCGCGAGGTCGACGACACACGGCACACCGGTGAAGTCCTGCATGATCACGCGCGCCGGCGTGAACTGGATCTCGACGCTGGGATCGGCGTTCTCGTCCCAGCTGCCGAGGGCATTGACGTGCTCCGCGGTGACGTTCTTCCCGTCCTCCGTGCGCAGCAGGTTCTCGAGCAGCACCTTGAGGCTGTAGGGCAGGGTCTTCGAGCCCTCTACCGCGTCGACGCGGTAGATCTCGTAGGACTGCTCACCGACGGTGAGCTCCCCCTTGGCATTGAAGGTGTTCGCACTGGTCACAGCCGACTCCTTGTCGTAGTTATCTCGACGTCAAGATAAAAATACCACAGCCACGCTCCGACGAGTGGGACCCCTCGTCGTCGAACGGCTCCTGCCACCACTCTCCCCCATCCGGTGCTCCACGTCACCCGAGGGCGGTCGCCCTCGGCTCGAAGACCGCCACGCACTCCACGTGATGGGTCATCGGGAAGGCGTCGAAGGCGCGCAGCGAGACCAGCTCGTACCCACCGGCCACGAGGTGGGCGGTGTCCCGGGCGAGAGCGGCCGGGTCGCAGGCGACGTAGACGATCCTGCGGGCGTGAAGGGGGACCAGCGCCTCGATCACGCCCCGACCGGCGCCGGTGCGCGGCGGGTCCAGGACGACGACGTCCGCGCTCGGCGGCAGCAGCTCGGACCGCGCAGGACTCCCCCGCCTCCGGCGCCCCTTGCGGGGCACGCCGAGGAGGTCGTCGACCCGGCCCGGGACGGCAAGCGTCCACGGCTGCCCGACGAGGTTCTCCCGCAGGTGCTCCACCGCCCGCTCGTCGGACTCGACGGCCAGCAGCTGGCCCCCTTCGCCCGTGGCGGCCGCCAGGGGCAGCGAGAAGAGCCCGACGCCGCAGTAGAGGTCCAGCACCCGCTCCCCCGGCCGGACCCCGGCCGCCGCCGACACCGCGGCCACGAAGGCACGTGGGGCGTCCCGGTGCACCTGCCAGAAGCCCCGGGCGTCGACACCCATCCCCACCTCGCCGTCCGGGGTGGGGACCTCCTCACGAAGGGGGATCGGCGGGGTCGGCGAGTCCGCGGGCACCTCGACGAGCACCGTGTCCGTCTCCCCGGAGGGCACCACCACGTCGACGGCCCGGATCCCCTTCGGCACCCCGTCCTCCCGGGCAGCGGCGAGCGCCTCGTCCACTTCGGGCACCGCGATGGGGCAGCCGGGGACGGCCAGCACCTCGTGGCTGCGGTGGCGCCGCAGGCCGATCGTGCCCTCCCCCGAGACGGCGAACTCGACGCGGGTCCGGTAGCGCAGCCCCGACTCGTCCTCGAGCGGCTCGACCACGACGTCGCGCTCGATCCCGGCAAGCCGGGAGAGCTGCTCGGCGACGACCTCACCCTTGAGACGGCGCTGCCGCTCGAGGGAGACGTGCTGGAAGTCGCAGCCGCCACACATGCCCGGCCCGGCGACCGGGCACGGCGGGTCCACCCGGTCCCGGGAGGCGGAGAGCACGTCGATGGCGTCGGCCCGCAGGAAGCGGTCGCCCGGGCCCCCTTCGGTGATGCGGGCGCGCACCCGCTCGCCGGGCAGCGAGTGCCGGACGAAGACCACTCGTCCGTGGTGGCGGGCCACGCAGTGGCCGCCGTGGGCGATCGGGCCGACCTCGACCTCGATCTCGTCGCCTGCCGCGAGGTCGTCCGCTGCGGTCTCCATGCTGCTCATGCTCCCCCACGCCGCACGTCGCCGGCGACGGGCCCGCCCATCCGGTCCTCGGCGCCCTCGGCACTCTCCAGCTGCCACGGCACGGACGCGACCATGACGCCCGGGGTGAAGGTGAGCCTGGCCCGCAGTCGAAGCGCCGACTGGTTGTGCAGCAGCTGCTCCCACCAGTGCCCGAGCACGTACTGCGGGATGTAGACGACGACGAGGTCGCGCGGGCGCCCGGCGCGCAGGCTCTTGACGTAGTCGACGACCGGGCGGGTGATCTCGCGGTACGGGGAGTCCAGGGCCTTCAGCGGGACCGGGATCGCCCGGCTGTCCCACTCCTCCTGGAGCGCGGCGGTCGCCTCCGCGTCGACGTCCACCGTCACCGCCTCCAGGCGCGAGGGCCGGGTCGCCGTGGCGTAGGCGAGGGCCCGCAGCGTGGGCCGGTGGATCGTGCTCACGAGGACGATCGCGTGCACCCGCGAGGGCAACAGCTGGTAGCGGGTGTCGCCCTCGGGCACGGACAGCTCCTCGCGCACGTGGTCGTAGTGACGGCGGACCGCGCGCATGAGCACGAAGAGGACGACCATCGCGGCGATCGCGAAGCCGGCCCCGTGGACGAACTTCGTGACGACGACGACCACGAGGACGGTCCCGGACATGACCGCACCGACGGAGTTGATCGCCCGGCGGCGCTGCATCACGCGGCGCTCCTTCACGTCCTTCTCGACCGCGAGGTGCCGGTTCCAGTGCCGCACCATGCCGAACTGGCTGAGGGTGAAGGAGACGAAGACCCCGACGATGTAGAGCTGGATCAGCTTGGTGACCTCGGCGTCGTAGATGACGACGAGGAGCCCTGCCGCAGCGGCGAGCAGGATGATCCCGTTGGAGAAGGCGAGCCGGTCGCCCCGGGTGTGCAGCTGTCGGGGCAGGTAGCCGTCGCGCGCGAGGATCGAGCCGAGCACGGGGAAGCCGTTGAAGGCGGTGTTGGCGGCGAGCACGAGGATCAGGCCGGTGACGACCGAGACGATGACGACACCGGCGGGGAAGCCCTGGAAGACGGCATGGGCGACCTGGCCCATCACGGTGTGCTGGACGTAGCCGGACCCGACGGGCACCCCGTTGCGCAACAGCTGGGTGCTCGGCTCCTCGGCCATCTTGACGCCGGTCCACCGGGACAGCGCGATCATCGAGGCGAGCAGCGTGATCGCGATGACCCCCATGAGCAGCAGCGTCGTCGCGGCATTCCGGCTCTTGGGCCTGCGGAAGGCGGGCACGCCGTTGCTCACCGCCTCGACACCGGTCAGCGCCGCGCAGCCGGAGGAGAAGGCGCGCAGCAGGAGGAAGGCCAGCGCGAGGTTGCCGAGCTGCTCGTGTCCCGGCTGCGGCGCGAGCGTGAGCTCGGCGCTCTCGGCCATCGGCAGGTCACCCAGCAGGCGCCGCACGAGGCCCACCGCGGCCATGCCGAGCACGCAGAACATGAAGAGGTAGGTCGGGATGGCGAAGGCGCGGCCGGACTCCCGCACGCCGCGCAGGTTCATCCCCGTCAGGGCGGCGATGAGCGCGAGGGCCATGAGCACCTCGTGGCCGCGGATGAAGCCGAAGGCGGCCGCGGCGTTCTGCACGCCCGAGGAGATCGAGACCGCGACGGTGAGCACGTAGTCCACGAGAAGTGCGCTCGCGACCGTCGTTCCGGCGCGCGAGCCGAGGTTGGTGCTCGCGATCTCGTAGTCCCCGCCGCCGGAGGGGTAGGCGTGCACGTTCTGCCGGTAGCTGGCCACGACGACGGTCATGACGAGCACGACGCCGAGGGCGACGGGCCAGGAGTGGGTCATCGCGAGGGCGCCGCCGGCGAGCCCGAGGGTCAGCAGGATCTCGTCCGGCGCGTAGGCCACGGAGCTGAGCGCGTCGCTGGCGAAGACCGGCAGCGCGATCCGCTTGCTGAGCAGGGTCTCCCCGAGGTTGTCGCTGCGCATGGCCCGACCGACGAGCAGGCGCTTGAGGACCTGACCTGTTGACACCACGCGAGTGTAGGCCCGCATCGAGCGCACGGAGTACGGTGCTGCCGTGCACTTCGTCATCATGGGCTGCGGCCGTGTGGGCTCCTCCCTGGCCCGCTCCCTCGAACGCATCGGGCACGACGTGGCGATCGTGGACCAGAACCCCGCTTCCTTCCGCCGCCTCGGCAGCGAGTTCAAGGGACGTCGCGTCGCCGGCGTCGGCTTCGACCGGGACACCCTGGTCAAGGCGGGCATCGAGGAGACCTACGCCTTCGCGGCCGTCTCCAGCGGTGACAACTCCAACATCCTCGCTGCGCGCGTGGCCCGGGAGACCTTCGGCGTGGACCACGTGGTGGCCCGCATCTACGACCCGGACCGCGCGCAGGTCTACCAGCGCCTCGGGATCCCCACCGTGGCCACCGTCCGGTGGACTGCCGACCAGGTGCTGCGGCGCATGCTGCCCGAGGGCCAGGTGTCGGAGATGACCGACGCCTCCGGGCGGCTCGTCATCGCCGAGGTCGCCGTGGACCCGCGGTGGGTCGGCAGGAGGTACCAGCACCTCGAGGAGGTCACCGGCGCCCGGGTCGCCTACATCACCCGGTTGGGTGAGGGCACGCTCCCTTCGCCGGCGAGCGTCCACCAGGAGGGCGACCTGGTCCACCTCGTCATCGAGCGCAGCCGGATCCACGACGTCGAGCGTGCGCTGGACACCGCGCCCCCACAGGAGGACTGAGCAGTGCGAGTCGTGATCGTCGGAGCGGGCTCGGTGGGACGCTCCATCGCCCGGGAGCTCGTGCAGCACGGCCACACCGTGCTGCTCATCGACAAGGACGCCGACGAGGAGCGGGTCACCACCGCGCCGGAGGCCAGCTGGCTGGCGGGTGACGCCTGTGAGATCTCCACGCTGCAGGAGGCCGAGCTGGAGACCTGCGACGTCGTCGTCGCCGCCAGCGGTGACGACAAGGTCAACCTCGTCGTCTCGCTGCTGTCCAAGACCGAGTTCGGCGTCCCCCGCACGGTGGCGCGGGTAAACAACCCGAAGAACGAGTGGATGTTCGACGAGTCCTGGGGCGTGGACGTGGCCGTGTCCACCCCGCGGCTGATGACGGCGCTCGTCGAGGAGGCCGTCACGGTCGGTGACCTCGTGCGCATCTTCGACTTCCAGCAGGGCAGCGCCGCGATGGCCGAGATCACGCTGCCGCCGGACAACCCCAATGTCGGGCGTCGGATCGGCGACATCACCTTCCCCGACGACACCCTCCTCGTCGGGATCATCCGCGACGGACGCCCGATCGGCCCCTCCGTCGACGACTCGCTCGAGGCCCAGGACGAGCTGCTCTTCCTCACCACCCAGGAGAGCGAGGCCCACCTGGCGCGGATGATGCGCCCCGCCACCGCACCAGAGGCGCCCGAGACGCCTGCCCGACCGACGGACTGAGGTCGGGGCCGGGAGGACCCGCGGTCAGGCCTCCTCGCGGTCGACGCCGTGGACGAGCTCGTCCTCGGGGTCGATCGGGGTCTGGCCCTTGAGGAGCATCGCCCCCATCGTCACGACGGCCAGTGCCCAGAGCGGCCAGCCGAGGACGACCTTGGTGATCGTCAGGCCCACGATGTTGTCGGCCAGGTAGAGCGGCCCCATGATGCCGAGCCGGATGACGTACACGACCACGAGCACGAGCGTGAGCCGGGTGCACACCTTGACGGCGGCCGGGTTGCGACGCCACCGGAAGGGGTCCCCCGCGGCGACCGCCTCCTTGTCCGCGACGCCGACGAGCAGCCCGACGACGGGCCAGCGCACGAGCACCGACACCAGGGTCCCGACGCCGTAGGCGAGCGAGGTGAGGATGCCGGGCAGGAAGGCGTCCTCGGCCTCCCCCGACCGGAGGGCGAAGAAGGCGGCCAGCGCGGTCGCGATGATCGAGCTGAGGACGAACTGCAGCGTCTGGCGCTGCACCAGCCTGGCCACGGCGAAGAGCACCGTCAGGCCTGCGGCCACGCCGAGGGAGATCTCCCGGTCGCCGGTGCTCGACCAGGCGATGACGAAGGCGAGCATCGGCATGGCGGTCTCCAGAGAGCCGCGGATGCCTCCGAGGGCCTCTCCGAGACGGTGGCGGATCAGGCCCTCGACGGTCGTGGTCGGGGTGGAGTTGGGCAGGGCGGTCTCCGTAGGCTGCTCAGTGCTCATGTCGCGGTACCAGCTCGTAGGCCGGGTTGTAGATCGTGGGCACGTCCCGGGGGCGGCAGAGCAGTCCGGTGGCCTTGAGGTATGCGCCCGGGTCGATGCCCCGGATCCGTCGGCGGCCGAGCCAGACCAGCTGGACCGTGGCGGACCCGTCGTAGACCTCGGCCACGAGGGCGGGGACGGTGGCCCGGGGCCGCAGTGTCACGGAGGTGATGCTGCCGGCGACCGTGATGACCTGTCGGTCCACGTGCCCGGTCGCCGGGGTACCGCCGTGCGTCTGGGCGGCGGCCCGCAACTCACCGGCCTCGATGTCGTCGTCGGAGCGACCGAGGTCGACGAGCCGGCGCAGCAGGCCGGTCATCACCGGACCTCGGTGATCTCGGGCCCTCGCTCGAAGGGCTTGAGCTCCTCCTCGCCACTCTCCTGCGGCGCGGGCTGGTTCTGCTCGGGCATGCGCAGGGGCAGCATCTCCCGGGGCGCGCGGGGCTCCTCGCCCCGGACGACGACGACCGAGCGGACGACCTCGTCGAAGGCGCCGCGGCGCTCCTCGTCCACGGCCGCCGAGCCGGAGTAGACCGCCCGCAGGAACCAGCGCGGGCCGTCGACACCAGCGAAGACCGCGGGCGCGAAGATGGTGCGGCCCTGCGGGCCTGCCTGGGCGAGCCGCGTGCGCAGCTCCGTGCCGAAGGGGCCGTCGACCTCCTCGACGGTGCCCCCGCCGCGGTCGATCATCCCGGAGATCTCCTCGCGGATCTCCTCCCAGATCCCGCTGGAGCGGGGCGCGGCGAAGCACTGCAGCTGCACGGAGCCGTGGTCGTCGGCCACCTGCACCGCGGTCACCTCGTTGCTGCCCTGGTCGATCTCGAGACGCAGCTCCATGCCGGAGGGGGGCGCGATGCGCAGTGCGCCCAGGTCGGCCAGCCCCTCGGTGTCGGTGACGTCCGCGACGTCGCGGGGGCCGTCCCCCTTCGCGATCGTCGTCTCGGGGTCGGGCCGAGCCTCGGCACCCTCCGCGACGTCCGCCGCGGAGTCCTGCGGCTGCTCGGCCGCCTCCGTCACGTCCGTCTCGCGGTCGGCCTTCTTCTTCCGCCCGAACATCATCCTCGTCCTGTCCTGCTCGACTGGGGGCCGAAGCCTCCACTGGATCCGTGCCCAGTCTCCCCCCGGCTGCTGGCGGGAAGCGAATCAACGACCCGGTAGTCCCCCCGGGCCACCTCCTGCAGCAGCAGCTGGGCGATCCGGTCGCCGGGACGGATCGTGAACGGCTCGCGGGGGTCGAGGTTGATCAGGTTGACCATGATCTCGCCCCGGTAGCCCGAGTCCACGGTCCCGGGGGCGTTGACCACCGAGATCCCGTGGCGCGCGGCCAACCCGGACCGCGGGTGGACCAGACCGACCCACCCGGTGGGCAGCGCCAGCGCGATCCCCGTGGGGACCAGCGCCCGCTCGCCCGGCGCGAGGGTGACCTCCGCGACCGACGTCAGGTCGGCCCCGGCGTCACCCTCCTTGGCGTGGGCGGGCAGGCGTGCATCCCGGTGCAGCAGCTGCACCGGGACCCGGCGGATGTCCGGGTCCTCACGCACGAGTCACGCGGCGCACTCTGTGCAGATCGGACCGTTCTTGCCGTCACTGGCCAGCTGGCTCCTGTGGTGCACGAGGAAGCAGCTGGTGCAGGTGAACTCATCCGCCTGGCGCGGCACGACCCGCACCGACATCTCTTCGCCGGACAGATCCGCGCCGGGGAGCTCGAAGCCCTCGGCCATCTCCGTCTCGTCGACGTCGACACTCGATGACGATGCATCGTTGCGCCGGGTCTTCAGCTCCTCGATCGAGTCTTCCGACAGCTCGTCGTCAGTCTTGCGAGGGGCGTCGTAGTCAGTTGCCATCTCTCCCCTGTCCTAGGTCGTCCGGGCCGGCAATAAAACTGGTGCGCCGTCGTCAACGCAGCAGGTGCTGATTTTGTGCCCGGCGCCCGGATTGTGCCCCATGAATCCCATCCGCGCCACCCCGGAGCCGCGAAGTGGTCAGTTCTCCTCGCCGACGACCTCGACGGCCCGGGCGATCACGGCCCGCAGGTCGGCCTGGTTGCGTGGGCCGCCGGCCACGGTCCACGTCGTCCCCGGAGGGTCCCCGGCCACGGTCGTGACGACGGCTCCGGCCTCGGTCGCGACGAGCCAGCCGGCCGCCATGTCCCAGGCGCCGAGGCCGCGTTCGTAGTAGACGTCCAGGGCGCCGTCGGCGACATGGCACAGGTCGAGGGCGGCGCTGCCGATCCGGCGGATGTCGCGCACCGAGGGCAGCACCCGGGCGAGCACGGCCCCCTGCCAGGCACGCCGGTCGGCGTCGTAGCCGAAGCCGGTCCCGCACAGCGAGACGGCCAGCTCAGGGTCGTCGACGGCCAACGTCTCGGCCGGGCCCTCGCCGACAGCGCGGGTGGCGCCCTGGCCCAGTGCGGCCGAGTAGCACTCTCCGGTGACGGGGTTGACGACGACCCCTGCGACGGGGCGCCAGCCCCCTTCGCGCGTCGGGTCGCCGACGACCGCCGCCACGGAGACGGCGTAGGCGGGGATCTCGTAGAGGTAGTTCACCGTGCCGTCGATCGGGTCGACGACCCAGGTGATGCCGGAGGAGCCGGTGCGCTGGCCCTCCTCCTCGCCGTGGAAGGCATCCTGCGGGCGCAGCTCGCCGAGCCGGGAGCGCAGCAGGTCCTGGCTGCGCTGGTCCATGACCGTGACGATGTCGGTGCGCGAGCTCTTCGTGCGGCTCACGCCGAGGGCGCTGGGTCGCTCCTCCACGATGAGGGCAGCGGCCTCCACCGCGACCGACATCGCGATCGAGCGGAGCTCGGCGACGTCGACCCCCTCGGGCAGCGGGACGGGCGAAGGGTCGGCGGTCATCTCAGTCATCTCCGCACAGCGCCGGCTTCGCGGCGCTCAGGTTGGGGCAGCATCCGGCCGGGCAGACCGAGGGGTGGGAGTCCAGGTCGCGCCACGTGGCACGGACCGGCACCTCCCCGCGGGCCTCCGCGGCCCGCTCCAGGAGCACGTCGACGAGGCCGGCGACGAAGACGGGGTCCTCCCCCGGCGTCGGCACCCGCGTCAGGCCGAGCCCGACCTCCGCCGCGGTCTCCGCGGCCTCGACGTCCAGGTCGTGCACGACCTCCATGTGGTCCGAGACGAAGCCGATCGGGACGAGCACGACGTGCCGGATGCCCTCGTCGACCAGCTCCCGCAGCCGGTCGTTGACGTCCGGCTCGAGCCACGGGGTGTGCGGGGACCCGGAGCGGGAGCAGAAGGCGAGGCCACCGGGCAGATCCGTGCCGAGGGTCGTGTCGACATCGGCCAGGACCGCCGCCGCGGCCTCCGCCTGGTCACCGCTGTAGGCCCGCCCGTCACCGTCGCCCGGACCGGAGGTCTCGTCCATCGCCTCCGGGATCGAGTGGGTGACGAAGAGCAGCGCCACGGCCCCGGCCCCGACCTGCTCGACGGCCTCCCGCGCGGCGGCGACGGTGACCCGGGCGACCGGGCCGACGAAGCCGGGGTGCTCCCCGTAGGGCCGCACCTTGTCCACGACCAGCTCGGGACCTCCCTCGACGGCCACGGCGAGGTCCTCGCGGTACTGCCGGCAGGAGGAGTAGCTCCGCCAGGCGCTCGTCGGCACGGCGAGCACCCGCCGGGCGCCGGCCTCGGCGAGCTCGCCGAGCGCGTCCGCGACGAAGGGGGCGGAGTTCCGGTTGCCGAGGACGACGGGCAGGGGGCACCCGCGATCGTCGAGCTCGGCGCGCAGCGCCTCGACGAGAGCGCGGTTCAGGGCCGGCAGCGGGCTGACGCCCCCGACGCGGTGGTAGTGCTCCCCCACCTCCTCGAGGCGCTCGTCCGGCACTCCCCGGCCGGCCGTGACCCGGCGCAGGAAGGGCAGCACCTCGTCCGGTCCCTCCGGTCCTCCGAAGGACTGCAGGAGCACGGCATCATAGGGTCGCAGCGGGTGGTCCTCTGCCACCTCGGCCGACTCGGTGGGGTCAGGGGGCTCGATGGGCATGCAGACAAGGTATCCCCGCGGCGTGTGCAGCGGCCGAAGCGGGCTCTCAGGTGGCACAGTCGTGGGGACCGAGGAGATCGAGAGGGAACGTGATGCGGGAGCTTCGCCTCATCGGGGTGCACGACGACGGTGGGCACCTCGTGCTGACCGATGACGCAGGGGACGAGTTCCGTCTGCGCATCGACGACCGGCTGCGCGCGGCCGTCCGCCGCGACCGCCCTCGGGTGGAGCAGCGGGAGATCGACCCTGCGCAGGTGAGCGCGCGGGACATCCAGGCCCTGATCCGGGCCGGCTCGACGGCCGACGAGGTCGCCTCGCTGACCGGGTGGGAGCTGGAGAAGATCGCCCGCTTCGAGGGGCCGGTCCTCGCCGAGCGCGACCACGTGGCCACCCGGGCCCAGACCGTGCGCATGCGCGGGGCCAACCAGGCGGGCGCCCCCGAGACGCTCGCCCAGCGCACCGCGGCCCGCCTCGCGACCCGCGACGTCGACAGCAGCACGGTCACCTGGGACGCCTGCCGGGACTCCGAGGGCCAGTGGACGGTGAGCGCGACCTTCATCGCCGGCGGGCGGGAGCGCGCCGCGGTCTGGTGGTTCGACCAGGCCGGGATGAGCGTGGTCGCCAAGAACGACGAGGCGAAGTGGCTCTCCGAGGCGGAGACCGCTCCGGGCCCGGTCCCCGAGACGACGCACCGACCCACCGACGTCTTCGACGTGGAGGTCGAGGAGGAGCGCGTCGAGCGCGCGAACCGGCCGCAGCCGGATGACCTCATCAACTCCATGCGGGAGCACTCCGGCGCCAAGAAGCGCGGCCGCAGCGGTGGTCGCCGCAAGCCGCGCGCGGCGGCACCCGCCACCGAGGAGGCGCTGCCCTTCGAGACCGAGGAGACCCCGCCGGCCGCCCGCGGCACGCACCCGAAGGACGCCCCCGCCGTCGGTGACGACGAGGCGCCCACGCAGGAGGTCCCGATCACCCGGCCCGCGGCCACGCCCGAGCCCGAGGAGCCGGCACCCGAGGACTCCCGCACCGGCCACGTGGGCCCCTCGACCGACGCCGAGGAGTCCGCCACCACCTCGGCGAAGGAGGAGGAGTCCGCGCAGGAGGCCATGACCTCCGGCGCGAAGGGGGACGACGCCTCCTCCTCGAAGGGGTCGAAGGGTCAGTCCTCGTCCAAGAGCAGGGGCAAGGGCAAGAGCAAGCGTGGCCGCGCCAGCGTCCCGAGCTGGGACGACGTGATGTTCGGCTCCGGGCGCGAGTGAGCCGCTAGTTCGCCTCGCTCCCCGCTGCCGGGGAGTCGTCCAGCTCGAAGGGCAGCACCTCCGCGGAGAGGGCCGCCGCGCGGGCGGCGCCGGAGGTCATCCCGCGCATGTGGTGCCGGCGGCAGAGCACCTCGTACTCGACCTCGCCGTCCGGCCCCGGGCCCTCCGCCGCGTCGGCCGGTGAGGTGTCGCCGACGACCACCTGCTCCCCCTCGAGCACCATGACGCCGTCCACGACGCGGGCGTTGTGGGTTGCCCGCCGACCGCACCAGCACAGCGCCGGGACCTGCAGCGTGCGGGTCTCGTCGGCCAGCTCGATGAGCCGTCGGCTGCCCGCGAAGAGCTCGGTCCGGAAGTCGCTCGTGATCCCGAAGGCGTAGACGTCCACGCCCAGCTCGTCGACGATCCGGGCGAGCTGCTCGACCTGGTGGGCGGTGTAGAACTGCGCCTCGTCGCAGATGAGGAAGTCCACCCGCGCACCGGCGCTCATCCGGGCCGTCACCGACTCCCACGGGTCGAGGTCGTCGGTGACCTCGACCGCCGGCTCGGAGAGACCCAGTCGGGAGGACAGCCGCGCCTCCCCCGCCCGGTCGAGCCGGCAGAAGATCATCCCCTCCAGGCCCCGGGCGCGATGGTTGTGGGCCATCTGCAGGGCGAGGGTGGACTTGCCACAGTCCATGGTGCCGGCGAAGAAGAGCAGCTCCGCCACGTCAGTCCGTCGCCGGCAGGGTCAGCCACGGGATCGCCAGCTCGTCCTCGGTGATCGACCCGTGCACGCCGAGCAGCGAGAGGATCAGCGGGCGGTGGCGGCGGCTGTCGACGACGGCCACCGGGCCGGTCATCGCGGTGATGACGTCCCCGAGCCGAGCGCGCACCCGGTCGCTCACCGGGCCGAGCCAGCCGCGGTCGATCGCCTCCTCGCGCGAGAGGACGAGGGCGTCCTCGCCCAGCCGGCCGCGCCAGGTGGCCAGGACGTCTTCCAGCGCCCCGTCGACGACGTGCAGCTGGAGACCGCGCGGCTCACCGGAGACCTGCCGCACGCCGGCGTCGAGCTCGGCGTCCCGGGCCAGGTCGGTCCGGGCATCCATCGGCACGTCGACCATGCCGTGGTCGGCGGTGATGTGCAGCGAGGTGTCCGAGGGCAGCAGGCTCGCCAGCCGGGCCAGCTCGGCGTCCACGGACTCCAGCTCCTCGACCCACTGCCAGGAGTCGCAGCCGTGCATGTGGCCGACCTTGTCCACGTCCCCCCAGTACAGGTGGACCAGGGCCCGCTCGTCGCGCCGCACCGCGGCGACCGTCTCGTCGACCCGCGCCGCGAGGGACTCGGCGGCCACGAACCGGCCACCACGCAGAGCGGCGTTCGTCAGGCCGGAGCCGTCGAAGTAGCCCGGCCCGATCCGGGTCACCGCCACCCCGGCGTCCGAGGCGGCCTCGAAGACCGTCGGCAGCGGCTGCCAGCGCCGCGGGTCGGGCCCGTCGTTCCAGGACAGCTCGTTGAAGACCGCGTCCGTCTCGGGGTCGTAGGCCTCGTAGCCGGTGAGGCCGTGGGTGCCGGCGAGGGTGCCGGTACCGAAGGTGCCCATCGACGTGGCCGTGGTGGAGGGGAAGCCGCACGCCAGTGTCGCCCCGGCGTCCTGCTCCTGCAGCAGGCGGCGGAGGAAGGGGGCGTGCCCTCCCCTGCGCTCGAGGAGCCGGGAACCGAGCCCGTCGACGAGCACGACGACGCTGCGGCGGGCAGGTCGCAGGGTGCGGTCGCCCCCCTTCGCCAGTCCCGGGACCCCGAGGCTCGTGGCGACGGTGGGCAGCAGCCGGTCCAGGCGGGGACCGGCGAGCAGGGACCCGTGGGAGTGCCCGGTCACCGGGCTCACCGCCCGATGCTCGAGGAGAGGTCGCGGGCGAACTCGATGGCCCGCTCGAGGGCCCCCTTGCCCTCGGCCTCGGCACTGATGCGCAGGGCGATGTCGTCGGCGGTGATGGTGCCCTCGTAGCCGTGGTCTCCCCCTTCGCACTCGGGGTCGGCGCACTGGCCGGGCAGCAGGTCGACCCGGCTGACCGCGCCCCACCCGATGGTGAGGGTCAGCTCACGGCCGAGGGACCCGGGGACGTAGTTGGCCGGGTCGGCCGCGACGTGGCTGAGCATGACGCCCCGCACGGCGCTGAGGGGGATGCACTCGGTCGTCGCGGCCGCCACCTCACGGGGCGCCCCGTCGCTCTCGGTGAAGTCGTCCGCGTGCGCGACCACGAGGCGGGTGCCGGTCCGCACGAAGGCCGTGATGTGGCGCCGGACCCGGTCCTGGTCGAAGGTCGTCTCCTGGTGCACGAGGTGGCTGTGCACGGCCTCGGGACCCACCGCCGCCTTGATGACGTCCACGACGAGGGCCGGGTAGTAGCCGGCCTGCTCGATGTCGTCGGTGAGCGCGTCGGGC
The DNA here is from genome assembly GCA_964386935.1 of uncultured Janibacter sp. Classification (GTDB taxonomy): domain Bacteria; phylum Actinomycetota; class Actinomycetes; order Actinomycetales; family Dermatophilaceae; genus Janibacter. Next base: position 13,733 of record CAYLUX010000019.1, read on the forward strand.
AGGGTGATCGCATCGAGGTCGACTGGAACGGACATGCCCGCCATTGTGCCTCAGCCCCCCGTCAGGCTCCGGGCCACGGTGTCGGTGCGACGCCCCGCCGGGGCGATGACGACATCGGCACCGAGGACGGTCAGGCCGTCGCCGTGGACCATCACCGGGTTCAGCTCCACGGTGGACAGCTCCAGGAAGTCGTCCGACATCAGCGACAGCCGGCCCAGCACGTCCTCGATCGCCGCCCGGTCGACCGGCGGGGCGCCGCCCCGGCCGTCCAGCAGGGGCTTGGCCCGGACCTCGTCGACGAGCTCGCGCACGTCGACATCCGTCAGCGGGGGGATGCGGTAGCTGATGTCGTCGAGCAGGTCCCGGGTCGCTCCGGCGAGGCTGAAGGAGACGACCGGGCCGAAGAGCGGGTCCTCGAGCGTGGACAGGACGCAGGAGACGCCCCGCTCGGCCATCCGCTGCACGACGAGGTAGTTCGCGTCGAGGGGGGCCAGTCGCCGGTCGAGGGCCTCGAAGGCCTCCCGCACCGCGGCCGGGGTGTGCAGGTCCACGCGGATGCCCTCCAGCACGGACTGCCCCCGCACGATCGGCGAGAGGGACTTGATGACGACCGGGTAGCCGACCTCCTCAGCCGCGAGCACGGCCTCCTCTGCGCTCGCGGCCTCACGGCGGGGCCACACGTCGATGCCGTAGGCGCCGAGCAGCTCCCGGGTCTCCTCGGAGGTGAGCGCGCGCCCCTCGGGGTCCTCCTCGAGCACCCGGTCCAGCAGCGCCCGGGCCGCCCAGCGGTCGACCCCCTCGCGGGTGACGCGCTCCCCCTTGTCCTTCGTGCGCCACTGCGCGTAGTCGGTGGCGGCGGCGAGCGCGTGCATCGCCTCCTCCGGCATCGGGTAGATCGGCACCGCCTGCCGCGCGTGGCCCTCCGGCACGTCGCCGGACTCCTGCACGTAGGTGCCCTCGCTCGTGGAGGGGTCCACACCGCGCATCCCGAGCAGCGTGGCCACACACGGCTTCTCCGAGCGTGAGGCCGCATGACGAAGGGCGTCGACCACCTCCTCGTCGAGCACCCCGACGGGCGGGATGAAGCAGACCATCACCGAGTCCACCTCGGGGTCGGCGAAGGCCTCGTCGACGGCCACCCGGAACTGCTCCGCGGTGGCCTCGGTGGGGACGGCGACCGGGCCGTGGGTGACCTGCAGGCCGCGGGACTCCGCATTGTCCGCCGACAGCGCGGCCAGCTGCGCGGAGTTCCCGACGACGGCCACCCGTCGCCCCTTCGGCAGGGGCTGGTGGACCACGAGCTGGGCGACGTCGAACATCTGGTGGACGTTCTCGCAGCGGATGACACCCGCCTGCTCGAGCATGGCCGTGAAGGCGTGCGGCTTGACCTTGGGCCGGCGCACCCGGTGCCCGGGCGGGACGCCGTAGCTGCCGGAGCCGGACTTGACGACGAGCACCGGCTTGCGGGAGGCGAGGTGGCGGGCGATCCGGCTGAACTTGCGCGGGTTGCCCATGGACTCCAGGTAGAGGCCGACGGCGTGGGTGCGGGGGTCGTCGACCCAGTACTGCATGAGGTCGTTGCCGGAGACGTCCACCCGGTTGCCGGCGGAGGCGAAGACCGAGATGCCCAGGTTCCGCCGCGCGGCGGAGTCGAGGTTGGCGATGGCCAGGGCGCCGCTCTGCGAGAACAGGCCGAGGTAGCCCGCCTCGGGGATCCCCGACGTCAACGTCGCGTTGAGGTTGACGCTCGAGTCGGCGTTGATCATCCCGAAGGAGTTCGGCCCGACGATACGCATGCCGTTGTCGCGAGCCAGCCGCAGCACCTTGTTCTGCAGCTGTGCGCCGTCGTCCCCGGTCTCGGCGAAGCCGGAGGAGATGATGAGCAGCGTCTTGACCCCGGAGGCGGCGCAGTCACGCACGACCTGCTCGACCTGCCCGGCCGGCACGGCGACGACCGCGAGCTCCACGCCGCCCTCGATGTCGCGCACGGACCCCACGGCGGGGACCCCGTCGATGTCGGTGGCGTGCTGGTTGACCGCGTGGATGCGACCGGTGAAACCGCCGTCGACGATGTTCCGGAGCACCTGGTACCCGATGCCGCGCCCGCTACGGCTCGCCCCGATCACGGCGAGCGAGGTCGGGTGCAACATCGTGCGCACGCTCTGGGCCTCGGCGCGGTGCTCGCGCGCGAACCTGACCGAGAGCGACTCGGCGGTCGGCTCGATCGCGAAGCGCAGCATGACGACGCCGTCCTCGAAGCGTCGGGCGACCTCGTAGCCGGCCTCGGAGAAGACCGAGAGCATCTTGCGGTTGTGCGGCAGGACCTCGGCCTCGAACTCCCGGATGCCGGCGACCGAGGCCAGCGCGGCGAGGTGCTCCAGGAGTACCGACGCTATGCCCTTGCCGTGCAGGTAGTCGGAGATGTTGAAGGCGACCTCGGCGACGCCGTCCTCGATCTGGTCGTAGCGGCCGATGCCGACGATCTCGTCGTGGATGGTCGCGACGAGCGCCATCCGGGCCTGGTAGTCCACGTGGGTGAAGCGCTGCAGGTCGCGCTCGCTCAGCCGCCTCATCGGCGCGAAGAAGCGCAGGTAGATCGACTCCTCGGACTGGCGGCCGTGGAATGTCTGGATGCCCTCGGCGTCCGAGGGCTTGATCGGCCGCAGGCGGCAGACGGTGCCGTCCTTGAGCACGACATCCGCCTCGGCTCGCTCCGGGTATCCCGGTGGGAGTCCCTCGCTCATGCCAACCATCCTGCCACGCAGGAGAGGTCGACCTCAGTCGAGCCGGACACGCTCCCACGAGGCGCCGCCGTCGCGGCTCTCCAGCAGACGGCCGTCCGCGGAGATCACGTAGACCCGCCCGGCGCCGCCGGCGGCCGTCCACCGCCAGGGGCCGTGGGGTCCTTCGACCTCGGTCCAGGTCGCTCCCCCGTCGGTGCTGCGGTGGATCCCCGAGCCGCGTGCGGCATCCGTGGCCACGACGATCGCGTCGCCGTTGGGCGCGGTCACGTCGACGAGGTGCCCCCTCACGGTGCCGGCCGAGTCGGGCTCGTCCCACGTGTCGCCGCCGTCGCCGGAGGTGGAGGCCGCGAGCCGGGTGGAGTCACCGTCCCTCGTCTCGCAGAGCGCGGTGATCGTCTCGCTGCCGTCGGCGGGGACGGCCAGGTCGAGCGACTCCGCTCCGGGGCAGACGTCGAGCTCCGTGGCCCGGTCACCCGTGAGGCGCCACGCCCGCGGTCCGTCGTCGGTGTCGAGCGAGAGGTAGGCGCTCCCCTTGGCGTCGGTGAGGTCCACGTCGCGGTAGGCCCCCAGGTCGCGGTCGAGCACGACCTCCTCCATCCGCGAGGCCTCGGCCCCGGCGCGATGGACCCGCACCCGACCCGTGCACTCCTCACCCTCGCAGGAGTCCCCGGCGACGGCCGTCACGCCGTCCTGGTCGGCCGTCATGGCCAGCACGGTCCCACCCGGGTAGGCGAAGTCGCTCCACGTCCGTCCGCCGTCCTCGGTGCGCAGCATCGTCGAGCCGGCGAGCCAGCCGCGCCCGTCGCTGCCGAACCGCACCAGCCCGACCTGGCCGGGACCGGTGGCGATGCCGGTCTCCGGCGCCGCGTGCAGCTCCGGGAGGGCCCGCGGCTGCCAGCTCTTGCCGTCGTCCTCCGTGCTGAACAGCACGGGGCAGGCCGCCTGACCGTCGCACCGGGCGGAGGTGAGCACATCCCGGGTGTCGTCGTCGCGGGCGGAGAAGGCCAGTGCCCGCGGGGTCCCGCCGATCCGGACCTCCGACGAGGGCCGTGCGGCCATGTCGCCCGGCTGCTCGGCCTGCGAGGCGGTGCCCTGACCCTCGTCACCGGAGCCCACGACGTCCTGCCAGACGAGTCCACCGCCGGCGAGCAGGACCGCTGCCGCCGCGACCCCGGCCAGGAGTCGACCGGTGCGACGCGGGCGGGTGCGTCGTGCCTGCTGCACGATCCCGCGCCAGTGGAGCTCGTGGCCCGGTAGGTCGGGGATGCGCTCGCGCTCGCGCCCGAAGAAGTCCTCGACGGGACCGTGCTCGGGCAACCCGTCGTCATGGCGTGCGGACTCGCCACTCATCCGTCGCCCTCCAGCAGCTGCGCGAGCAAGCGCCTCGCCTCGAACAGGTCCCGCTTGACGGTACCCGGCGCCCGATCGATCTGCTTGGCGATCGTGGCGACCGGCAGGTCCGCGAAGTAGTAGAGCATGACGCACAGCCGCAGCCGGTCCGGCAGCGAGCGGACGGCCTCCCGGACGGTGACCCGGGTGGTGACGTCGACGCCTCCGTCGGGCTCGGCGCCCCCTTCGTGCCGGCCGTAGGCCTCGGCCTCCCGGCCCCGCTTGCGCCAGTGGTCGCGCACGAGGTTGCCGGTCACCGTGTACAGCCACGCCCTGGGCTCCTGCACACCGCCGAACTGCGGGAGGAGCCGGACGAAGGCCTCCGTGGCCAGGTCGTGCGCGATGTCCGGGTCACCGACCAGACGAGTGGCCCAGCCCGCCAACCGGCCGTAGTGGGCGCGGTAGATCTCCTGGACGGCAGCCTCGTCCGCGGTGTCCGCTCGTGCCACCACTCGCCTCCCCGACAGGGGTACCAGCGCTACCGTCGTCACACTCTCTTCGACGCCGCAGACCCGGTCCCGGTTGGCCATGCCCTCCTGTGAATTCTGACACTCCACCCTTGACGCGGCGATGGCGAAGGGTACTCACCATGAGTGTCGATGCCCGGCCGGAGGCGGCACAGGGGTGAGGATGGAGGGGTCCATCGCCCCCTTGCCGACCAGGAGACCCCTGCCCGTGGCCCGTCGCTCCGCTCCCGCTCCCCGACCGGACGTCCCCGAGACGATCGTCGACATCGACGTCGCGGACGAGATGCGCAACGCCTATCTCGAGTACAGCTACTCGGTGATCCACGCCCGGGCCCTGCCGGACGCACGCGACGGCCTGAAGCCGGTCCACCGGCGGATCCTGTACTCGATGAGCGAGATGGGGCTGCGCCCGGAGCGGGGCCACGTGAAGTCCTCCCGCGTCGTCGGCGAGGTCATGGGCAAGTTCCACCCGCACGGCGACAGCGCGATCTACGACGCGCTCGTGCGGATGGCCCAGCCCTTCTCGATGCGCCTGCCCCTCGTGGACGGCCACGGCAACTTCGGCTCCCTCGACGACGGGCCGGCCGCGAGCCGGTACACCGAGGCGCGGATGGCGCCGGCCGCCCTGCTCATGGTGACGGGCCTGGACGAGGACACGGTCCCCTTCGTCCCGAACTACGACGACCAGCTCACCCAGCCGGACGTCCTCCCGGCGGCCTACCCGAACCTGCTCGTGAACGGCACGACCGGCATCGCGGTGGGGATGTCGACGAACATGCCGCCGCACAACCTCGTCGAGGTCATCGGCGCCACCCGCCACCTGCTGCGGCACCCGGACGCGAGCCTCGACGACCTGATGAAGTTCATCCCGGGGCCCGACCTGCCCGGCGGCGGACGGGTCGTCGGTCTCGAGGGCATCCGGGACGCCTACCTCACCGGCCGCGGCAGCTTCCGCACCCGGGCCACCACCCGGATCGAGAAGGTCTCCCCGCGCCGCAAGGGGATCATCGTCACCGAGCTGCCCTACCTCGTCGGCCCCGAGAAGGTCATCGAGAAGATCAAGGACGCGGTGCAGTCCAAGAAGTTGCAGGGCATCGCCGACGTCAAGGACCTGACCGACCGCCAGTCCGGGCTGCAGCTGGTCATCGAGATCAAGAACGGCTTCAACCCCGAGGCGGTCCTGGACAAGCTCTACCGGCTCACCCCGATGGAGGACTCCTTCGGCATCAACAACGTCGCACTCGTCGACGGACGGCCCCGGACGATGGGCCTGAAGGAGATGCTGACCGTCTACATCGACTTCCGGCGCGACGTCGTGCGCCGGCGCAGCGAGTACCGGCTGGCGAAGCGGCGTGAACGCCTGCACCTCGTCGAGGGGCTGCTCATCGCCATCCTCGACATCGACGAGGTCATCCAGCTGATCCGCTCCAGCGACGACGCGGCGACCGCCCGCACCCGGCTGCAGGAGGTCTTCGACCTCTCGGAGGCCCAGGCCGGCTACATCCTGGACCTGCAGCTGCGGCGCCTGACGAAGTTCTCCCGGATCGAGCTGGAGACCGAGCAGCAGGAGCTGCTCGCCGCCATCGCCGAGCTCGAGGAGATCCTCGGCGACGAGAAGGTCCTCACCAAGCTCATCTCCAGCGAGCTGGCCGAGGTCGCCAAGAAGCACGGCGACCCCCGCCGCACCGTGCTCCTGGAGTCCGCCGGCACCCCCGCCGCGGAGACCACCCCGCTGGAGGTCCCCGACGACCCGTGCTGGGTGCTGCTCTCCAGCACCGGGCTGCTGGCCCGCACCGCGGACGCCGAGCCCCTCCCGCGCGAAGGGGGCCGGGCCAAGCACGACGCCGTGGTCGCCGCGGTGGAGACCACGGCCCGGGGCGAGGTCGCCGTCGTGACCTCCCACGGCCGGATGATCCGCCTCAGTGCCCTCGAGCTGCCCGGGCTGCCGGCCTCCTCCAGCGCCCCCAACCTCTCGGGCGGAGCACCGCTCGCGGCCTACGTCGACCTCACCGACGGGGAGCAGCCGCTCACCCTGACCTCGCTCTCCCCCGACACCCCCGGACTGGCCCTCGGCACCGCTCGCGGGGTGGTCAAGCGGGTCAACACCGACTACCCCAAGGGTCACGACTGGGAGGCGATCTCGCTCAAGGACGGCGACCGGGTGGTCGGAGCGGCCCAGCTGCACACCGGCCGCGAGGAGCTGGTGATGATCACCGACCAGGCCCAGCTGCTGCACTTCTCCGCCGAGGCGGTCCGTCCGCAGGGGCGCACCGCCGGGGGCGTGAGCGGGGTCCGCGTGCCGGACGGGGCCTCGGTGATCTTCTTCGGTGTCGTCGACCCGGACGTGGACAACATCGTCGTGACCGTCTCCGGCTCCTCGGACTCGCTGCCGGGGACGGACGCGGGCGCGTGGAAGGTCACCCCCTTCGCCGAGTACCCGAGCAAGGGCCGCGGTACCGGTGGCGTGCGAGCTCACCGCTTCCTCAAGGGTGAGGACGCCCTCCTCTTCGCCTGGGCCGGTCGCGCCGGGGCGCGGGCGGCCCAGCCCAACGGCGTCGCCGTCACGCTCCCGGAGCCCGAGGGGCGCCGCGACGGCTCCGGCGAGCCCGCACGCGCCGTGATCGGCGGCATCGGCTCGCTCTGATCCCCGGCCCTAGCGGTTCGAGGTCCAGCCGCGCGCCCATTCGCGCGACTGGACCTCGATTCCGGCCCGGGTCCCGGGGGGGGCTCAGTCCTCGAGGTGCTCCGGGTCGCGCATGTAGGTCCGCTTGGAGTAGACCGCCCGGTTGATGAACCAGGTGATCACCCACAGGATGATGCCGAGCAGCATGAGGTATCCCGCGATCTCGTACTGCTGCTGCTGCTCGGAGCTGCGGGCCCACGGGCCGATGAGGAAGGCACTGGTCACGGCACCGAGGATCGGCAGGCCCGTCGGTGTCACGAAGTGCTGGTGCCCGACCCGGTCCTTGCGCAGCACGATGACCGCGGCGTTGACGATGACGAAGACGCACAGCAGCAGCAGGGCGGTCGTCCCGCCGAGCAGCGCCACGATCGGCGACTCGCTGTCCAGGCTGACGTAGGTGATGAGGCCGAAGGCGATCAGGGTGGTGAAGATGATGGCCACCCAGGGCGTCTGCCGACTCGAGACCTTGCCGAGCACCGGGGGCAGTACCTCCTGCTTGGCCATGCCGTAGATGAGCCGGCTGGCCATGAGCATGTTGATCAGCGCCGTGTTGGCGACGGCGAACATCCCGATCCACGGGAAGATCCGGTCGAAGGGGAAGCCGGGCGCGCCGACCGCGACGACCTGGGTCAGGGCCGACTGCTCGCCACCGACGAGCTTCCCGACGGGCACGAGCCCGACAGCGGTGATCGAGACGAGGGTGTAGATCACCGCGGCGATCCCCAGGCCGCTGAGCATCATCCGCGGGAAGTCCCGGGAGGGGTTCTTCGTCTCCTCGGCCATGTTCACCGAGTCCTCGAAGCCGATCATGGCGAAGAAGGCCAGGGCCGTCGCGGTCGTCACCGCGAAGAAGGTGTTCTTGTCGCTCGGGCTCTCGAAGACGACGACCCGGGAGAAGTCGGCGTTGCCCTGGGTGACGGCGTACAGGCCGATGAAGATGATCATCAGCAGACCGGAGAGCTCGACGAGCGTGAGGACGACGTTGGCCTTGACGCTCTCCCCGACCCCGCGCAGGTTGATCAACGCGACGACGGCCATGAAGGCGAGCGCGACGATCAGCAGCGGGGTCGACCCGGCCTCCCAGTCCGTGAGCAACCCGTCCCGGAGGAACCCTGCGAAGGCGCTCGAGGCGGTCGACGCGGAGGTGATGCCGGAGCAGATGACGGCGAAGGCGACGATGAACGTCAGGAAGTGGATGCCGAAGGCCTTGTGCACGAAGGTGGCGGCGCCACCGGCCGCCGGGTACTTCGTCACCAGCTCCAGGTAGGAGAAGGCGGTCAGCCCGGCGACGAGGAAGGCGACGAGGAAGGGGGCCCAGGCGGCCCCGCCCACCTCGGCCGCCACGTCCCCGGTGAGGGCGTAGACGCCGGTACCGAGGATGTCGCCGACGATGAAGAGGAGCAGCAGCTTGGGCCCCATGACCCGCTTGAGCTCACCCGACCCCTGGGCGGAGATGTCCTTCGTGTCCTCGGTCATGGGACCTCCCTCGTCTCACGGCGCGCTCGTGCGCACCATGGACCAACCGTGGTCTGGATCACCCTCCGACGCAACTGTTTCGCCCGGGACACGCCGGAGCACGTCGGGGGCGACGGCCGAACGGCCCCTCAGGCGTCGATCCGCTCCCGGTCGAGCTGGTCGGCGGAGGAGACGATGAACTCGCGTCGCGGGTCGACGTGCTTGCCCATGAGCAGCTCGAAGACCTCCTCGGCATCCTCCAGGTCGGCAGTGGTGACCCGTCGCAGCATCCGGTGTGCGGGGTCCATCGTCGTCTCCGCGAGCTGGTCGGCGTCCATCTCGCCCAGACCCTTGTAGCGCTGGATCGGCTCCTTGACCTTCTTCCCCTTCGAGGACAGCTTCGCGAGCACCTTGCGCATCTCGGCCTCGGAGTAGGTGTAGATCAGCTCGTTCTTCTTCGACCCGGGGTTGATGACCTCGATGCGGTGCAGCGGCGGCACCGCGGCGTAGACCTTGCCGGCCTCCACGAGCGGCCGCATGTAGCGGAAGAAGAGGGTGAGCAGCAGGGTGCGGATGTGGGCGCCGTCGACGTCGGCGTCGGTCATGATGATGACCTTGCCGTAGCGGGCGGCGTCGACGTCGAAGGACCGTCCCGACCCGGCCCCGATGACCTGGATGATCGAGGCGCACTCGGCGTTCTTGAGCATGTCGCCCACGGCGGCCTTCTGCACGTTGAGGATCTTGCCGCGGATCGGCAGCAGCGCCTGGAACTCGCTGTCCCGGGCCTCCTTCGCGGTGCCCATGGCCGAGTCCCCCTCGACGATGAAGAGCTCGGTGGCCTCGACGTCGTTGCTGCGGCAGTCGCGCAACTTGGGCGGGAGCGACGAGGTCTCCAGGGCGTTCTTGCGCCGCTGGGTCTCCTTGTGCATCCGCGCGGAGATGCGCGACTTCATCTCCGCGACGACCTTCTCCAGCAGCTGGGTCGACATCTGCTTCTCGCCGCGCTTGGGGTTGGTGATGCGGGCGGTGAGCTCCTTCTCGACGACCTTGGACACGATGCTCCGCACGGCGTTGGTGCCGAGCACCTCCTTGGTCTGCCCCTCGAACTGCGGCTCGGCGAGCCGGACGGTGACCACCGAGGTGAGGCCGGCGAGGACGTCGTCCTTCTCGACCTTGTCGTTCCCGACCTTCAGCTTGCGGCTGTTGGCCTCCAGCTGCTTGCGGAAGACCTTGAGCAGTGCCTGCTCGAAGCCGGTGACGTGGGTGCCGCCCTTGGGGGTGGCGATGATGTTGACGAAGGAGGAGGCGGTCGTCTCGTAGCCGGTCCCCCAGCGCAGCGCGATGTCCACCTCGCACTCCCGCTCGACGTCGGTGGGGGTCATGTGCCCCTTGTCGTCGAGGACCGGGACGGTCTCGGTGAAGGTGCCGCTCCCCTGCAGGCGCCACACGTCGGTGACCGGCTGGTCGGGGGTGAGGAAGTCGACGAACTCGCTGATGCCCCCTTCGTGGTGGAAGACCTCCTCGACCGGCTCCTCGCCGCGCTCGTCGCGCACGACGAGGGTCAGCCCGGGGACGAGGAAGGAGGTCTGGCGGGCCCGGTCCAGCAGCGCCGTCAGGTCCAGCGTCGCGCTCTTGAGGAAGATGTGCGGGTCGGCCCAGTAGCGCACCCGGGTGCCGGTCACGCCGCGCTTGGCCTTCCCCACGACCTCCAGCTGGCTGCCGCGGTCGTAGGGGGTGAAGTCGTTGTCCGGGGACTTGCTCCCCTTCGACCCGGCGATGTCGGAGAAGCTGCCGGGCTCACCACGGCGGAAGCTCATGGCGTAGGTCTTGCCGCCCCGGTCGATCTCGACGTCCAAGCGGGCGGCGAGCGCGTTGACCACGGAGGCGCCGACGCCGTGCAGGCCGCCGGATGCGGTGTAGGAACCGCCGCCGAACTTCCCGCCCGCGTGCAGCTTGGTGTAGACCACCTCGACACCGGTCAGCCCGGTGCGCGGCTCGATGTCGACGGGGATGCCGCGCCCGTCGTCGCTCACCTCGACCGAGCCGTCGGCGCGCAGCAGCACCTCGATGCGGGTGGCGTGGCCACCGAGCGCCTCGTCGACCGAGTTGTCGATGATCTCCCACATGCAGTGCATGAGGCCGCGGCGGTCGGTGGACCCGATGTACATGCCCGGTCGCTTGCGCACGGCCTCCAGGCCCTCGAGGACCTGGAGGTGGTGGGCGGTGTAGTCCTTCGCGGACTTGCTGCTGGCGGCCTTCTTGGCGGTGGCTGCTGCCGGGGACACGTCGGTGACCGGTTCCTTCTCGTGGGCGTCGGGTGTGTGGCTCGTCTCGCAGGGTAGTCCGGCATCCCGACAGGGCCCGGGAGGTCGGCGGGTGTGCCACCCGTCACGCCACGCCGAACCAATGTGCATCGGGAAGACGGAGGCATGTTTGACTGTTGACCCAGACGTCCACGAACACGCAGGAAAAGAGGCAACCGTGAACGCGACTTTGGCCACCCCCCTGACCGCAGCCGACCGCTGCGACCGCTGCGGAGCCAAGGCCTACGTGCGTGCGCGTCTCCACGCCGGTGGGGAGCTCCTGTTCTGCGCCCACCACGGCCGAGAGCACATCCCGGCACTGAAGGGCCTGGCAGAGATCGAGGACCAGAGCGACCAGCTCGAGGGCGAGACCCCCGCGTCGGCACCCGTCGACGAGCGCTGATCCCCCCGCAGCAGCAGCCGTGCTGACCCTGACGACCGAGGCCGGGCCCGACCCGACCTCGGTCGTCCTCGTCTTCGCGGCGCTGCTCTACCTCGTCGGCGTCTTCGGGATCATCTTCCCGGTGCTGCCGGGCCTGCTCGTGTGCGTGGCTGCGGTACTGCTCTGGGCGATCGGGACCTCGGGGCCACTCGCCTGGGGGACCTTCGGTGTGGTGCTCGTGCTCTACCTGTGCGGGCTGACCCTGCAGTACCTCATCCCGGGGCGGCGCATGAAGCGGTCCGGGGTGAGCACCTCGACGCTGCTGCTCGGCCTCGTGGCGGCCGTCGTGGGCTTCTTCGTCATCCCGCTGCTCGGGGCGCCCGTGGGCTTCGTCCTGGGGGTCTTCGGGGTCGAGATGGCCCGCTACCGGGACACCGAGCGCGCGTGGGCGATGACCAAGTCCGCCGTGCGCGGCGTGCTGCAGAGCATGGGCATCGAGCTCTCGGCGGCGTTCGTCATCGCCGTGGTGTGGATCGGCGGGATCCTGCTCCACTGAGAGGGGCGGCTCAGTAGCCCTGCCGGCGACGCTCCTCCCAGCGCTGCTCCATGCGCTGCATGAAGGTGCCGTGGTTCGGGGTCTTCCGGGACCGGCCCTTCGGGGTGCGGGAGGCTCCCTTCGCCCGCGGACCGCCGGGCTGCTGGACGCTGCCGTCCTCCGCCACGACCTTCAGGTCCGTGTGGCCGGGGGTGGCCGCGTAGGCGACCGCCGCCACGATGATGACGAAGCCGGCGACACCCACCCAGATGCTGGTGTTGACCCCGAGCAGGACGAGGCCGAGCCCCACGAGTGCGCCCACGACGCCGATGACGATCTTCTTGCGGTTGGCACCCATGTGACGTCGGGTGCCATTCATCTGCGAGGCAAAGCGGGGGTCCTCGGCCCGGATGGCCTCTTCCATCTCCTCGAGCATCTGCCGCTCACGCTCTGACAGCGCCACGGTGACCTCCTACTCGCCTGACCAGTGGACGAGGTGTTCGTCCGCCGAACCCCACGGCGGACGCTTCCCGCCGTGGTGCTCTCATTCTATGTCGTGCCCCTCGCCTTCGGTAGATGGACGTCGTCGCTCTCGCCCGCGATCGCCCAGGAGGCTGGCCATGCCCACGCTGCCGGTGCCGAATCGCGCTCTGGCGCGGTCGATCGCGCGGTCCGCCTCGCGCCAACCGTGCTCGGGCTCGTCGAGCGTGACCTGCACCGGTGTGGCGGCTGCCTCGCTCAACCCCTCGACCCGCACGCCGACGAGACGCACCCTGGCCCGCTGCAGGCCGAGGGCGTCGTAGAGGCCTCGTGCGACGGCCGCGATGTCGCGGGTGACGTCGGTGGGGTCGCGCAGGGTCTTCGAACGGGTGATCGTCGTGAAGTCGGCGAAACGCACCTTGATGCTCACCGTCCTGCCGACGAGACCGCCGGACCGCAGCCGTGCCGCGGTGGTCCCGGCGAGGGCGAGGATCGTGCGGTGGACCACGTCCGGGTCGTCCACGTCGTGGTCGTAGGTGCGCTCGTTGCCGATGCTGCGTTCCTTGCGGATCGGCTCCACGCTGCGCGGGTCGCGTCCCCAGGCCAGGTCGTGCAGGTGGGTGCCGGTCGCCTCGCCGAGGGCACGCACCAGAGTCTGCCGGGGGGTGTGGGCGATGTCGGCCACCGTGCGCAGCCCGAGGCGAGCGAGCTGCTCCTCCGTCCGGTCCCCCACCCCCCAGAGCGCCGCGACCGGCAGCTGCTGGACGAAGGTGACCACCTCGGACTGCGGGACGACGAGCATCCCGTCGGGCTTGGCCAATGCGGAGGCGAGCTTGGCGACGAACTTGCTGCCCGCCACGCCCACGGAGCAGGTGATGCCCTGCTCGTCGGCGATCGTGTCGCGGATGCGGCCGGCGATGGTCGCGGGGCTGCCCATGAGGCGGACCGCCCCGGCGACGTCGAGGAAGGCCTCGTCGAGGCTCAGTGGCTCCACGAAGGGGGTGATGTCGGCGAAGGTGGCCATGACCGCCTTCGAGATGCGCGAGTAGAGGTCGTGGTCGGGCGCGATGATGGTCGCCTGCGGGCACAGCCGGGTCGCCCGGCCCATCGGCATCGCCGAGCTGACCCCGAAGGCGCGCGCCTCGTAGGTCGCGGAGAGCACGACGCCGCGGTTGCCGCCGCCGATGATGACGGGCGTGCCGACGAGCTCGGGGCGGGAGAGCAGGGACGCCGAGGCGTAGAAGGCGTCCATGTCGACGTGCAGGACGGTGCACCCGGTGTCGTCCGGGGGCCCGTCACCCACCCGCGGCGGGGGCCGGAACTGGCGCCGGCTCATGTGCGCTCCCGCTCGCTCAGTCCCGGCGGGCCACGACGTGCACGGCACCGCCGAGCCGCGCCAGCCCGGTGTCGCCCTCGTCGGTGGAGGCGAGCTCCTCCAGCTCGAGCAGGGCGGTGCGCTCGGCGTCGGTGTCGAGGTAGGTGCCCGGCACGAGGTCGCTGAAGATGCGCACGCCGCGGGCGTCGAGCGTGGTGAAGCCTGCCCGGCCGAGCATCTCGCGCAGCTCGGCGCGGTCGAAGCGGCGGGGCACCGGGTCGTCCTCTCCCCAGCGCCCGTCCGCGCTCGTCAGCGCGGCCCGTGCCTGCTCGAACTGCCCCGCGATGGCGCGGCCGAGGACCGCCGCGACCCGCTGGGCGGCGAGCAGGGAGAGCTGGCCCCCGGGGGCGAGGACCTCGGAGATGCGCACGAGGGTCGCGGCGGGGTCCTCGACGTACTCGAGGGTGCCGTGGCAGCACAGCAGGTCGATCGAGCCGGGGGCGGCGATGTCCGCGAGGTCGTCCTCGTCACCCTGGACGGCGGTGACCCGCTCGGCGGCGCTGGACTGCTCGGCGCGCAGGCTCAGCGAGGCCAGGGCGTCCGGGCTGGGGTCGACGACGGTGACGGTGTGGCCACGCTCGGCCAGGGCGACGGCCAGCCCGCCGGTGCCCCCGCCGAGGTCGAGGACCCGCAGCGGCCGGGAGAGCTCCTGCTGCCGGGACTCGCTGAGCTCACGGACCTGGGACCACACGGCCGCGGTGCGCACGTTGTCCGCCACCCCGTCGCTTCGTCGCCACCCGTACTCCTCGTTCACGCCTGCTCCTGGTCCTGTGGGGTGCTGCTGGCCGCGGGCCCGCCCTTGCCCGGCGGACCCGCTCCAGCCTAGTGGTCGCCCCCGACGGCGGTTCCCGGCATGCGCATCCGCGCCCGGGTCGAGGTTGCGGCGCTCGACCATTCGCCCGCTGGTACCTCGAATCATTCGGGAGGGCGGCGGACGACGCTCCACACGTCCACGTCCTTGCGTTCGGCGCCGACCTGGTTCCAGGAGCGCAGCCTCCCTTCGCGCTCGTAGCCACAGGCTTGGGCCGCCCGCCACGACCCGACGTTCCACGGTTCGACGTGCAGCTCGATGCGGCTGACCTCGTCATGGGTGAGCGCCCACTCCGTCAGGCCCGCGAGTGCTGCGCGCAGGTATCCCCGACGGCGGAACTGCGGGGCGATCCAGTAGCCGGTCGACACGCGGCCGGCCCGCACGTCCCGGGTCCACAGCCCGATCTGGCCCACGGCGTGCCCCTGCTCGGCTGGGCGATCGCGAAGGAGTAGCCCTGCCCGTCGCGCAGTCGTGTGTGCTGACGCTCGATGTAGGCCAGCGCGTCCTGGGTGCTGCCGGTCGTCGGGACGGTCGTGATGAGCGGGATGAGCGAGTCGTCGGCGACGGACCGGACCAGATCGGCGTCGGCGTCGTCGAAGGGGCGCAGCAGCACCGGGGGCCGGAGGATCCGTGGCAGTGTCGTGGGCATCATGGGATCGGGGTCCCCTGGTGGTGGACCTGCTGCCAGCCCGAATCGCGCTCGACCCAGATCGAGGTGCGACGTGCGCGACGGTCGCCGACGCTGGAGTCCCACGAGACCTGCACGACGCCGGGCGCGATGACCCGACCGCGGAGGTCGTGGATCCCGATGACGAGGGTCTCCTCGTCGCCGGACTGCTCGCGCAGCAGGTCGAGGGTCTTCTCGAGGTCCCACTGCCGGCCGGAAGCCCCGACCTCGAGGAAGTCCGGCGCGAGCAGCTGGCGCAGCCGTTCCTCGTTCGCCCGGGTGGCCGGGGACTGCAGCTCCCGTTCGAGCTCGAGGACCGTGGCCGGTGGGGAGTCGTCCATGTCAGCCATTCCAACACCCTCGTCCCCGCAGGAGGGGACGAAGGGAGAGTCGGCCCCGGCTGCAGGACGCTCTGCAGGACTTTCACCCCCTTCGCAAGGGTTTCAAACTCTTGCGAAGGGGCAGATTCTCGGGTGACCCGAGAATCGGGGGGCCGACGCGAAGCCTCAGTGGCCGGAGCTGCCGGGCGAGGAGTGCCAGAGCTTGCGGGGCGGCGCCACGCCGGTGCCGGCGGGGCGGGTGTCGGCGAAGGGAGACTGCCGGAACCCCGACGCGTGCACCAGGACCCGGTGGCCCTCGGGCTGCTGGTGGGCGGCGTCCCGGGTGCGGGCGAGCTCGTCGGCCTCGGCGAAGGCGGCGTGCACCGCCTCGATCCCCCCGGCCTGCCAGGCGTCCCAGAGGCCGGAGAGCTCCCACGCCCCGGAGCCGAGCAGCGAGAGCCCCCGATCACCGGTCCGACGCACCGTGCCGCGCACGAGCACCAGCCAGGAGTGGAAGATCGTCGCCGCGTAGGGCCCCTGCGCGTCCTCGAAGAAGGTTGCGTCCACCGGTCCGCTCCCGTCGTCGACGGTGAGGAAGACCACCCGCCGCCCGGAGCGGACCGGCGGGGTCTGGGTGGCGACCTTGACCCCGGCAGTGAGCACCTCCGCGTTGCTGCGCACCGAGAGCAGGTCGGCGCTGCGAGTCACCCCGAGCGCCTGCAGCATCGGCGCGTAGAAGCCCATGACGTGCCGGGAGGCGTCCAGCCCGAGGATCTCCAGCTCCGCCCCCACCTGGTCCGAGACGCTCATCTCGGGCAGGCCCGCCGCCTCGCCCAGCTGGGGCTCGTCACCGAGGTCGAGGGTCAGCTGGCTGGCGACGGGTGCCACGGCCTGCGTGCGCACCTGGTGCGCGCCCGGCCCGTCCGCCGCCCACGCCGGCGGTGGCTCCCTCCGGCGCGAGCGTCCCCGCCCGGGCCTGCTCGCCCGGCTCCACCGGTCCAGCTCGGCCACGTGCAGCAGCAGGTCCCGCCGGGTCAGCCGGCCGCGGTGACCCACGCCGGGCACCGCGGCGCCGGCGCCGGTGCCGTGGATCGAGTCGAAGGCACCCACCAGCACCAGCCGTTCGACGACGGGGCGGCTGACCCGGGCACGCTGCCAGAAGTCGGCGAGCGACTCGTAGGGCGCGCCGGCGACCACCCGCTCGATCTCCCCCTCGCTCATCCCCTTGACGTCGGCGAGGGAGAGCCGGATGCCGTACCCGGAGCCGTCCGGCAGGTCCGGGTCCTCCGGCGGCAGGCCGGGGACGCCGACCCGCTCGACGCGGTACTCCCCCGTGCTCGCGTTGACGTCGACGCCGAGCACGGCGACGCCCAGGGAGCGGGCCTCCTCCAGCAGCAGCCGCTTGGGGTACATCCCCGGGTCGTGGGTGAGCACCCCAGCGAGGAAGGCGGCCGGGTGGTGGGTCTTCAGCCAGGCGGACTGGTAGGTCGGCATGGCGAAGGCCGCCGCGTGGGCCTTGCAGAAGCCGAAGGAGGCGAAGGCGGCGAGTACCTCCCAGATCCGGTCCACGTCCGCGGGCGGGTACCCCCGGGCCGCGGCGGCCGGACGCCACCACGCCTCGATCCGCGCCTGCCCGTCCGGGGTGCCCATCGTCCGACGCACCTCGTCGGCCCGGGCGAGGTCCACCCCGGAGGTCTCGGCGATGATCCGAAGCATCTGCTCGTGGAAGACCACCACCCCCTCGGTCTCGGCGAGCGCCGGGACGAGCCGGTCGTGGAGGAAGCGAGGGCGGGCCCACCCGTGCCGCGCCTCGAGGAAGGGCCGGATCATGTCCGACTTCACCGGCCCGGGGCGGAAGAGCGAGATGTCGATGACCAGGTCCTCGAAGGTCGTCGGCCCCAGCTTGCCGACGAGCTCGCGCTGCCCCGGGCTCTCGATCTGGAAGCAGCCCAGGGTGTGCGTGGTCCGGATCATCGCGAAGGTCCGCGCGTCGTCGAGGGGCACCCGGTCACGGTCGTCGAGGTCGATCCGCTCCCCCTCCACCCGCTCGATCTCGTCGGTCGCGTGGGCCATCGCCGACTGCATCCGGATGCCGAGCACGTCCAGCTTGAGCAGCCCGAGCGCCTCGACGTCGTCCTTGTCGAACTGGCTCATCGGGTAGCCCATCCAGCTGGACTCCACCGGGGTCCGGTCCAGCAGCCCACCGTCGGAGATCACCACCCCGCACGGGTGCATCGCGATGTGCCGGGGCAGCCCGTCGAGGCGCTCGACGAGGTCCAGCAAGGTCCCCAGCCCCGGCCCGCCGGGGCCCGCGCGTCCACCGGCGCCCGGTCCTCCGTCCCCCAGCCCCCGGGTACGCAGCTCGGGCAGCTCGGCGAGCGCGCTG
The DNA here is from genome assembly GCA_964386935.1 of uncultured Janibacter sp. Lineage (GTDB taxonomy): Bacteria > Actinomycetota > Actinomycetes > Actinomycetales > Dermatophilaceae > Janibacter. Next base: position 31,730 of record CAYLUX010000019.1, read on the forward strand.
CGCACGTCCCGGGCCCGGATGTGGGGGAAGGCCTTGGCGACCCGGTCGACCTCGGCCGGAGGCATGCCGAGTGCGGCGCCGACGTCGCGGATCGCGTGCCGCGCCTTGTAGGTGTCCATCATCGAGACGCAGGTGACCCGCTCGCGCCCGAAGCGCTCGAGGATGCGGTCGTACATCTCGGTGCGCCGGGCGGACTCGACGTCGATGTCGATGTCCGGCAGCTCGGCCCGCAGCGGCGAGCAGAAGCGCTCCATGAGCAAGTCGTGGCGGATCGGGTCGATCGCGCTGATCCCGAGCAGGTGGTTGACGAGGCTGCCGGCGCCGGAGCCGCGGGCGGCCACCCGCACCCCCGCGTCGACGATGAGGTCGACGACCTCGGCGACGGTGAGGAAGTAGGTCGGGTACCCCAGTGCGGCGATGACGTCCAGCTCGTCCTCGAGCCGGCCCTCGACCCGCCGCAGCAGCGACGGGGA